>JAZNHI010000162.1:0-5484 GCA_045576895.1 Clostridia bacterium | reverse complement strand
TCCTCCTCGTCGAGCATCTGATAGACGCGCTCGGCGGAAGCGATCGTCTGCTGCAGCATCGAAAAGCCCTGCGCAATGCTTTCGAGCGGTCCCGCGAACATGCGCGCGTAGATCACGAATGCCATGATCGTGCCGACGCTCATGCCGAACAGGTTGTTCGCGACAAACACGCCGCCGAGGATGCAGATCACGATATAGGCGATGTTGTTCGAAAGCGCCACGATCGGCTGCACGATCGACGCAAGGAACGTGCCCTTCTGCGCCGCCTCGCGCATGTCGCCGCAAAGCTCGCTCTGCCGGTCGCGCTGCCGCCCCTCGAGGTGGAACGCCTTGACCGTGTCGAAGCCCGTGAACGTTTCCTCGGTGAGCGCATACAGCTCGCCGTTCTTTTTGCGCACGGTCGCAAAGTATTTCTCGCTCTTGCCCGCGATCTTTGCCGAAAGCACAAGCGAAAGCGGCACGAACGCGATGACCGCACAGGCAAGGATCGGGTTCAGGATGAAGATCAGCACGATGATGCCGAGCAGCTTCAGTACGCCGGAGATCAGCGTTTCGAGAAAGCTGTGCACCGTCGTTCCCATGACGGACACGTCGTCGGTCATGTGTGAAATGATCTCGCCGTTCGGCGTCTGATCGACGTACCGCACCGGAAGGCGGCGGATCTTGTCGCTCATGCGGATGCGGATCGCGCAGGTGAAATGCTTCGAAACGACGTTGTTCATGATGAGCATTTCGCCGATCGCCGCAAGGGAGCTGCCCGCGTACGCCGCGGCAAGGAGCGCGCACCCGAGCGCAAACGCCGTATTGTCGAACACTGCGGGCTCGCCGAGATGCACCGGCTCCCAGTAGTTATAGAGCAGGTCGGAAAGGTTCCGCACAAACGCGGGCGTCGCAAGGGACAGCGCGACGGAAACGAGGCTGATCAGCGCACCGAGCGTCAGCCACCCCGCGATCGGCTTCGTGTCCTTCAGGATGCGCACGACGGTCTTTCCGGCGTTGGTGTTTTTGCCGTTCTTCATGCCGCGTCACCTCCCAGCTGCGAACGGACGATCTCGCGATAGACCCTGCATGTTTTCACGAGTTCCTCGTGCTTGCCGCTGCCGACGATGCTGCCCTGTTCGAGGACAAAGATACGGTCACAGCGCATGGCGGTCGCGGCGCGCTGCGTGATGATGATCTGCGTTTTGCCCGCAAGATAGCGGTTCAGACTCTTTCTGAGCTTGCTTTCGGTAAGATAGTCGAGCGCGGAAAAGCTGTCGTCGAACACGTAGACCGACGCGGGCTTCAGGATCGTCCGCGCAATGCTGATGCGCTGCTTCTGTCCGCCCGAGATGTTCGCCCCCGCCTGTGCAAGACGGTAATCGAGCCCCTCCTTGTGGGATTCGACAAAGTCGGTCATCTGCGCGATGTCGAGCACGGTGCGGACCGCTTCCTCGCTCGCGTTCGGATCGCCCATGCGCACGTTGTCCAGAACGGTCCCTTCGAACACCATGCCCTTTTGCAGCGAGGCGGAAACGGTTTTGCGCACGCCGCCGCGTCCGATCTTCTCATACGGAATGCCGCCGAGCGAAATGCTGCCCCCGGTCGGCGGATAGAAATCCAGCAATAGCTTCAAAATCGTTGATTTGCCGCTGCCGGTGCCGCCGATGATGGCGGCGGTCTCCCCCGCTTTGACCGTGAAGCTGAGGTCCGAGATCGTCCTGAGCTCGCTGTCCGGATAGGCGAAGCTGACGTTATCGAGCACGAGATCGCCTTCGACGAACGCGCCGTCGCCCGCGTCCGTCGGCTCATCCGGAAGTTCCAGGACCTCGGTCACGCGGTTCACGCAAACCTTGAGATGCGGCAGGAACACGAACGTCCACGAGAGCATCATCACGCCGTTCAGGATCAGCGCCACGTACTGCACGGTGGCGATGACGCCGCCCGCCGTCAGACCTTTTTCGAGCAAGACGGGATCCTGCAGGCGGTTTGCGCCGACCCACAGCATTGCGACGGTCGCGAAGTTCAGCACCAGCATGCAGAGCGGATTCACATAGCCTGCGCGAACGTTGGCGCGGATGATGTACTTTGCCATCTCCTCGGTCGCATGCGCGATGCGTCCGTGCTCGTGCGCCTCCTTGTCGAACGCGCGGATGACGCGGATGCCGGAAAGCCGCTCGCGCATCAGCCGGTTCTGTTCGTCGATGTATTCGTCAGAAAGCTTCCAAAGTCGATCAAGATGCCGCAGGATCGGGAACAGGATCAGAAACGCGATCGGCATGGACACAAGCAGGATGAGCGCAAGCACGCGGTCGCTCAAAAAAGCAAACGCGACGCCGCCCGCGATCATGATCGGAACCATCACGACGACGTTCACGAACATGCCCGAAATATCCGAGATCGTGGAAACGTCATGCGTGGAGCGCGTGAGCAGTCCCGACGTGCCGATTTTCGAGAAGTGCTCAAAATCCAGCGCGGACGCCTTGTTGAAGATGCTGCGTTTGAGATCGCTTGAAAAGCTCGCGGAGATCCGGGCGTTCACCGCGCCCATCCACACCGCGCAAAGCATGGACACGACCGCAAGCGCAAGCATCAGCCCGCCGAATTTCAGGATCACGCCCATGTCGCCCGTCGCGATGCCGTCGTCCACGATGCGGCTCATCAGGTACGGCAGAAATGCCCCGCCGAGCGTGAACAGGATGCACAGCACGCCGGTGAGGATCAGCGGTTTCCGATAGGGTTTCAGATAAAGCAGGATCGTTTTCATGGTGATACTATAACGGTTTTCAAAGAAAAAAGCCAGCAACCGGAGGTTGCTTTTCCGCAACCGCAGGTCGGAAAAGTCGCCGCGCGGGATCCGGAACGGCACCGTTTTCGCACGGATCCGGATCGCGGTTTTGCGCCTTGCGTTTCTGCAACAGTATACAGGAACAGGCGCGATCCGTCAAGGACGCGCATGCGGATATTCGTGCCCGATTTGTCTGTACAAATTATTACGGACCCCGGATATTGTCAGTGATTCCGGGACCTTTGTAAATTTTTTGAAATAAAATATATTTTTATTGACAGGATTTTATCCGATATGCTATGATAAGCTATCGGAGGTGTGTTACATGGATGAACTTACAAAACTGATTAAAACCGAAATCAAAAAGCAATTCCGCAGCGTGCGTCAATTTTCGATGTATATCGGCGTTCCGCAGTCCACGATCGTCACCGCTTTGCAGAAGGGGATCGGCGGAACTTCCTTTGAAACCATCATGCATATCTGTGAGGTTCTCGACATCAAACCCGTCGCGAACGGCGAAAGTCTCGTCTTCATGGACAGCGAAAAGCGCGAGCTTCTGGATCGCTATTCCCGACTGGACGCGCAGGGACAGCGCGCCGTCCGTGCCGTCGCAGCGGTCGAGCTTTTGCGCGTATCGGATCCGGAAGGCTTTGCCGAGCTCAGCAAAAAGCTGGACGCCGCAGAATAACAGCATATTGAACCGACCGGCAAAGGAGCGTATCTGCGCTCCTTTTTCTGTTGATCAGGCGGACCGCGGTCCCTCATCCGGCATGTTCCGTACCGGGATCCGCGGCAGCTCCTCTTCCGGCTGATATGCGCGCTTCAGCCCTGGCTGGATCCGCTTTGCTTCGGCTGCGTAGGGAAGCTCCATCCCGCAGCTTGCACAGTGCATCTGCGTTTCCGTAACCACAGCGCCGCATCTTGGACAATTCATATCGGGGCTCCTTTCTTTTCCGTCAGGAATATGGGGTAAAACAATGAGGTCCTTCGCGGGCTTACTGCTGCGCGTTTTTCACGCGGTCCAGCAGCGCAAGAAACTGCTCTCTGACCGGCTGCGGAGACACGATGCGCACCGCGCCGCCGAGCGCCGCGATCCAGCCGAAGAACTGCTCCGAGACCGCGACCCTGACGAACGCCCGAAAGCGTTCCCCCTCCGGATGCACGGACACGTCCGTTCCGAAGCGGTCCACGATCACGCCGATGAGACCTGCGTCGCAGTCGAGCACCACGTCCGCATCCTCCCCCGCGAACATCGAGAAGTTGCGGCTCGTGTACGCGGACATATCGAGTGCATTGAACGCGTCCTTCCCCTGCCGCTCGGCGTCGCCGATCGTGATGCGATTCATCTTGTCGACACGGTAATGCTTGATCCGCGCGTCCTCCGCGTCGTACGCGATCAAATAATAGAACTCGTCGTCCCAGACGAGTGCAAAGGGGCTGACCCGATAGCGCGCGCCGCTTCTGCGCGGGACGCGTTTTTTGTTCAGATCGTACTGCCAGTAGACGAACGTGATCTCGCGGTCCTCGGCGATTGCGCCGTGTATGGCGTCGATGTTGTAGAAGATCGATTCATTGTCCGTCTTGCCGCGGTCGGACAGATAGAGCTGACGGCGTAAGAGCGCCGCCTCGTTCCGGCTCGAAAGTGTCGCAAGCTTTTTGATCAGCCGCGCCGTCTTCTTCGGGGACAGGAACTTTGCCGCCTGCACACTGTCGACAAGCATCTTCAGCTCCGCCGGCTCAAACGTGCGCGACGCAAGATAGTACCCCTTGCGCTTGCCAACCGCGACGGATTCGATGTCCATGCCGTAATCGGAGAGCGTCAGCAGATCGTCCGCCACACTCTTGCGCTCCGCCTGAATGCTGCACGCCTTCAGCTTTTCGATGATGTCCGCAACGGTCAGCGGGTGCTGCTCGTCCGTCTCCAGCAGCAGGTCGCGGATGACCAGGATCTTGCATTTCTGATTTTCGTGTTTCATGGGTTCCTCCGTGTTAAAACCGTTCCGTTTCCGATTCCCGTGCAGACGCCGTTTTCGACCGCCGGCACGCCGTTTACCAATACCGTCTCCATGCCCTCGCCGCATCGCGCCGGGTCGGAAAACGTCGCCCGATCCCGTATGCGGTCCGGATCGAATACGAGCAGATCCGCGTCCGCGCCGACCGCAATGCGTCCCTTGCCGGTAAACCCATAACGGTCCGCGGGCATGCGCGTCATCTTCCGTATCGCCGCGGGAAGCGAAAGCGTTTTCCGCTCCCGCACAAACCGCTCGAGAATATGCACAAACGTGCCGTACACGCGCGGATGCGGGATGCCGTCCTTCGGGTACGTCGCGTCCGAGATCACATAGGAAAACGGTTCCCGATAGATCGCCGCGATGTCGTCCTCCGACGTGAGCCGGTCGATCATCGTGACCGCGCAGCGGTTGCGGGACAAAAGCCCGGCGCAGAACCGCCATGGCTCCGTATCCCCTGCCGCCTCCGCAACCGTTTTGCCGACAAGCGGCTTGTCCTCCCCGCACCTGACCGAGGAGATCTCGATGTTCTCCCAGCCCAAAAGCATGGCGTAGTTATCATAATCCGTGCCTGTCTCAAAGCGCTCTTTCAAAATGCGCTGCGCTGTGGGATCAATAAGCCGCCTTGCGATCGCCTCCGTGCCGCCCGCAAGAAACTCCGGCGGCAGAACGTGCAGCAGCTGCGTGCTGCCCGCGGTGTACGGATAC
>JAZNHI010000161.1:0-4822 GCA_045576895.1 Clostridia bacterium | reverse complement strand
AGGATTTGGTTCAACTCCTTGGCTCACAGAACGACATGGCTACGATCCGACTTCCCCGAAACCACCTATGCAGCCATCCTCCGTTACGTTGAACGAAATGCTTGACGCGCGCGAACGGCGGGCGCAGGCACAGACGGAACTGCTCCGGCAGGCGGATGAAGCCTCCTGCCTTGTTTCGTTTTCTCTGAACATCGCGGGCGACGTGAAGCGCACGGCAAAGACACGTCTGCTGTTCGACGAAGGGCTCCGGGCGTTCGCGGATTTCGGGTTCCGCGAGCTTGCGCGAAAGACGTTTGACGGCGTGACCGGCTCGGAGGCGCTGATCCTTCTGAACGCGGACGCGGCAGCGGTCAAGAAAACGCTCGAACGGCTCGAAGACGCCTTCCCCGCCGCGAGGCTTTATGACTTCGACGTGCTGAACGCAGGCGGCGAAAAGCTTTCCAGAAGCGTTCCGCGCAGATGCCTCGTCTGCGACGGACCGGCGGCGGCGTGCGCAAGAAGCCGCGCGCACGGACTGGATGCGGTGAAGGCGGCGACCGACGCGCTTTTGAATGAATTCTGCGCCGACACGCTTGCCTATACCGCGCACCACGCCCTGATATGCGAGCTTGAAACGACGCCGAAGCCCGGCTTGGTGGACAAGCGCAACAACGGGGCGCACCCCGACATGGACGTGCCGCTGTTTCTGAAAAGCGCGGCGTCGCTCGTCCCGTATTTCAAAACCGCCGTGCGGCTCGGGCTTTCCGACGCGGGCATGGCGCCGCTCAGGGAAGCGGGGCTTTCCGCCGAGCGTGCGATGTTTGCCGCCACGAACGGCGTGAACACGCACAAGGGCATGATCTATTCGATGGGGCTTCTGCTGTACGGCATGGGCAAGGCGCTGTGCTTCGGCGGCGACGCGGTCGATCACGCGGCGGCGCTTGCAAAAACCGACGCGGAGGAACGCCTTCTGAACGCGCTTGCAAAGACCGACACGAACGGCGCGAAGGTCTATCGGGACCACGGCGCGCGCGGCGCGGTCGGCGAGGCGGCGGACGGATTCTTCCATGCGCGCTACTGCGCGGACCGGCTCAAAGCGCACGCGGGGTCGGAGAATCCCGGCGCGCTTGCGCTTATCGACGTGATGATCGTGCTGGAGGACGTCAATCTTCTGCACCGCGGCGGCGAAGACGGGCTGCGATTTACGCGGGAAAACGCGCTCCGGATCGCCATGCTGCCGGAGAACGAACGCATCAATGCGCTCCGCGTGCTCGATCGCGAGATGATCGGACGCAATCTTTCCCCCGGCGGCGCGGCGGACATGCTGGCGCTCGGGTTCCTGCTCGACGCGTGGCGCACGCTTTCGAAAGATCTTTGGGAGGTGCGCACATGACGCTGCAGCAGCTTCGGTATTTCTGCGTGACCGCGGAGGTCCTGCACTACACACGCGCGGCGGCGCTGCTCTATATCTCGCAGCCGAGCCTTTCCTACGCGCTCTCGAAGCTCGAAAAGGAGCTTAACATGCCGCTGTTCGAAAAGCAGGGCAAGCAGGTCGCCCTGACCAAGTACGGCGCGGAATTCCTTCCGTACGCCAAGCGCGCGCTCTCGGAGCTGAGCAAGGGACAGGAGCGACTGAAGGAGCTCAAGGCGCCCGGCGCGGGGATCATCAATCTCGGCTACATCTACAGCGTCAGCTTTTCGGTGCTGCCGTCGTTCGTCGACCGGTTCTATGCGCACCTCGGCACCCGGCAGACCGCGTTCCGCTTTCACCAGGGCATGGCGGGCGGACTCATCGAACAGCTTCTGAACGGTTCTCTGGACCTTGTGATCGCGGGAAAGCCGGAGATCGATTCCGTCGAATACCTCCCCGTCGCCGAACAGGAGCTCTTTCTGGTGCTGCCGGCGTCGCACCGGCTTGCGGACCGCGCCTCCGTCACGCTTGCGGACGTCTCGGAGGAGCAGTTCATCTCGATCTCGCACGAGGCGGTCATATACCGCGAGCTTGCCGACAAGTTCAAGAAAGCCTCGTTCTTCCCGCACATCGTCTTTGAAGCGGACGAATACAGCTCGATCGCCGCGTCCGTCACGACCGGCGCGGGCGTTGCGATCATGCCGCGGCTGCCGATCCTCGACAACTTCAACCTCCGCCTGATCCCGTTTTCCGACGTGCCGATGACCCGCGAGATCTGCCTGCTGCGCTACCGGCTGCACACGATGTCCCCCGCGGTGCAAAGCGTCTGGGACTTTGCCCGGCACGTTTCGGAAACCGCCGAAACCCGATAAAAAGCATCAAAAAAGGACCTTCCGGAAAGCCGGAGGGTCCTTGCCGTTTTGATGTTACTGCGGCATGGTCGAGGGATCGACGCGTTCGAGGATGAAGGTGTTCTGCACAAAGCCCATCTTCATGTGCACCTTGAGGCACACAAACGGATCCTGCGGGGTAAGCGTGATCACCGGGTCGTTGCACCTGCGGTTCATGCCGCAGACGATGTGCATCTGATACGTGCCGTACGGAAGCGGGATGATCAGCGATTCACGGTTGGCGATCGCGCCGAACGGCTGGTTGTTGATGTAGAGGCCGAAGCCCGTTGCCGCGCCCATAAAGTTTCCCATGCGGTACAGCGCGATCGCGGCGGGCTGATTGACGTCAAGCGGCGCGCCGCACTTCGGACAGGGACCGGTGCCGTTCAGGTTCACGACGTTGCCGCAGCTCGGGCATTTCATGCGAAACACTCTTCCCATTTGTTTATATCCTCCTGCAATATTCTATATAAATTATACGTCAATCGACATTTGTTGTCAATCTTTCGCGCAGGCGAGAAAGATTGAAAAACTGTGAACAAATCGCAATCGGCTTGCAACGCGCGCCGATTTACGGTAAACTGTATGGGTACGAAAGCACCAATCCGATCCCGGAGGAACGCAATGAAACCGGTTTTACGACTCGCATGCTTCATCCTGACAGTATTGCTCGCGATCGCCTGCAGCACGCAGAGCACACCATACCCTCCCGCCGCCGGACCGGTCCCCAGACCGCCCGTGACGGCGGATCCCGCGTCCGAGCCCAAGAAAGAATCCGTTCCCGCGCAGTCCGAAGCGACGCCCGGCACGGAACCCTCGCCCGAACCGACCGAAGCGCCCACGCCCGAACCCACGCCGGAGCCCACGCCCGAGCCGAAGGAGGGCGAGATCGCGCTGCATTTCCCGGATTACGATACCGGCGTCGACGCGGATTACAGCTACCAGAGCGACGACCTGCGCATTGCAGTCACGGTCCATCAGGAGATCATCAAGGATCATCTGAACCGCGACATTCGCGAGACCTACTATGTTGCGGACATCTGGATCCGCAATCTGAATTCGTTCCGCATCGCCTTCTCCGGCGGCGAATACGGCTCTGCCGCCGAGGATCCGACAGCGCTCGTGCAGCGCGAGAACGCGATCCTTGCGGTCAATGGCAACTACAGTCAGGGACTGACCCTGCAGGGCGGCGTTCTGCGGCACAACTGGCGGCAGAACAAGGGCTGGAACTCCTGCGCGATCGCCGTGCTCTACAAGGACGGTTCGTTCAAAACCTTCTGTCTCGGCAAGGAGAGATTCAATCTGGAGCAGGAGCTTAAAAACGGCGCGTGGCACGCGTGGCAGTTCGGTCCGATCGTGATCCGCAATTACGAGGAAGGTCCCGACGCAACCAAATACGGCAACATGGGCTTCAAGGCGCGGAACATCCTCGGCTACTATGAACCGGGGCACTACGTAATCATGACCTGCGACAACAGCAGCAAGTACGCGCAGGGCATGAACGAGTATCAGATGGTCGCGGTCATGAAATCCCTCGGCGTCAAGGAGGCGTTCAACCTTGACGGCGGCACAAGTGCGGTCCTGGTCTTCATGGGCGAGATCATCAACCATCCGACGATGCGCAGCGACCACGGAAACGCCGCGGTCGGCCGTCCGATCGTGGACATGCTGGTGTTCGGCGAATACGACGAGAACGGCAACTCCCCCGACCTGTCCACGCTGAAACCCGCGAAATTCAAGGGCAGGGACTGATCCTCCGTCACAGCAAAAAAGGGTGTTCGGAAACGCAAAACGGTTTCCGGACACCCTCTTTATTTCGCTTCATTCGCCCCTGTTCTGTTCCGCAAGATGGAAGTACCGCGTCGGAATGTGGCAGTAGCCGCCCGGGTTCTTGTCCAGATACTTCTGGTGGTAAAGCTCCGCGGAGAAGAAGTTTGCAAGCGGCTTCACCTCGACCGCAAGCGGCTTTTTAACCTGTTCTTCGACCTCCCGGCACACCGTCTCGATCTCCGGAAGCTGGCTTTCTTCGGTATAGTAGATGCCGGTGCGGTACTGAATGCCCGCGTCCATGCCCTGCCGGTTCACCGAAACGGGATCGATGACCTGAAAATAGAAGCGCAAGAGCTCGGGAAGCGAAAGCACGCTTTCGTCGTACGCAACGCGCACGGTCTCCGCATGCCCGGAATTGTCACAAACCTCGCGATAGCTCGGCGCCCGGTCCGGTCCGTTCGCATAGCCGACCTCGGTCTCCCTGACGCCCTCGAACTGGTCCAGAAACTTTTGCATGCCCCAGAAGCATCCGCCTGCCAGATAGATCGTTTTCATGCTCACTCCGCCTTTCTCCATTTCCGTTTCGCTTTCGGGCACTTTTCGTCCATAAACGCGCGGAAGCCCTCGATCGTGACGTCCGAAAAACCGTACTTGGCAAGCGCAATCAGCTGCTTCTGCTGCGTGCGGATCAGGAACAGGTCCTTCGTTTCGGTCAGCAGCTTCAGCGAGGTATAGGGCAGGCGCATCTCGGCGTTCGACGCAAGGTTGTGAA
>JAZNHI010000160.1:0-15498 GCA_045576895.1 Clostridia bacterium | reverse complement strand
TTGTTGCGCGCGGGCTTGGTGACTTCGTCGACGCCTGCGAGGGTCTTCAGGATCTCCTCGCTCTTCGGACCCTGCACCGCGATCGAGATCGTCTCGCCCGTGATGTTTTTGATCGTGCAGTCATAGTTTTTCACGATCGGCGCAAACCAGGCAAGGTCCTTGTCTGTGTTCGACGCGTTGACGACGAGCAGGAACCGGTCCTCCTCGAACCGATAGAGGTACGCGTCGTCGACCGCGCTGCCGTCCTCGGCAGGGATGATGCAGTACTGCGCCTGATTCACGTCAAGCAGGGATGCGTTGCTCGACAGAACATGCTGCAGAAAAGCAAGGCGCTCCGGGCCTTCGATCAGAAGACGGCCCATGTGGGACACGTCGAACAGTCCGCATGCGCTTCTGGTATACAGATGCTCTGCGACAATGCCTTCGGGATACTGGATCGGCATTTCCCAGCCGCCGAAATCGACCATCGTTGCGCCCGCCGCCACGTGCGCGTCGTACAAAAGGGTGCGTTTGAGTTCGCTCATAAGAGTCCTCCTTTGTGAATTTGAACTGTTGCGGCGCCTGCCGCGGAAAAATGAAAAAGCGCAAAGTACGCCCGTACCCTGCGCCTCCGTATTGAGCCTGAGAGATTCCCGCAAAAAGAGCGGTTGCACCGTCGGCGTAAAGGGGGATGAGCCCTTTCCTTTCCGGAGTCACGTCCGGGTCCGATCCTTTTGCCTGAGAGTTTCTGCAGTTCCCCTTCGGCGTCGCATCAGACGACCTCTCCCGGGCCCATCAGCCGTGACGGTATTCGATTTTGTCCTTGTATACGATACCGCGAAAACGGGGGCTTTGTCAAGAGAAAAAACGAGCCAGAGCAGGGATGCGTTCCTATATTTCACAAAACGCGCACGCGCGGCGGCGAAAAAGCCCGATCCTGTCGCATAATAATATATTATGGGTAAAAAGCAGAATTTTGGGGAAGGTTGGTGTCATATATTGTAGAAGATACGTATGCGCGCGGTTGCTTTTTCTGAATAACTGTGCTATGATACGGTTATGGTAGTATAGTCGCAGTCGTATGCACTTCGGTTCGACACGGGCTGCGAATCTGTCAAAACGGAGCGGAAATGTATCGAAAGTTTGGAAAACGTTTTCTGGATATCGTGTTGTCGGGGCTGGCAATCCTGCTGCTCTGGCCGTTGTTTCTGATTCTTGCGGTCTGGATCAAGCTGGATTCCGAAGGACCGGTCTTCTTCCGACAGACGCGGATCGGCATCCATAAAACGAAATTCGAGATCCTGAAATTCCGCACGATGCAGAAAAACGCGCCGAAGGACGTTCCGACGCATATGTTTTCCGACTCGCACCACTGGATCACGCGGGCGGGACGGTTTCTCAGGAAGGCAAGTCTGGATGAGCTTCCGCAGCTCTTTCAGATCTTTATCGGCAAGATGTCGATCGTCGGTCCGCGGCCCGCGCTCTGGAATCAGTACGATCTCATTGCGGAGCGCGACAAATACGGTGCGAACGACGTCCGACCCGGGCTCACCGGATGGGCGCAGGTCAACGGACGCGACGCGCTGTCGGTGGAGGAGAAGGCGCGGTATGACGGCGAATATGCCGCGCATACGACCTTCGCGATGGATATGATCTGCATCTGGAGAACATTTTCCACGGTCGTAACGCGCAAGGGCTTCAGCGAAGGCAGGAGCGACGACAGACAAGAGAACAAAAAATGAAGCGGATCCTGATCACAGGCGAACACGGGTGGATCGGAACGGCGATCCGGGACCGTCTGAACGGGACCCCGGACCGGCATACCGCGGAAACGGTCTCGCTGCGGAACGTTCGCCCGGAAACGCTCGATCTCAGGGGCTTCGACGCGATCGTCCATGCGGCGGCGATCGTCCACCGAAGGGAGACGAGCCGGACGGAATCGCTGTTTCGGGAGATCAACTGTGAGCTGACCGCGGCGCTTGCGCAGGCGGCGAAGCGCGACGGCGTAAAGCAGTTCGTGTTTTTCAGCACGATGAGCGTATACGGCATGGAGACGGGCACGGTCACAAAGGACACCGTGCCGAAGCCTGTCACGCAGTACGGGCGCTCGAAGCTTGCGGCGGAACGGCGCATCGCGCCGCTCTCGGACGAAACGTTCTGCGTAACGATCCTGCGTCCGCCCGTGGTGTTCGGTCCCGGCGCAAAGGGCAATCCGGAAAAGCTTTTTCGGCTTGCAAAGCGACTGCCGTTTTGCCCCGATTTTACAAACCGCCGCAGCATGGCGTCGATCGATACGCTGTGCAAAGCGGTGCAGCGGCTTCTGGACGCGCCGCGCGCCGGCGTTTTCTTTCCGCAGGAGCCGGAGCCGGTCGCAACGTGCGATCTCATTGAGCGCGCCATGCGGGAGCAGGGCAGAACGCCGAAGCGTTCCCGGCTGCTGAACCCGGCGATCCGGATCCTGCGCGCGTGCACGCGTGTCGGGAAAAAGGCGTTCGGCGACTTTGTATACGAAGATCTTTCCGCGCTTCCGCTGCCGGACGGAGAGGAGGGACCGCAATGACGCCGCGCGTCAGCGTGATCGTGCCCGCGTATCGGTGCGAGAAGACGGTGGAGAGCAGCATTCGCTCGGCGCTTACGCAAACGGTGGGCGAAATAGAGGTGATCGCGGTCGACGACGGTTCGCCGGACGGAACGCCGGACGTTCTCCGTGCGCTTGCGGCGGAGGACAGCCGCGTTCGTGTGATCACGCTTTCCGAAAACGGCGGCGTTGCAAACGCGCGAAACTGCGCGGTGCAGGCGGCGCGGGCCGAATATCTCGCGTTTTTGGACAGCGACGACCTCTGGAAGCCGGAAAAGCTCGAACGGCAGCTTTCGGTCGCGGAACAGGCTTTTGCGGCGCTCGTCTGCACGGCGGCGCTCTGCATCGACGGAGACGGCAAACCGACGGGAAAACGCTTTTCCGTGCCCGCATCGCTGATGGCGGACCGGCTGCTGTACGGAAACGACATCGTAACCAGCACGGTTCTTGTGCGGCGCGAGGTCTATGAGCGGCATCCGATGGAGCAGAGTCATCTGCATGAAGACGTGATCTCATGGTATCGGATCCTGAAAAGCGGCGCGAAGGCGGTCGGCATCGACGAACCGCTCGCGCTGTACCGCGTAACGAAGAATTCAAAGACCGGCAGCAAGTTCCGTTCCGCGGCGATGATGTGGAACACCTACCGCTTCCTCGGCGTGAAGGGGATCCGGCGAATCTTCTGCTTTGCGGGTTACGTTCTGCACGGCGTCGGGAGGTACTGGCTGTGAAGGAATCGCTGCTTTCGAAGCTCAGACGCGTTCGTCCGGCGGACGTCGGACATTTCTTTCTGTTTCTGCTTGCGCTGGTGCCGGCGGCGATCCTCCGGAAAAAGCGCAGGGGACTGTGGCTTCTGTGCGAATACGCGACCGAGGCGCAGGACAACGCGTTCGCGCTGTTCCGGTATCTCAGGACGCGGGAAAAAGAGATCGACGCGGTCTATGCGATCAAGCGCCGTTCGCCCGCGTATGCGGCGGTCGCCGCGCTCGGACCGACGGTCGAATACGGCAGCCTGCGGCACTGGATCCTGTATCTTGCTGCCGCGGTCAACATTTCAAGCCAGAAGGGCGGCAAGCCGAACGCCGCCGTGTGCTATATGCTCGAGGTCGTGCTCGGATGGATCCGAACGCCGCGCGTCTTTCTGCAGCACGGCGTCACAAAGGACGATCTGCCGTTTCTGCACGAGGAGAACGCAAAGCTGAGTCTGTTCTGCTGCGCTGCAAAGCCGGAATACGAATTCATCCGCGACACGTTCGGGTACGCGCCGGGCGTCGTGCGGTACACGGGCTTCTGCCGGTTCGACGCGCTGCTTGAAGCGCAGCCGGATCCGTCGCTCGTGCTGATCCTGCCGACGTGGCGGATGTGGCTGGAACGCAGCTGCAGAACGGAACGGGACTTTTCGGACAGCGCGTATTTCCGCCGCTGGCAGGCGTTCCTCAACGATCCCGCGCTCTCCGCGCTGCTTGCGGAAACCGGGAAGCGCGCGGTCTTCTGCGTGCATCGGAACGTCGGGCGGTTCGAATCGTGCTTCACGTCGCCGTCGGAGCGGATCGCGGTGAAGAAATGGAACGAGGTCAGCGTGCCGGAACTGATCGGAAAGGCGGCTGTGCTCGTCACGGATTTTTCAAGCGTATACATGGACTTTGCGTTCATGAAGCGTCCGGTCGTATACTATCAGTTCGACCGGGACGCATACCGGAGCGGCCATCTGCCGACCGGATATTTCGATTATGAGCGGGACGGCTTCGGTCCGATCGCCGAGACCGAAGCGGACGCGATCGCCGCGCTCGGCGGCGTTTTCGGGCGCGGATGCCGGATGGAGCCCGTCTACGAAGAACGGGTCGACCGGTTTTTTACGCTGCGCGACGCCGGCGCTGCGGAACGGACGACCGAAGCAATCAAGGAGTTGATCGGAAGCTGATGAAGGAGCCGATACAAAAATACTGGAATCTGATAAAGGGATGGTTCAGGAGATTTTTCCGGTACTGGGATCTTTTGGTGCTGCTTGTGCAGCGCGATATCAAGATGAAATACCGGAGGAGCTTTCTGGGCTATCTCTGGAGCGTTCTGACGCCGCTGCTTTCGATGGCGGTCATGGCGATCGTCTTTACCCGCGTGTTCAAGCGCAGCATCGAAAACTATCCGCTGTACCTGATCTGCGGCAACATCCTGTTCTCTTTCATGCGGGAATCGACGACGCAGGCGATGCACTCGGTCATCGGAAACGCCTCGCTGCTCAAAAAGACCTACGTGCCGAAGTATATCTTCACGCTCAGCAAGGTCACGAGCTCCATGGTCAATTTCGTGCTGTCGCTCGGCGCGCTGATCATCGTCATGATCGCGACGGGGGAACCGTTCCGGTGGGAGAACCTGCTGTCGATCGTTCCGATCCTCGAGCTGTACGTATTCTGCGTCGGACTCGGTCTGCTGCTCGCGGCGGTCACGGTCTTCTTCCGCGACATGAAAAACATCTGGAGCGTCGTGACGCTTGCGTGGATGTATCTGACGCCGATCTTCTATTCGCTGGAAAGTCTGAACGAAACCGGCAAAGACGGCGCCGCCACCATGTCGGTGCTCGGGCTTGCCATTCGCCGGTTCAATCCGATGTACATGTATATCCAGCAATTCCGCTGCTTCATCATGCAGTATCATCTCGATCTCATTGAAGCGCCCTGCAGCGTGCTGATGCTGCGCGGCGCGATCTGCGCGGTTCTGATGCTGCTCATCGGGCTCTTTACCTTCAAAATGACCAAGAACAGGTTCATCCTGTATATCTGAGGACGACGCATGGAAGAGATCATTAGAGAACAGAGCATACCGCAGCAATCCGAGGCAAATCCGGTCAGCCCGACGCCGAAGCGTCCGGAGGTCGTTATCCGCATCAAGGACGCATCCGTGCGGTTCAACATCGCCGGAGAAAAGGTCGACAATCTCAAAGAGTATTTTATCAAGCTCGTCAAGCGCGAGCTGCGGTTCAAGGAATTTTACGCACTGAAAAACATCAACCTCGTGATCCAGAAGGGCGAATCGTGGGCGCTGATCGGACCGAACGGCGCGGGCAAAAGCACGCTTCTGAAGCTGATCTGCGGGATCCTGACGCCGTATCGCGGCACGGTGGAGGTCAAGGGCACGATCGCGCCGCTCATCGAGCTCGGCGCGGGCTTCGATCCGAACCTCACGGCAAAGGAAAACATCTTCATCAACGGCGCCGTTCTGGGACACAGCCGCAAGTTCATGAAGGAGCAGTATGAGAAGATCGTGGAATTTGCGGAGCTGCAGGATTTCATGGGGCTGCCGATCAAGAATTATTCGAGCGGCATGCGTGCGCGGCTCGGCTTTGCGGTCGCAACGGTCGTCGATCCGGATATCCTGATCGTGGACGAGGTCCTTGCCGTCGGCGACGCGGCGTTTCAGGCAAAGTGCCGCAAACGGATCAAGGAGCTCCTGGCGAACGAGACGACGCTGCTGTTCGTTTCGCATGCGAAAGCGCCGGTCATGGACCTTTGTCAGCATGCGGTCTGGATCGAACACGGCGAGATCAAAAAGCTCGGCGCGCCGAAGCATGTATACTGGGCGTACGAGCACGAACATTTAAAACAGGACAGTTAAAACGGAGAGAACAGCATGGAACAGACGCCGATCGTGAGCATCGTCATACCGGTTTATAACGCCGAAGCGCATTTGCGCGCGTGTCTCGATTCCGTAAAAGCGCAGACCTTTTCGCAGTGGCAGGCGATCCTCGTCGACGACGGATCAAAGGACGGCAGCGGACGTATCTGCGACGAAGCGGCAAAAGAGGACCCGCGCTTTCTTGTCGTCCATAAGGAGAACGGCGGCGTTTCGAACGCAAGGAACGACGGCATGGAGAAGGCGTCCGGCAAATATCTGATGTTCGTCGACGCGGACGATCTGGTGACGCCGGAATATCTGGCGGAGATGGTCGGCGCGGCGGAGACGTACGGCACGGATCTGGTGCTCTGCGGCTACGACCGGTTCAAAGAGGACTGGGAGGACCATTTCCAGCTGACGCGCTTTTATGCCGTGCTGTTCCGCAGCACGCAGGAGCTTGTCCGGCTGTACGGCGAGTCAAAAACGAACATGTTCGGCGTGTCCATCTGGGCGAAGCTGTTCCGCACGGACCTGATCCGCGCGCATGGACTGCGCTTCGATCCGACGGTCAGCTACGAGGAGGACTGCCTGTTCATCACCGACTGCCTGCCGCATATCCGCACCGCGATTGCGCTCGGCGCGCCGATGTATCGCTACCGTCAGCAGGACGAATCGCTGTCGAAGGGGTACCGCAGGGACACATTCCGGTTCCTGGTCAACGGCTATCGGAGACGGTGCGCGCTGCTGACGCGGTACGGGCTTTCGGATCTCCTTCCCGGCGCAAAGAGCGTCTTCTTTCTTGTGATCAAGAATACCTGCATGAAGATCGCGAACGCCGGGCTGAAAAGAGCGGAACGCGTCGCGGAATACGGGAAGCTGATGGCGTTTCCGGACGTATCGGAAGCGGTCATATTCGAACGAAAATCCCAATCCGGGCTTACAAACCGCATCTGCGCCGCGATCCGGGCAAACGATCCCAAACGGCTCGATCGCGTCATGCGGCGCTGGAGGATCCTGGACGCCGCCGTCGGATGCAAGAACGACCTTGTGCGTATGATCCGAAACAGGGGAAAGAAGGAAGAGAAATGAAGGTCGGCATCGTTACATTTCACTTTCCGTTCAACTGCGGCGCCGCGCTGCAGTGCTGCGCGCTCGAGCGCGTGCTCGCGTCGTTCGGAAACGAGGTGCAGGTCGTCAATTACTGCCCGTGGTACCATCAGAACCGTTACGCATCCTATAAGAATCCGTTCTATTACGCAAACAGAAAACTGCACGAACCGGCGCGGAACATCCTTACGCGCACATACCACGGCGCAAAGGGCTTCCGCGATACGGTGCGTTCGTGGAAAGGCGCGCGGAAACGCCGCATACGCGAAAAGAAGTTCGGCGCGTTCCGCAAGGCGTATCTGCACGAGACGCGCATGTACCGGAGCCTCCGCGATCTGCAGGCGCACCCGCCGAAGTGCGATCTCTTTATCGCCGGCAGCGATCAGCTGTGGAACAGCAAGCTGACCGACGGCAGATTCGATCCCGTTTATTTTCTGGATTTCGGCGACCCGGGCGCCCGCCGCGCGACGTATGCGGTCGGGAGCTATTTTGCCGACCCCGCGGCTGCGCGGAAAGAGATCGCGCCGCTTCTCGGAAGGCTTGACGCCGTATCCCTGCGGGAGACCCGGTTTCTGCCGGACGTCGCGCAGGCGGCGGAGGGCGGCGTGCCGATCCGTATCGACGTCGACCCGACGCTGCTGCTGGATGCCGGCGCGTACGACGCCATGCTTCCGAAGGAACCTTTGGAGACCGAGCCGTACATCCTGGTGTACACGATGCCCGGTCCTGCACAGAAGCAGGCAAACGACGCGGCAAAGCGGTTTGCGCAACAGACGGAGCTGCATCTCATCGACGTGAACGGCAATCCGAACGCCGAGAACCGCCGCATCGGGGATTCCCGCATCGTCTCGCCGCAGGAGTTTCTCTGGTATGTGAAGAACGCCGCCTTTGTGGTGACGAATTCGTTCCACGGCACGGTCTTTTCGGTGCTGTACAAAAAACGGTTCGCCGTGATCCTGCACAAGGAGACCGGCAACCGCGTCTCGGAGCTTCTGGACAAGCTCGGGTTGTCCGACCGCTATACGGACGATCCCGGGGCGGTGCAGCGGATCCTGGGACTTGCGTCCGACTGGAACGCCGCGCATGCGTCGCTCGAAACGCTGCGCACCGGATCCGAGCGCTATCTCCGGTATCTGTGCGGAGACGGAGAACAGCCGCCGTTCGTCACCGAAGAGGACGTCCGGCTTGCGGCGGAACAGAACCGCCGGAAGGAAGAACCGCCCGAACCGCCGGAGGAGACGGAGCCGGTTTCCGAACAAAAGAGACAGAAAGGAGCGCCCATGTACACCGATGACAAAAATGCGCAGATCGTTCTGGCGCTGCTGAAAAAATACAATGTCAGAAAGATCGTCGTGTCGCCCGGCACGACGAACGTACCGATCGCGCGGGCGGTGCAGACCGATCCGTTCTTCGAGGGGTATTCCGCGGTCGACGAGCGCGGCGCGGCGTATCTTGCGTGCGGGCTGTCGTTCGCTTCCGGCGAGCCGGTCGCGCTGTCCTGCACGGGAGCCACGGCTTCGCGCGATTATATTCCCGGCATGACCGAGGCATACTACAGAGGACTGCCGGTGATCGCGATCACCTCGCAGCACCATTCGCCGTGCTATTCGGACCTGATGCCGCAGATGACGGACCGCACCGTTTCGCAGAACGACGTGAAGCGCTTCTCCGCGATCCTGCCGCTTATCAAGGACGCCGAGGACTGGCGTGCGTGCGTGCAGCTCGTCAACGAAGCGCTGTACACCGCAACGCGGAAGGACACGGGTCCGGTGCACATCAATCTGCCGGTGGGCAATCTATATTCGTTCACGACGAAGAAGCTTCCGGACGTGCAGAAGATCGACGTATACGACGCCGAGACCTTCCCGAAGAACGATCTTCAGAAGGCGCTCAGGGGAAAACGGGTCGGGCTCTTCATCGGCGCGCACAGACCGTTCGACGCGGAAACGAAGGCGGTGATCGAAACGTTTGCGGAACGGTTCGACGCACCGGTGTTCTGCGATCATACCGCAAACTACACGGGCAAAAACCGCGTTCCGAGCGCGGTCGCGGGAGATTTCCGCACGCTGAAAACGATGCCGGAGCTTCTGATCGACCTCGGCTCGGTGTCCGGCGACTACAGCGCCGGTCCGATCTTCAAGGGCATGCGCGTCTGGCGCATCTCGGAGGACCGCAAGTACCACAACCGCCACGGCGCGGAGATCGTCGAAAAGCTTTTCTTCTGTTCGGAGCGCTTCTTCTTTTCCGCGCTTTCCGAGGGGAAGGGCGGTGCGAAGTACTATGAGACCGTGAAGAAGGAGGTCCCGGAAACGCGCGTTCCGACGCTGCCGTTTTCGAACCTGTACGCCGCGTCGAAGCTTTCGAAGCGGCTGCCGAAGAACAGCTTTCTGCACCTCGGGATCCTGAACTCCCTGCGCAGCATGAATTATTTCCCGCTCGATCCGAGCGTCACGGTCAGCTGCAACGTCGGCGGCTTCGGCATCGACGGTGCGGTGTCCACCGCGTTCGGACAGGCGCTGGCGGATGAGAAGCGGATGTCGTTCGCACTGATCGGCGATCTCGCGTTCTTCTACGACATGAACGCGCTCGGCAACCGTCACATGCGGAAGAATCTGCGGATCCTGCTCGTCAACAACGCGCGCGGCGCGGAATTCCGCCTGAATGCAAGCCTCGAACAGCTCTGGGGCGCGGAGACCGATACGTTCATCGCGGCGCACGGTCACTTCGGCAGCGCACGAGCATGGGCGGAGTCGATGGGCTTTGCCTATCTTTCCGCGGAGGATCCGGCGGCGTTCGATGAAAAGATCGGACCGTTCTGCGATCCGGACGCGTTTGACCGTCCCGTTCTCTTCGAGATCTTCACGACCGCGGAGAGCGAGCAGGCGGCGCTTGCGGCGCTTCGCGCCTGCAACCGGTCGGACAGGTGACGCCTATGGAGGAACGGAAACGGATCCTGCTGCTGGGCGGCACCGGCGCGATCGGCACGCATACCGTGCCGGAGCTTCAAAAACGCGGCTTCTCGGTCGTCGTCACGAGCCGGTCGGCGCATGAACCGAACGGGGACGGGGTTGAATACCGGCAGGGCAACGCAAAGGACGACGCGTTTCTGGACGCGCTGCTTGCGGAGCGGTTCGACGCGATCGTCGATTTCATGATCTATTCGACCGAGGCGTTTTCAAAGCGCTGCGAAGCGCTGCTTTCGCATACGAAGCATTACGTGTTTCTGTCCTCGTATCGCGTATACGGAGATTGCGGCTGTGCGCCGATCACGGAGGAGAGCCCGCGGCTTCTCGACAGCGTCGACGACCCGGCGTATCTGAAGACCGACGAGTACGGGCTTGCGAAAGCCCGTCAGGAGGACATTCTGAAAGCGTCCGGACACACGAACTATACGATCGTCCGCCCGTCGATCACGTATGCGGGCGACCGGTTCCAGCTCGGCACGATGGAGGCGAACGAATTCTTGATCCGCGCGGTGAACGGAAAAACGGTCGTATTCCCGCAGGAGATGCTCGATAAGCGCGCCGCCATGACATGGGCGGGCGACGTGGGAAAGATGATCGCGCGGCTCGTGCTGAACGAGGCGGCGTACGGCGAAACGTATACCGCCGCGAGCGCGGAGACCAAGACGTGGAACAACGTGCTGAAGATCTATCGGAAGCTCCTCGGCATGCAGGTGAAATACGTGCCGCTTTCGACCTACGAAAGCATCGTCGGCCGTCCGTGGCAGATCCGATACGACCGCATGCTGCACCGCGTCGTCGACAACACAAAGATTCTGCTTGCGACGGGCATGAAGCAGTCGGAGCTCATGCCGCTGTACGAGGGACTGCGCACCGAGCTTGCGGCGTTCACCGCGAATCCGCATTTCAAAAATGTGGACGAGGCGATGCAGAAACGGTTCGACGAGGCGTGCGCGCAAACGCAGGAACCGAAACCGCAGGAGAAGAAACGGGGGCTTTTACACCGGCTCAACGATTACCGGAAGCGCGGCGTGCTGAAAAAGGTCGTGCGGGAGAAGCTTTACCGGATCACGCCGCTGCGCAAAGCGGTGCGCGGCGCAAAACGGATCCTGAAACGCAAATAATCAAAACGACGGGCTGCCGGGCGGGGGAGACGGCGCGCGCAAAGGGGGGCAAAGCCTCCTTTTTGTCCGAATTGCGGATAAAATATGAAGATTTATCGGATCGCTTGCTTTTTTGCGGGCGGCTCGGTAAGATATAAAAGGAATATCATCGTCTGACAACCGGAGCGCTGCGAAAGGATTGTATCGCAAAAGCGCCTCCGGATCGGAAAGGATCAAATCACGATATGAAACAGAATCGCATCATACGTTTTATCATACTGACGGGGCTATCCGCACTGCTGCTGTTTGCGGAAGCGGGCTGCTTCCTGCAGTCGGAGACGGTCCGGGTCGAAACGGCGGAGCCCGTTCGGAACGATCCGGAAGCGACGGTTGCGGATCCGGAAACGATCACCGCGGAGCCGCTTGATCCGGAAGCGACGGAGGAGACGGTCATCTGTACGGAAGAAGCGCCGAACGAAACCGAGGAACCGCTGCCGCAGGATCCGTCTGGATCGGAAGAGACGACGCCGGAAGCGACACGGAAGCCTGAATCCGCACCGACACAGGCGCCGACGTCCACACCGCAGCCGACGCGCGCGCCGATCGAAGGCGATATTACCGGGACTGTGTTCCCGTCCGAAGACACGGGACGGGATGCGGACTGGAGTTATCAGAGCGACGAGCTGCGCGTGGCGGTCACACGCTGCGAGAACGAGGACGATCAGATCGTTTATTACGTCGCGGATATCCGGATCCGGAATATCAGAAGCTTCCGGATGGAATTCGCCAACGGCAAATATCAGGCGCCGCGGGAGGATCCGGAGGACTTTGCAAACCGCATCAACGCCGTGTTCGCGATCAGCGGGACCATGAATTCCGGCTTCATCGTGCACAACGGAGTCAAGTATAAGAACGCGGAAGGCTCCAGCAGCCGGTTCCGTTCGGGCATCGTTGCCGTATACCGCGACGGCAGCGTGAAGGTGTTCAATCTGAAAAAGAACCAGAAGTTCAATTACAACAAGGAGAACAAGCAGAACGGCGGTCTGCTGCACGCGCTGCAGTTCGGTCCGGTTCTGGTGCAGGACGGCAAGATCCCGTCGGGGCTCAAGACGAAGGAGCGGCATCCGCGCATCATCTTCGGCTGCTGTGAGCCGGGACACTATATCGCGGTCGCAGTGGACGGCAGGACCAAGAAGTCCGTCGGCATGACCGAACAGGAGATGGCGGAGCTGATGCTCTCGCTCGGCTGCACCGACGCGATCAATCTGGACGGCGGAAACAGCGCGGTCATGCTCTTCATGGGAAAGACGATCAACATTCCCTCCGGAAAGGACAGGGACGGCGACGGCATCGCCGGCCGCAACATCCTCGATCTTCTGGCGTTTGCGGAATACGACGAGGACGGCGTTGCGCCGAATCTGTCGGATCTGCACGCAGACCGTATGCGGGAGGAATAAGCAAATGGAAGAACAGACAGCCCCGAAGAAGAAAAAACAAACCGGCTGGATCATCGGCGTCGTCGTGATGTCGGTCCTGACGTTCGTCATGCTGGCGATCGACGTCGTGCTGATCGCGCTTTGAGGAGGGCGTTATGGAATCGGAAGAAAAGCGTCCTTTGGAGGAGAAGACGACTCCGACTGCGGAAGCGGAGCAAACCAAGCCGAAAAACAAACTGCGGACCGCGTTCTTCGCGCTGTGCATCGCGTTTGCGCTGCTGCTTGTGCTCGGGATCGTTCTCGGCATGAGCAAGGTGCAGATGTGCAAAGAGGTCCGCTTCTTCACCTGCGACAGCCGCGGCTTCCGTCCGGTCTCCTGCGGCGTGCAGACCGTGAAGCGCGAATATGCAAAGATCGACGTCAACGCGCTGCCCACGCCGGACGCGGCGCTGTTCGGCGAAGCGATGTCGAAGGGAACGGATTATTACGAGACCGGCGAGATCAAAGAGGTCCCGATCTACGAGCAGAAAAAGATCGACAAGTTCATTTTCAGCATGCTGATCGTCGTGCAGAACGGCTCGATGAACGCGTCCGAAAAACAGACGGATATGATGTTCATCGCGTCCTATAACGAGCTGCAGCAGAAGTTCACCGTCGTTTCCGTTGCGCGGGACACGCTCGTGCCGCTGTCGGAAACCGAGTGGAAGCGGATCAACACCGCGTATTCGCGCGGGGGGATCGGTCAGCTCATCAACACGATCAACGACGTGTTCGAGCTGGATATCCAGAACTACGTCGTCACGGGGACGGAGGAGCTTGCCGCGCTTGCGGACGGCATCAACGGCATTCCGGCGGAGCTTTCGAAGCAGGAAGCTGCGTATATCAACGACGCATGCGGCGGATCCCTGAAGCCGGGCAAACAACAGCTTAACGGGAAGGAGATCGTCACGCTGCTTTTGGACCGCACGTCGGACAACAAGGGCGACCTCGGGCGCGCGGACCGGCAGACGGAGATCGTGCACGACGCGTTCCTGTATCTGCAGGATCAGTTCGACAGCGAGTTTCTGTACCCGTTCTTCCGCACGATCTTCAAGAGCATCCGCACGAACGTCGATTTCGAGGAGCTCCGCGGCGTGGGCTACGAGATGGCGGTCTCGGACGAGCTGACGTTCGAAACGCTGCGGCTGCCGTTTGACGACGCCTATACCGAGCTCAACGTGGACGGCGCGTACGCGCTGCTGCCCGCGTTCGAAAAGAACCGGATCCTGCTTCGCCAGGCGCTTTACGGAAAGGAATAAACGGAACGGATCGGGTTCGCCCGATCCGTTCTTTCACGTCCGCACGCGGATCAGAAGATCCACGCCGTCCTCGCGGCGTGTTTCCTCCATGGCGGCGGAGATGCCGGAGCCGTCGAGCTGTTCGATGCAGGTTTTGACGCTGTTGATAAAGAGCCGGCAGTCGCGCGAGCAGCGCAGGATCCGCATCGGCGCGGCGCCGGGCGCGTTGGTCAGCGAATCGACGAGCCGTTCCGCGGCGGGACCGGTCATTTTCCGTCGTTCGATGAGATCCATCGCCTGCTGCTGCCGCTCGTCGTCGGAAAGACGCAGCAGCGCGCGGGCATGCCGTTCCGAAAGTCCGTCGGCGCGAAGCCGCGCGCGGGTTTCCTTCGGCAGCTTCAGAAGCCGCAGCCGGTTCTCGAGATACGGATCGTTCTTGCCGAGCATGGTGGAAAGCTGTTCCCCGGACAGACCCTTCTTCAGAAGCGCGTCCAGCCGTTCCGCCTCTTCCAGAAAATGCAGAGGCCGCCGCTGCAGGTTTTCCGAGAGCGCCATCACGGCGCTTTTTTCGTCGCCCGCCGTCACGACGATGCACGGGATCTCCTTGTAGCCCAAAAGCCTGCAAGCCTTCAGCCGCCGTTCGCCCGCGATCAGCTCAAAACCCTCCGGCAGCTTCCGTACGAGGATCGGCTGCAGCAGCCCCACCTGCGCGATGCTCACCATCAGCTCGGAAAGCGCGGCGCGGTCCGTCGCTTTTCTGCGGCGCGACGGAACGGACCGGATTTCCTCGACCGGCAGCAGCAAAAGACGCCGGTCGGGATCCACCTTCGGCGGCATGTTCAAAAGACCCTGTTGAAACGAATACAGCATGTTCGCCTCCTTTCCGGCAAATAGTTTACGCCGCGGCGGATGTCGAAAGAAAGGCAGGGGACAAAGGTCGAAGAATTGCAACAGGAATCGTGCGAAACCGTTCGTGAAAATTGCTTGAAAAAAACGGTTGCAAAATCAAAAACATTTGTTATAATGAGGGTGAAATCTTATGAGGAGGTACAAACAATGGCATACAAAATTACGGATGAATGCATCTCCTGCGGCGCATGCGCGGCAGAGTGCCCGGTAGAGGCGATCGCAGAGGGCGACGGCAAGTACGAGATCAACCCCGACGTCTGCATCGAGTGCGGCAACTGCGCGGAGGTTTGCCCCGTCGGCGCACCCAAAGCGGAATAATCACGGCTGTCGATAACGGCGCCGGACCATTTGCAGCGAGAGGATTTACAGAATTCCTTGCAGGAAGAAAGGACGCACAACGGCCAATGTCATTAAGATAAGATGACGCAAAGGCTTCTATGAGAAGAAAAAACATAGAAGCCTTTTTATTTTGCAAAAAGCACTTGACAAACAGCTGAAAATGTGCGGCCGCTTTCGCTCCGAATGAAATGTAAGGAAGCG
>JAZNHI010000159.1:0-8176 GCA_045576895.1 Clostridia bacterium | reverse complement strand
GCCAACACGATCAACGGCAGCATCACGTTTGCAGAGGTCCTGTTGGGCGATGCAAACTGCGACGGTCAGGTCACTGCTGCAGACGCAGCTCTGGTCCTCCGCTCCCTCGTCGGTCTGGACACGCTCACCGCGCAGGGTGCGCTCAACGCGGACGTTGACGGCAACTGCGAGATCACCGCAGAAGATGCAGCGCTCATCCTTCGCTACGTCGTCCAGCTGATCGACAAGTTCCCGGCTGAAGAACCTGTCGAACCGTAACTCCTTACTGAAACAGAGGACCGTCAAACGACGGTCCTCTTTTTTATATAAAACGCCTCTTGTGATACGGTGGAAACTCGCGTATAATGGCAGTATCGAATGGCAAGGAGAGTCAAATCATGACAGACGCACAGCAGCGCGAAGCCGCACGGCAATTCATTTACAGATGGAGAAACAGAGGCAACGAGGACGAGGACGCCCGCTCCTATTGGCTGGAGATCCTTTCCGACATTCTCGGCGTCGAGCATGCGACGGAGCGTGTTAACTTCGAAAAGAAGGTCATAGGACCCGACGGCAACACCAAGCGCATCGACGTCTATATTCCGGAAACGCACGTTCTGATCGAGCAAAAATCCCTCGGTATCGCGCTTGACAAGCCGCAAGCCGGTCACGGTGGCAAAACGCCCTATGAGCAGGCAAAAATGTATGATAACAGTTTGCCGTTCAGTGAACGCGCGCGTTGGATTGTCACATCAAATTTTGCGGAAATATGGATCTACGATCGTGAGCAGAAAAAGCCCGAACCTGTCAAGTTGGCTTTAGAGGATCTGCAGGCGAAGTATCATATGCTCGATTTCCTTGTGAATCGGGAAACAAAGAAGGTCACCGACGAAATGAAGCTTTCGTTGGACGCCGGAAGGTTGGTCGGGCAGATTTACGACGCCTTTCTGAAGCAGTACAAGAATCCGGATGATCCCGAAACGCTGAAAAGTCTGAACAAGCTCTGCGTCCGGATCGTGTTCTGTCTGTACGGCGAGGATGCGGGCATCTTCGGCAAAAAGAACATGTTCCACGATTATATGGCGCAGTTCGACGCCGCGCATGCCAGAAAAGGCTTGCGCGATCTGTTCCGCGTGCTCGATCAAAAGCCGAAGGACCGCGATCCGTATCTATCGGACGACGATCCGAAGCTTGCTGCCTTCCCCTACGTCAATGGCGGTTTATTCTCCGACGAGGATATCGAGATCCCGCCGCTCACCGATGAGATCATGGCGCTGATCCTGCGCAACGCGTCCGACAGCTTCGACTGGTCCGAGATCAGCCCCACGATCTTCGGCGCGGTATTTGAAAGCACGTTGAACCCCGAGACCCGCCGCAGCGGCGGCATGCACTATACGTCCATCGAGAACATTCACAAGGTCATCGACCCGCTGTTTTTGGACGATCTCAAGACGGAATTGGAAGAGATCAAAGGAATTGCGGTGCTGAAGACCAAAGAGAAACGCCTCAAAGAATTTCAGAACAAGCTTGCCTCGCTCACGTTCCTCGACCCCGCGGCGGGCAGCGGCAACTTTTTAACCGAAAGCTACCTGAGCCTCAGAAAGCTCGAAAACGAGGCGCTGCGGCTGCTGCTTTCGGGCAAGATGGTTGGACTGGATGTGGATCAGTCTCAGTTTATTCGGGTGGACATTTCGCAGTTTTACGGCATCGAGATCAACGACTTTGCCGTCACCGTCGCGCGCACCGCGCTGTGGATCGCCGAAAATCAGATGATGAAAGCCACCGAGGACATTGTGCATATGTCCCTTGACTTTTTGCCGCTCAAAACCAATGCGCACATTGTGGAGGGCAACGCCCTGCGCATCGACTGGAATGACGTTGTACCCAGAGAAAAGCTGAACTACATTATGGGCAACCCGCCGTTTGTGGGCAAGAAAGAACAAACGAAACAGCAAAAGCAAGAACTAATAGATGTCTTTGGCAAAGCAGTCAAAGGAGTAGGTAATCTTGATTATGTAACAGCGTGGTATAAAAAAGCTGTTGCAATGATGATAGGAACACCTATACATGCAGCATTTGTATCTACAAATTCTATTACGCAAGGTGAACAAGCTCCGGTATTTTGGAGAATCATTTTTGCCGATGGTATTCATATTGATTTTGCTTACAGAACATTCAGATGGGATAGCGAGGCAAGCATTTTAGCCCATGTTCATTGCGTAATCGTTGGGTTTAGCATTCAATCGACTGAGAAAAAGAAACGGATCTATATTGACGATACAAATATAGTTGAGGCAGATAATATCAACCCGTATCTTGTAGATGCACCAACCGTATTTATTGAAAACCGATCTAAACCTCTTTGGGATGTTCCGGAAATGAATTATGGAAGCATGCCAATTGATGATGGACATTTGATACTGGAAAAAGAAGACGTTGAAGCACTTTTGACAGAGGATTCTGAAAATGAAAGATTTATCAGGAAATATGTTGGAGGGCTTGAATTGCTGCGCAATAAAGATCGGTGGTGCTTATGGTTGGTTGGCGCTCCTGTTTCTTTATTGAGAAAATCGCAGTTTATCATGCAAAGAATCAAACAAACTGCAGAGTTCCGAAGAGCAAGCAACAGACCTCAGACATTAGCATTAGCGGACACACCGGCTTTATTTGGCGAGATTCGCCAGCCGAATACGTCTATGCTTGTTATTCCGAAAGTATCCTCGGAAACAAGAAGATATATCCCTATTTGTTTTGTAAACCCTGAAATAATAGTAAATGGAAGCGCCTTAATCATTCCAGAAGCTTCTCTCCTTTTGTTCGGCGTTCTTATTTCAAATGTACATATGGCGTGGATGAGAACTGTTGCAGGCAGAATGAAAAGTGATTATCAGTATTCAGGGAAAATCGTCTACAACAATTTCCCGTGGCCCGAGCCGACGGACGAGCAGAAGGCAAGGATCGAGCAGACCGCGCAGGGGATTCTGGACGCCCGCGCGCTCTATCCGGACGCCTCGCTTGCCGATCTCTACGATCCTTTAACCATGCCGCCGGAGCTTCGAAAGGCGCATCAGAACAACGATCGCGCGGTGATGCAGGCATACGGCATGCCGATCAAGGAAACGGATGAGGCGGCGTGCGTGGCGTGGCTGATGCGCCTGTATCAGCAAAAAGTCAGCGAGCAGCTATAAAGCCATTTATGCAGGAATGGTACGCGTTTTTGCGCGTACCATTTTTCTCTTCGGTATATGCATATTTGTGTGGGACGCCGAGGTTGCCCTCCCCCGCTGTCTTGCCGCATATGCCGTTGTGTCAGCCTGTGCGACTGCCAAAAAATCTTCCCCTTCCGTTCAGAACATTTTCATCCGTTCGTTCAGTCTTTGATACACCGGTCTCATCCACGGTTCCGAACAGGCACGGATCGCATCGTCCGGCAGAAACCACTTCACCGCGCTGTTCTCGTCCGCTTTGATGCGCAGGGGCTCCGAATCGTCCGCGATCAGCAGATAGGTGCCGTTCATGTGCAGATGCGCGGGAACGAATTTCCCCCGCTTCCAATGCGGATTGACCGTCAGTGTTTCGATTGAAAGCAAACGGTCCGACGCCGGACGCACGGAAACGAGCCCCGTTTCCTCCGTCGCCTCCTTCAACGCAACCTTCAGAAGATCGCGTTCGCCGTCCGCGTGACCGCCCGTCCACGCCCATGAATCGTAAATGTTGTGGTAGATCATCAGCACGCGATCGCGCGATTCGTTTGTGATCCATGCGGAAGCCGTCGCATGAAACAGCAGATTGCTGCGTTCATACACATCCGCATACCGTTCGAGACAGTCCAGCATGACCGCCTTGTCCGTTTCCTCCTGCGCGTCGCGCGGGACGTATTGTTTCAATGCATCATAGAATTCCATATTCGCAGTATAGCACGAATCTCTTCTTGTCTGCAAGCGCACTTTGGTGTATACTGTAAAAAAGTCCTTGGAGGCGCTTATGGTTCATATCGGAAACGACTGGGATGATCTGCTTGCCGATTACTTTGCCTCGGAGCAATATCAGGCTCTGCGGCGTTTTCTTGCCGAAGAATACCGCACGCATACGATCTACCCGAATATGTATGACATCTTCAATGCGTTGAAATATACGAGCTTTGCGGATACCAAAGTCGTGATCATCGGACAGGACCCGTATCACGGTCCCGGTCAGGCGCACGGGCTTTGCTTCTCCGTGAAAAAAGGCGTAGAGCCCCCTCCTTCGCTTAAAAACATCTTTCAGGAGCTTCACGAGGATTTGGGTATACAGACCCCGGATCACGGCGAATTGACCGCCTGGGCGCGTCAGGGCGTGCTTCTTCTCAACACCGTACTGACCGTGCGGGAACACATGCCGAATTCGCATAAAGGGCACGGTTGGGAGGCGTTCACCGACCGCGTGATCGAGCTTTTAAACGGCAAGCAGACGCCGATCTTGTTTCTGCTGTGGGGCGCAAATGCGCGCAACAAGGCGAAGATCGTCACAAACCCGATCCACATCAAGCTTGAAGCGCCGCATCCGAGCCCGCTTTCCGCTTACAACGGATTCTTCGGCTGTCGGCATTTTTCCAAAGCAAACGCGTGGCTTGAAAAAACCGGTCAGCAACCGATCGACTGGAAGCTGGACTGAAAGCCGCTGACGCAAAAAAGCGTTTTAAGGCATAAAAAAAAGCTCCGTTACAGGAGCTTTGGTACCCGGTACGGGAGTCGAACCCGTGTTACCGCCGTGAGAGGGCGGTGTCCTAGGCCACTAGACGAACCGAGCACGCAAGAGATATAATACCGAAGATTGTCGGTTTTGTCAATCCCTTTTTTGTGATTTTGAAAAAAAGATTTGACGAATCCTGCGAGAGCTTTCCTTGTTCACCTCCCCTGCGCGGTATCACACTCGACCCCGGAATACTGTTAAAATCAAAAAGGAGAAAACTATGCTGCAACCCGGAATCAAAGGTAAAATCGAACTGACGGTAACGATGGACAAATGCGCCGGCGCTATTGGCAGCGGCGAGCTTGACGTGTTCGCCACTCCCGCCATGATCGCGCTGATTGAAGAAACCTGTTGGCGAAGCGTCGCGCCGTATCTCGAACCCGGCGAAGGAACCGTCGGCACGGCTTTGAACGTCCGTCACGTCGCGGCAACGCCAGTGGGGCTGAAGGTGACTTGCGAAACCGAGCTGACGCTTGTGGATCGCAGACGCTTGGTATTCGACGTCAAGGTGTTTGATCCCTTCGGCTTGGTCGGTGAAGGAACGCACGAGCGCTTTGTTATTCAATACGAGAAATTCATGAAGAAGGTTGACGAAAAGCGAAATCAGAGCAACACCTGATTCCTTCTTTCATTGAAACGCAAAGGTCCCGAGAATCCCCCGGGACCTTTTTGTATGGTTATTCGTTGGCGTTTCTTGTTCCGTACCGCTCTTCAAACGCTTCCACAATCGAAAGCAGATCAGGATCGTTTTGCACTGTCGCGTGCAGATACTGCGTCCTGCAGGCGAACCGAAACTGGCTGATCGCCTGTCTTTTAAGCTCCTCCGGGATGCCGTAGAACGCTTCTGCGATGCTGCCGGTGATCGCGGCAAGCGTGTCGCTGTCGCCGCCGATCGAGATCGCATTGCGGATCGCATCCTCGAAGGAAGTTGATTCGAAGAACGCTTCGATCGCCTGCGGAACCGTGCGCTGACAGGTCTCGTTGAATTCGTAGGTCGGACGAATCTCGTCAATGGTGAAATCGAGCGTGTAGTAGTTCTCCTCGATAAATGCACGGATCCCCTCTTTGCTGTGTCCGGTACGCGCGAGGAAGATCGCGCATGCCGTCGCTTCTGCGCCTTTGACGCCTTCGGGATGGTTGTGCGTGACGATCGTGACGGCGCGTGAAAGCGCCTTGACTTCATCGAGGGTCTTCCCCGCCCAGCCGCAGGCGCTGACGCGCATTGCCGCGCCGTTGCCGAAGCTGTTGTAAGGATGCGGATTTCTCGCAAACATCCATTCATAGAAGCGTCCGCCGTAGCCGCAATCGGGGTACTGCCGCCCGATCTTCTGCATCCATTCGACGGTTTTGTCCTCAAGCCCTTCCGACTTGCCGTCGTTCTCCAGGATCGCCTTTGCAACGGCGATCGTCATGATGCTGTCGTCCGTCGGGCAGCACCTGCTTTTGAAGAAAGGAAACGCCTTGCTCCTGTGGTTATGGAATTCATAGATGGATCCAACCATATCTCCGATGATTGCGCCTAACATTGTTTTCTCCTCCGTTCTGTTTTCTGACTTCATGATACGGCACAGGAAGCCCCGCATGGTCAACTCACAGGCGACAAAAGGTTTTACACTCTCGTCAGCTTTACGCGGAACGCGATCGTGCGCGGCGTCGGGAGGGTGTCGAATTGGATCACATAGGCGTTGTTGTCCTTGTCCAGATCGAGCACCGTTCCGGCTCCCAAAATCGCGTGCTGCACGCGTGTGCCAACCGGGTAAAGCTCCGGATCGTTTTGATCCAAAAGCCGCTGTTCGGCGTTGCGGATGTAGTTCGACGCGTCGCGAATCAGCCCGTCCTGCGGCGGTTTTGTGTATTCCAGAAGGCTTTGGTCGATATCAAGCAGGAACCGGGACGGATAGCGCGGCGAGCTGTCGATGTTGATGCCGTCCGCTTCGGATAGATAGAGCCGCTTTTCGGCGCGGGTCATCGCGACAAGCGCGAGCCGGCGCTCCTCCTCCATCCCCTCGATCGTCCGCACCTTACGCGACGGGAAAACGCCCTCATTCATGCCGATCAGGAACACGTACGGGAACTCCAACCCTTTTGCGGCGTGCACCGTCATCAGCTTGACTTTGTCGCCCGCTTCGATCGCGTCCGTGTTCGTAAACAGCGCGACATGGCTCAGATAATGCTCCAGCGTGACCTCTTCGCCGCAGGTCGTCTCGTAGTCGTAGACGGACTGCTTGAGCTCGGCAAGGTTGTCCAGGCGCTCCTGGCTGCCCTCCGTGCGCAGCGCCGCTTCATAGCCGCTTTCGTCGAGGATCGCGGAGAGGACTTCCGACACCGGGCGATTGGCATAGGTCGCTGCGAAACGCTCAATGAGCTTCACAAACTTGTCCGCCTTGGTGCCCTTCATGATTTCATGATCGAGGTTTTTGAGCAGCGCGTCGTACAGGGTGCAGTTGTTCGCCTGCGCGTACTCCTCGAGGAACTTCATGCGGCGCTGTCCCATGTTTCTTTTGGGTGTGTTGACGACGCGGCGGAAGGAAAGATCGTCCTTGTACGCGATCATGCGCAGGTACGAGAGCGAGTCCTTGATCTCCATGCGCGCAAAGAACTGCACGCCGCTGTAGATCGCATAGGGCAGCTTCGCCTTCAGGAGCACTTCCTCCACCTGCCGCGTCAGATAATGCGCGCGGTACAGCACCGTCATGTCCTTATACGGGACGCCCTGCTCGTGCAGAATGTGCATCTGCCCGACGACCCATTTTGCTTCTTCCTCGGCGTTTCTCGCATGGTGGCACAGCACCGACGCGCCGTGCGGCTGCATCGAAACGAGGTCCTTTTTGATGCGGTTTTTGTTCTTCCTGATCAAGGAATTGCAGACGGCGAGGATCTCCGGTGTGCTGCGGTAGTTTTCATTCATCATCACCGTCTTGGTGCCGGGAAACTGCGTGTCAAAGCCGTTCAGGTACTTGACGTTCGCGCCGCGCCAGGCGTAGATCGTCTGGTCCGGATCACCGACGATGAACAGGTTTTTGTGGTAGCCGCACAGGACTTCCATGAGTTCATACTGCAGGCCGTCGATGTCCTGAAACTCGTCGATCATGATGTATTCGAGCCGCTTCTGCCACTTCAAGCGGATGTCCTCGTGCTCATGGAAGATGTACAGCGTGAACTTGATGAGGTCGTTATAGTCCAGCCCAAAGCACTTTTTCTGTTGATACAGGTAGCCGTAGAACAGGATATCGTTCGTGCCGACAGCGTTCCGATACTTCTCATGCAGCGCGTCGAGCGACAGGTTGATGAGGTCGAGATAGTATTCCGGCTTTTTGAACAGCTTCTGGATCTCGAACATATCCCGCGCGTTTGCAAACGTCATATCTCTGAGCGTCAGTCCGCGCTCCTCGTAGATGATGCGGAGCATGTCGTCGATATCGGAATTGTCGAGCACCAGAAAGCTCTTCGGGTACTGCACGGCATA
>JAZNHI010000158.1:0-5855 GCA_045576895.1 Clostridia bacterium | reverse complement strand
GCCGATGTACGCCAGCGTCAGCGCGGGCAGCGAAAGCGGATCCGCCGGCCGCGCAAGCTCCATGGAACGGATGATGTCGGAATGCATGCTCATACATCGTTATCATACCCTTTTTGCGCGCCGAACGCAACAGAAACTTTTGCATCGGACCCGGATTTCCGCATGTTTTTCCGTTCCCGCAAAAAAGACTTTCGCCCTTCTTTTTCCATTCCTTCGTTTTTACGGGTTTGTTCTTGTTTTTTTAACATTTCTGTTGCGTTTTGTTCATCAAAATAGCACACTTTGCTTGCATTCTGCCGTTATAATGATACCATCTGAAAATATACAGAGAGGAAGTTTCCGTATGAAACATCCGGATACAAATGCACAAAAACCCCGGAGGACGTACGCCGTCTGGCTTGCGGTGAGCATTCTTGCGATCCTCCTGATCGGCTGTGCCGTGACCGCCGGCACGCAGCACAACGTCGAGGTTCCCGCGGACGACATCGTTTTTGAGGAACCGCCGACGCCGGAACAGGCAATGGTCACGCCGGATCCCGCGCTGATTACGCCGGAACCGTCGTTCGAGCCGACCCCGACGCCGTCTCCGACGCCCACCCCGTCCCCGACGCCGACGCCGCCGCGGCATCCGTTGAACGGCGATTCGCTTTTGCTCGGCGACGAGGAGCCGGTCGTCGTGGATATTCAGATCCGGCTGATGGAGCTGAACTATCTCGACTTTGAACAGCCGGACGACGAATACTCCGAAGGTACGGCGGACGCCGTACGCTCGTTCCAGGCGCGCAACGGGCTTCACGTCAATGGCATCTGCGACAAGGAAACCTACGAAAAGATGTTCTCCGACGATGCGCTTACGTACGCCATGGTGAAGGGCTCGGCAGGCGACGACGTGGAGATCGTCAAGGAACGTCTCTATGAGCTCGGCTACCTCGACAGCATGCCGTTCGGCGCGTACGACGAGGAGACCGAGGCGGCGGTGCGCCGGTTCCGTCAGCGGAACAACCTGCCCGACGACGTGATCATCGACAACGACGCGTACGAAGTGCTGCTCGGCGACGATACCGTCTCGAACGCCTTTGCGATCGGCGACAGGGACGAGGCGATCAAGGACAGTCAGCAGATCCTGTATGAGCTCGGCTACCTCACCTATCTGCCGGACGGTATCTTCGGAAAGCAGACGCAGAACGCGGTCCGTCGTTTCCAGGAGGAAAACGGTCTCGTTGTGGACGGCTGTCTCGGCAAGTCCACCGTCAACCTGCTGAAGAGCGGCAACGCCGATGCGTTCACCTTCACCGTCGGCGTGGAGGGCGCGGACGTGCACCGCATTCAGGAACGGCTTGCGCACTTCGGATACCTCTCCGGCAATCAGGTCACCGGCTACTACGGCGAAAAGACGCAGGCGGCCGTGAAGAACTTCCAGTCGCGCAACGGAGTCGAGGATAACGGTTCGGTCAATTTCGAGACGATGCAGCTGCTTTTGGGCGAGGAAGCCGTCAAAGCGCCGACGACGCCGAGACCCGCAACGCCGAAGCCCACCAAAAAAGCAACGCCGAAGCCCACCAAGAAGCAGACACTGAAGCCCGGCACGACGCCGAAGCCCACCAAGAAGCCTACGGCGACGCCCGACAGCGGCGATTCCGGATCCTCCGGACATACCATCGATTACGGCAAGGGCAAGGAAGCGTTCATCAAGATCGCGGAATCCAAGCTCGGCTGCAAGTACGTGCGCGGCGCGAAGGGTCCGAACCGGTTCGACTGCTCCGGCTTCGTCTACTGGTGTCTGAATCAGGCAGGCGTCAAGCAGAGCTACATGACGAGCATCACATGGCGCAGATGTACCAAGTATAAGCGGATCAAGTCGATGAGCGATATCAAGCGCGGCGACGTCATGGTATTCAAGGGCAAGTCGATGGCGACCGGTCACGTCGGGATCTATCTCGGCAACGGCAGGATGATCGACGCGTCCTCCTCGAAGGGCAAGGTCCGCATCACGGACAGCATCCTAAGAAGCAGCTACTGGAAGGAACACTTCCTGATGGCATACCGGATCTGGGACTAAAAACGCGATCGGTACTTGCAATCCGGAACAGATATGATATACTGAAGAAAAACGGGAAAAGGAGATACGCGTATGACAGAATTAAAGGAAAACTGGAAGAAGGTCGGACAGGACTTCGGTTCGCTCGGCAAGGATCTGGGCAAGAGCATCGTCAATTCCGTCAAGACCGGCGCTAAGGTCGTTTCGGACTGGGCGAACAAGGACGACGAACCGAAGGAAGAACCGAAGGCGGACGTCGTGATCGAGCCCGAAGAGAAAAAGGAATAATCCATCCGGATACATAAACCCGAAAAAGGACGAATCGCTCGTCCTTTTTTCGTTTCCCCACGGACCGCCGACAGTCCATGTCGTTTCCTGTTCTCTGCATCGTCCTCGCTTGCCATATCTATACGCTTGCAGGTTGTTTGTCAAGGTCGACAGTTTATTCTGTTTCACGTTTCATCTCTTTTGGTCTTGACTTTTAATAGTTCGTCACGACACCGCAGTCTTTAGGGAAGAAGGGTGCCAACTCCCACTAAACACAAAACAACTATCACAACTAATACAAAAAAGCGGAAAATCAGGGTTCCACGCCCCATAACGTTTTTATTGAACAGAGCACTGAAAAACCCGCCAATATTCTTAAACGATGAGACCAAATCATGACCAAGGCATCTGAAAAATGATGTCACCGGCAATTGCTGCTGATGAATAGCAGCGAACTGACCGTTATGCCGAATATAAATCACAGAGATAATAGTGAAAATTAAGAACATTATTGGTGAAGCCAAAAAATGCTGAATTAGCTCTGTGCACTATTATGAGCCATAACCCTGGAAAGCATATCCTGAAACTTTACACGAAAAAGCAGAGTCAGCAGCAAAGAAATCGTACCTGCTCAGAAAAGCCTGCGTACAATTGCCAAGAATCGTGTCATGATAATCGTTCTCCTCTCTTTCCTCTCAGTTTTCCCCATGAATGAAAGATATTAGGCACTTGTGCTTGTGAGATTCCGATGTTAGGGGACGGCCTCCCCTGCCACATAACAGCAACCCCGGAGGAATCCTCCGGGGTTGCTGTATAACGGGATTATTTGTCCAGCGTGTCGGACATTGTGGCGACCATGACCGCCTTGATCGTGTGCATGCGGTTCTCCGCCTCGTCGAACACGACGCTGTGCTTCGAACGGAACACTTCGTCACTTACTTCCATTTCCTTGAGACCGAAGCGATCGTAGATGTCCTTGCCGACGCTCGTCTCGAGGTCGTGGAAGGACGGCAGGCAGTGCTCGAAGATGACGTCCGGATTGCCGGTCTTCTTCAGCATGTCCATCGTGACGCGATACGGCTCTAAAAGACGAATGCGCTCTTCGAACTGCGCTTACTCGCCCATGGACACCCAGACGTCGGTATAGATGACGTCCGCGCCCTCGACCGCGTCGATGGAATCGCTAAGCTCGATCTTGCCGCCGGTCTCCTTGCAGAGCTCGCGCATGCGGTTCACAAGCTCCTCGGACGGGAACAGCTGCTTCGGCGCGATACCGACGAAGTGCATGCCCATCTTGGCGCAGCCGATCATCAGGGAGTTGCCCATGTTGTTGCGCGCGTCGCCAACGTACACGAACTTGATCTCATGGAGCGGCTTTTTGACGTGCTCTTCGATCGTCATCCAGTCCGCAAGGACCTGCGTCGGATGATAGAGGTCCGTAAGGCCGTTCCACACCGGAACGCCGCTGTACTTGGCGAGCAGCTCGACGGTCTCCTGCTTGAAGCCGCGGAACTCGATGCCGTCATAGAATCTGCCGAGCACCTTTGCGGTGTCTTCGAGCGATTCCTTCTTGCCCATCTGGCTGTTACTAAGGAACGTGACATTCGCGCCCTCGTCGTACGCCGCAGTCTCAAACGCGCAACGGGTACGGGTGGAGGTCTTCTCGAACAGCAGCACGACGTTCTTGTTCGCCATGCGCTTCGGGAAAATGCCCTGTTTCTTTTCGGCCTTGACCTGATGCGCAAGCTTCAGAAGCTGGCGGATCTCGTCGGGTGTGTAGTCGAGCAACGTGAGAAAATTTCTTCCCTGGAACATAATTGGTTTCCTTTCTGTATGTGATATTTTTTGGATTTACGGTTGGATGGGTTCGCGGACAAACGGCATGCTCATGCAGCGCGGACCGCCGCGTCCTCTCGAAAGCTCTGCGGACGGGATCTCGTGGACCGTGACGCCGTTTTCGCGGAGGATCCGGTTGGTGACATAGTTGCGCGAATAGGTGATGACCTCGCCGGGCGCCACGCACAGCGTGTTCGCGCCGTCGTTCCACTGCTCGCGCGCCGCATCGATCTCGCTCGCGCCGCCGCATTCGATGAAGCGGACCTTGCGATCCAGCACGTCGGAGAAGACGTCGACGAGCGGACGCGGATCCTCCTCGATCTTCAGCTGTCTGCCTTCGGGCTTTGTGAGCCGGAACGCACGCATCGTGCGGAGAATGTTCGGATGCACCACAAAGGTGTCGACGTCGACCATCGTCATGACGGTGTCGAGGTGCATGAACGCGCGGACCTTCGGGATGTCGACCGCAAGGATCTCGCGGATGCCGGTACGCTCGCCGATCAGACGGTTCGCCGCCAGCTCGACCGCCTGCGCGCTCGTGCGCTGCGACATGCCGAACGCCACGGTCTCGGGCGAGAGCACCAGACAGTCGCCGCCCTCCAGCGAATGCACGTCGGTGCGGTCGTGGAATTTCGGGACCCACTTATAGACCGGATGATACTTGAAGATATACTTCGCGAACAGCGTTTCGCGCCTCCGGACCTCGTTTGCCATGCGCGAGATCAGCACGCCGTCGCCGACGTTCATGAACGGGTCGCGCGTGAAGTACAGGTTCGGCATGGGATCGACGTAGAACGGATATTTGTCGTCGGTGAAGTCGACCAGATGCCGCTTCTCGACCTTCGGGATGTCGCTCTTTCTGACGCCGCCCGCAAGGACCTGAATGAGCCGATCGAGCGAAAGTTCATTGAGGTACGCGTTGACCGCCTGCTCGGCGCCCTCCGCGGCGATGTTCGCTTCGCGGATGTACTCCCAGATGAGCTCGTCCTTCGCGTCCGCCGCCTCGATCGCTTCCTTCAGGAGCGCGTCGAGATACAGCACTTCGACGCCGCAGTCGCGGAGCGTCTTTGCAAACTGATCGTGTTCTTCCTTGGCGTGGACCAGATACGGAATGTCGTCAAAGAGCTGCCTCGAAAGGTAATCGGGCATCAGATTTTCGAGCTCCGCGCCCGGACAGTGCAGCATGACTTTTTTGAGTCTTCCGACCTCGGACTGCACGCAAATCGGTTTCTTCATGGATTTCCTCCTTCTGCGGTCGACTCGGGATCGAAGTATGCCAGAATGCCGGCGTAGATCCCAAATGCCATCTTATCCTGAAAAGTATCGCTCGTCAAGAGCAAGTCTTCCGTTTCGTTGCTCAAATGACCCATTTCTATACAAACGATCGGCCGTTTGCACCAGTTGAAGCCCGTCTGCTCGCTGCTGTAGGAGATGCCGTTGCGCTTTCGCATGCCGAGCCCCGTTGCCGCGCAGTACTGCTCGATGATCGCCGTCGCCGCACGGACGTTCTCGTTGTAGAACGCGGTGCGCTCCTTCGTCGGAAGCAGCATGAACGCGCCGCGGACGTTTGTGTCGTCCGCGCCGTTGCAGTGCAGACGGATCGCCAGATCGACCTCATGCTCGTTGAAAAACTCCGCGCGCTCGCGATTGGAAAAATTCACGTTGTTCGTTTCGCGCGTGATGAAAACCTCCGCGCCGCCGTTTTCCAGCAGCG
>JAZNHI010000157.1:0-21276 GCA_045576895.1 Clostridia bacterium | reverse complement strand
CGTTTGCAATCTGAGGCCGAACCAGCGCCGATTCCGCCTGCAGCGCATCGGCAAATACTTCATCCAAAGCATCACGGCCGATATCGTCATACCCGTACCCTTCCGTCGGCGCGAAATGCCGTGCTGAGATCCGATGCGCTTGAAAAGCTTTCAGCACACGTTCCTGACACAGCAAAGCATTTTGTTCAATACGTGCAAACGAATCCTTTGCACGTTCTTCGGCATGATGGATCATTTCATCAATTCTCATCTATAAGCTCCGTAATCTGATGTATGATTTCTTCGCGGGACATCCGGATCGGATCGAACCAGACCGTATCCGGATTCCGCTTGAACCATGTAATCTGTCTTTTTGCAAAGTGTCTTGTATCGAGTTTGATTTTTGCCGCTGCATCTTCAATCGTGCACACCCCCCGATATGCATCGTACAGCTGTGCATATCCGATCGACTGCATGGCACGATACCGATCCGGCGTCAATCCTCGGTCAAACAGTGAATATGCTTCCTGCTGTAAACCGTCCTTCATCATGCGGTCGACGCGCTGTTCGATCCTTTGATAGAGAAGCGTACGATCCGTATTCAGACCGATTCGTACAACGCAATAGGTATCGTCATTCCGTTGAGCCGTTTCAAACGGACGGTTCAGTTCCGAAAAAGGCTTTCCCGTGATCCGATACACTTCCACGGCACGAACGATACGCTTTTTGTCGTTGACATGCAGACGCTCATACGAGGGTGCGTCAAACGCTCTCAGCGCTTCATAAACGCCTTTCGGATCGGCGTCGTATTCTTTCCCGATCTGATCGCGTATCGCAGGATCAGACGGCGCTGAGAAGCGCATATCGGAAAAGATCGAGTCAAGATACAGTCCGCTGCCGCCGACGACGATCGGAAGATTGCCGCGTTTTAAGATACTGTCGATCGCTTCCCGTGCAAGCGCGCGGAACGTAGACACCGTGAAGGAATCATCCGTTACGCTTGTGCAGTCGATCAGATGATGCGGGACTCCCCTCTGTTCTTCCGACGTCGGTTTTGCGGATCCGATATTCAGTTCCCGGTATACAGCGACCGCATCTGCGGATACGACCTCTCCGCCGTACGCCAACGCCGCATCGACGGAAAGCGCTGTTTTTCCGCAAGCGGTCGGTCCTACAATACAAAGAACGACAGGCTTTGTGCTCATACGATTCTGCGGAACATTTTTTCCAATTCCGTCTTTGTGATTCGCACAACAACCGGTCTGCCGTGCGGACACGTGAGCGGTACTTCACCACTTAAGAACGCTTCCAGCAGCACCTTAATCTCTTCCTGTTCGATCGGTTCCCCGCCTTTGATCGCATGTTTGCACGCAGTCTGCATCAATCGCTCTTTCAGCAATTCATCCGGTACGGATTTTCCGTTTTCCGTCAGGATGGAAAGCGCTGCATGCAGATATGTTTCGTTCAGCATTTGACCGTTCAGTACCGGTACTTCGGAAAGCGAGAAAGTCATTGCGCCGGTTTGCAACATTCCGAAGCCAAGCTCTGAAACAGCCTTTTGATTGGCAGCATATGTTTCTGCCTCGGAAGGCGTCAGCGTGATTTCCCGCGGAACAAGAAGCTGCTGCGAAGAGAGCGTGATCCGATGGGAAGTCAGCTCATCGTAAAGCTTCCGCTCATGCGCTGCGTGCTGATCGATCAGGAACAGGTTTTCTCCTCGCGTTACAAGCCAGTATGTCCGGAACACGCACCCTACGATATCGATCGGTTCATCCGTAAACAACGGCGACGCGGGCACTGCTGTACGCTTCTCGTTCCCTTCCGATGTTTTAACGGTAAAATTCGGAACACTTCCGATCCGTCCGGTCTCCCGAAACGTGTTATAACTGCTTTCTTTATAGCTGTACCCGGTCCCTTTCTTTGCATAATCGTGGAAATCCACTCTGGGAACCGATACCGGACGTATAGCCTCCTCCGTTCTCTCAACAGAAACAACAGGCTGTTTCGGCGTCACATGATCGAATGCGGATTCGATATGCTTTTCCGTTCCGGAAAGCGCAAGCTTCGCCGCCGCCGAAACAGAGGTAAACACACGGTTTTCGTCTGCAAAACGGACCTCCGCTTTTGTGGGATGCACGTTTACATCGACTTCCTGCGTCGCAAGCGAAAGATTCAGCACTAAAAACGGAAATCTGCCGATCATAAGCCTGGTGTCGTACGCCTGCGCGACGGCTGCAGAAACGGCGATCGAACGAATCGAACGTCCGTTGATGAACAGCGTCTGAAACGAACGATTGTTCCGGGAGATTTCGGGAAGACCGAGATATCCGGAGATGCGCATATAGCCGTTATCGTATTCAACGGGAACGAGCTTTTCGGCAACTGCGGCGCCGTAAACGCAATATACGGCATTATACAGATCTCCGTCGCCGTATGTCTCGTATACAGTTTTCCCATCCGACTCGTATCGGAACGAGATTTCAGGGCGTGCAAGGATCATCTTGCCGATGTAGTCGCCGATATACCCGGCCTCAGTTCTTGCCGACTTCAGAAATTTCAGACGCGCAGGAACGGACGCAAATAATTCCTCGACGGTAAAAGTCGTTCCGAAAACACAGGATGCGTCTTCCTCCCCTGTCACCGTGCCGTTATCGATCATCAGTTTGGTACCGACGTCGGAATCCTTCTGCCGCGTCGTCATCGTAACGCGCGAAACGGAAGCGATCGAAGCGAGCGCTTCTCCGCGAAAGCCGAGCGTCGTAATACGCGACAGATCTTCGGAGGAGCTGATCTTGCTCGTTGCATGACGCAGGAAAGCGTTTCTGCAATCTTCTTTTGCAATGCCGCATCCGTTGTCAGTTACGGTAATGCTACGCATGCCGCCGTTTTCGATCCGTACACTGATCGCGACAGCGCCGGCGTCGATTGCGTTCTCTATAAGTTCCTTTACAACGGAAGCCGGCCGCTCCACAACTTCACCCGCGGCAATCTGGTTCGCAACTTGCGGCTTTAAAACATGAATGACCGACATCGGTTATTCTCCCTTCAACGCATCGATATAGGAGTGCAGTTTCATGAATGCGTCGATCGGCGTCATATGATCGAGATCGACTTTATCGAGATCATTCAGGATCGACTGCTGCACCTTGGACACCGGCGACATCTCGCATTTTGCAGGCTCTTTCGGATCCCGCACCAAAAGGTCGGACTGCTCAAGCTCACCGAGGATTTCTTTTGCTCGCGTGATGATCGATTCCGGAAGACCGGCAAGCTTTGCAACCTGAATGCCGAAGCTCTTATCGGCGCTTCCCCTGACGATCTTTCGAAGGAACAGCACATCGTCTCCGATCTCCTTGACCGTAATCCGGTAATTCACAACGCCTTCCAGCTTGCCTTCCAATTCTGTCAATTCATGGTAATGCGTGGCAAACAGTGTTTTTGCGCCGCACAGGATCGGATTGGCGATATGCTCCAGAACCGACCATGCTATGGAAAGACCGTCAAACGTGCTTGTTCCCCTGCCGATCTCGTCCAGTATCAGCAAACTGTCCTTGGTCGCATTGTTGATGATGTTCGCCATCTCGCTCATTTCGACCATAAACGTGCTCTGCCCAGATGCAAGATCGTCGCTTGCGCCGATACGCGTGAAGATTCTGTCAACGATTCCGATCTCCGCTTCATCTGCCGGAACAAAAGAGCCGATATGCGCCATCAAAGTAATCAATGCGACCTGACGCATATAGGTCGATTTTCCCGCCATGTTCGGTCCGGTTACGATCAGAAGCCGATTCTTATCAAGATCGAGATTGACATCGTTCGGAATGAACGCGTTTTTCATCGTCTGCTCAACGATCGGATGTCTGCCGTTGACGATCCGGATCACCGATTGATCCGAAATCTGCGGCATGACATAGCGATTTGAAACGGCAACGTCCGCCAACGAACGAAATACGTCAAGTCGTGCAAGCAAAGCAGCATCCTGCTGCAGCCGTTCCGTGCAGGAGAGCAACGCATCCCGTACTCCGCGGAACAGCTCGGTTTCAAGCTCCAGAAGACGATCCGCCGCGTTCAGGATCTTTTGTTCGAGCTCTTTGAGTTCCGGCGTAATATACCGCTCCGCATTTGCAAGCGTCTGTTTTCGTTCGTAGTAATACGGTACGTTCTGCGTAAAGGACTTCGTGACCTCGATATAGTACCCGAATACTCGGTTATAGCCGATCCGAAGCGTTTTGATCCCGGTTGCTTCCCGTTCGCGCGCGGCAATCTGATCGAGCATGCTTTGACTGTCGCCGGATACGGCGCGCAGCTCGTCCACTTCTGCGTTGTACCCTTTGCGGATCAATCCTCCGTCCTTGATGTTGATCGGCGGATTTGGGTCGATCGCGGCGTCGATCAGCCCGATCACGTCGTCCATGGGATCCAGCTCCCGGACGATCGTGTCGATCGCCTCCGTAGGGATACCGCAAAGGAGCATAGTGATCGGCGTGATCTGGCGAAGCGAATTCATCAACGCGATGCAATCACGCCCGTTGATCGTTCCGTATGCGATCTTGCTGGTCAGACGTTCGATATCGTAAACCGAACTCAGATATTCGCCGAGCATCTTTCGCGTTCTGAGATCGCGTACAAAGGTATCGACCGCCTGCAAGCGATAAATGATATCGTTCTTTGTCTGCAGCGGACAATCGATCCAGTTCCGAAGCAGACGTGCGCCCATGCTCGTTTTTGTGGAATCCAACAAATACAGAAGCGTACTCTTCTTGCTGCCGTTAAATTGAAGCGGCTGTGTCAGCTCAAGATTTCTGCGCGTGGATGTGTCCATCTGCATGAAAGCCGAACGGTTCAGAAGCTTGATCGTGTGTATGTGTGAAAGCGCGTTCTTCTGCGTGTCTTCCAGATACGACAAAAGAGCGCCGGCAGCGCCGATCGCAAGCGGCTTGCCTTCAAGACCGAACCCTTTCAGGGACGCGACGCCAAAGTGCTGTTTCAGGCGCTTTTCCGCCTGCTCCGGATGGAACCGTACGTTTGCAAGCTTTTCGAGATAATATCCCGCGCGAATCCGTTTCAGCAGGTATTCCTGTTCGAACAGCGTTTCGTTGGACACGATCTCGGACGGTGAGAGACGCGTCAATTCGTCGAACAGAACCGATGTTGCATTTGAACCGTATACTTCGCAGGTGTAGAAGATACCCGTCGATATATCGGAGTATGCGTAACCGACCCCGTTCTGCGTATATTGCAGCGCAAGGATATAGTTGTTCTTGGAACAGTCGAGCATCTTTTCTTCGATGACGGTTCCGGGTGTGATCACGCGCGTGACAGATCTCGTGACAAGCCCTTTCGCAAGCGCCGGATCCTCCATCTGTTCGCAGATCGCAACCTTATGCCCCTGCGAGATCATTTTATTGACGTAGGCGTCGACCGCATGGTACGGAACGCCGCACATAGGTGCACGTTCCGCCATCCCGCAATCTCTGCCGGTCAACGTCAGTTCAAGGATTTTGGAACCCTCGATGGCGTCGTCAAAGAACATTTCATAAAAGTCGCCGAGACGGTAGAAAAGAAAGCAGTCCGGGTATTGCTGCTTTACTTCCAAATATTGGCGCATCATCGGCGTCAGTTCGTTCATTTCGATTCCTCCCGGGAATTGCATTCGGCTTTGCATGTGCTGCAGTTGCAGTCGCACGGCATGGACATTGCGGCTTTCTCACGCAAGGCGCGGTCAAGTGCGTCCTTCGCCGCAAGGAATTTCCGATACAGCGGATTCTCGGAAATCTGCTGTGACATGTATTCCACATCGTTCGTCAGACGGATCGCTTCCGCTGCGTCATAGTCGGGATTCTGGATCAGGTCCATCAGCTGCTTTGTTTCCGACTGATAGGTATCGATCAGTTCCATGAGCGCACGGTCGGCTTTCACCTGTTCGCTCAGATCCAGATATGTTTTCAGTTCATGCATCGATCATTTCTCCAATCAGTGAGTTTTTATTGATTCCGGTCACCCGAACGTTGACATATTGATTCATCAATTCCGGTTGTCCGGGGAAATACACCATTTTGAAATTCTGGTATTTGCCGTAAAGCATCGTTTCCGCACCGCGTGTATCGAATCCTTCGACAAGCACTTCGCCGGAATAGCCGATGTATTTACGATTGTTCTCTACGGTTTTCCTTGCCTGCAGCTCATTCAGTTCGGAAAGACGGCGTTTTTTGATATCTTCCTGGATCTGATCTTCCATCTTTGCGGCGACCGTCCCCTGCCTCGGCGAATACGCAAAGGTAAACGCCGCAGCAAACCCTACCTCATCGACAAGCGACATCGTATCGCGGAACGCCTCCTCCGTTTCTCCCGGAAAGCCGACAATGATATCCGTTGTGAATTCGATATCCGGAACAAGCGAGCGAAGATTTTCGATGATCGAAAGATAGTGTTCTCTCGTATACTTCCGGTTCATTCTTTTCAGAATCTCACTGTTGCCGGATTGAACCGGAAGATGCACATGGTGACAAACGTTCGGCAATTCTGCGATTGCGTGCATCACATCTTCACTAAGATCCTTCGGGTGTGAGGACATAAAACGGATTCTCTTTAAGCCCGGCACATCCGAAATATATCGCAGAAGATCTGCAAAATGCATGCCGGTTGAACCGTCGTTGCCGTAGGAATTGACATTCTGCCCGAGCAGCGTGATCTCTGAAATGCCGCTTTCAACAAGAGAGCAAACCTCCGAACGCACATCCTCCGGTCGCCGGGAACGCTCCCGTCCGCGAACGTACGGAACGATGCAATATGAACAGAAGTTGTCGCATCCGTACATGATGTTGACAAACGCGCTTCTGGGATTGTCGCGCAGTTTCGGGAGACCTTCCGCAATCGCATCGTTTGCACGATCGGTTACGGCGATTCGCTCGCCGTCCATCACGCGGCGGATCATCTCCGGAAGACGATGCAAAACGTTTGTTCCGAAAATCAGGCTGACGTGCGGAAACCGCTTCAAGAGCTTTTTCGCCATGCCCTCCTGCTGCATCATACATCCGCAAATGCCGATGATCATTCCGGGATGATTGTCTTTGAGCTCCTTCAGCGCGCCGATGTTTCCCATCAGACGCTTTTCCGCATGGTCCCGTACGCAGCATGTATTAAAGAGAATCAGGTCGGCAGACGTCTTATCATCTGTTTCGGCATAGCCGATATCAATCAGCCAGCCTTTGATCGTTTCACTGTCGCGAACGTTCATCTGACAGCCGAATGTTTCCACAAAAAACGTCAGTCCGCGGGGTTCGATCTCCCGGTACAGCTGAGAAGCGATTCTGTGCTGTGCATCCAATTCCTGTTCTGAAATGAAAAGATTCGATTTCATTCGTACTGCTCTCCATAAAGTTTCATTTTATTATACTACAACAGAACGCTTCCGACAAGAACCGATTTATCCGAGTTACAGATTTTTCCGGTCATATCTTTTCGAACTTTGCAGAAATTAAGGCTATCAAGACCAATAAGGAGGTGAAAAACATGACGCGTAACAACAGCAATTCGAATTCCGATTCCAAGAGCAAGCTGCAGTCGTTCAAGAGCGAAGTCGCTTCCTCTCTGAACATCGACCTGAAGCAGGGTTATAACGGCGATCTGACCTCCCGCGAAGCGGGCAGCATCGGCGGAGAAATGGTCAAGCGTATGATCGAATACGCCGAGAAGAATCTTCACTGAACGGAAAGGAGAACACACAAATGAGCAGAAACGGTGCTTTGGTTCCCGAAAGCAAGCAGTCGCTTCACAACTTCAAGTATGAAGTCGCAAACTCTCTCAATGTTGATCTGAAACAGGGCTACAACGGCGATCTGACCTCCCGTGAGGCGGGCTCGGTCGGCGGCGAAATGGTCAAGCGCATGATTGCATACGCGCAGAACAACATGAACGGAACTTCGTCCATGATGAGATAAAAGAACAGACAAGATAAAATCGCCGTTCCGTGCGGCGATTTTATCAGTTGTGTGAAATGTAGTTCAAATGCCGATATCTTGACTTTGCAAGCTCGAGCAATTCATTGTACTGCACGGAGGGCAATGAAAAGACTTCGTCTGCGGCAGCCGACGCATGCTCGAGAATCTCAACGGAACATCCTGTCAGAACATTTGCCATTTCCCCGTCTCCGCTCTGTCGTACACCGAACAGGTCGCCGCTTCCGCGCATATCGAAATCGACCTGTGCAATCTCAAATCCGTCGCCGCTGTTCAGCATTGCTTCTGTCCGACGCTTTGCGGATTCGTTTTGCTTTTCCGATAACAAATAGCAATGCGACTGCTTGTCCCCTCTGCCGACACGACCGCGCAGCTGGTGCAGCGTGGCAAGTCCGAAATGTTCACACCCTTCAATGACCATCGACGTTGCTTCCGGAACATCGACTCCGACTTCTACGACAGTCGTTGCAATCAGTACGGAAATCTCTCCCTCCCGGAACGCATTCATTGTGCGAAGCTTATCCGGTTCCGGCATTTGCCCGTGCAATACCCCGATCTTTGTGTCCGGAATCAGTTTGGTTATTTCATCATGCAATTCTTCAAGAGAAAGTCCCTCATACCCTTCTGTGGGCTCGATCAAAGGACAAACGACATACGCACGCTCGCCGTTTTTTGCACATTCCGCAAGATGCAGATACAAGTCCTTTCGTCTTGCCTTCGGTACAAAATGCGTTTTGATCGGCTTTCTGCCGGGCGGCATCTGATCGATGACCGAAAGATCGAGATCGGCATAGAGCAGCAGCGCAAGGGTACGCGGGATGGGTGTTGCGGACATTACAAGTACGTCCGGTCGAATTCCCTTGGCTTCCATTTTTGCACGCTGAACAACACCGAAACGATGTTGTTCATCCGTGATCACCAGCCCGAGATCCCGAAACTTTACATTGTCGGACAGAAGCGCGTGCGTGCCGATCACAATTTGCGCGTCTCCCGATTCAATGCTGAACAGCACTTCGGATTTCTGTTTTTTCGGTAAGCTTCCGATATACAGACATGCCTCCGGAAAACGGTCGTTCAGCGTTCTGAAATGCTGTTCTGCAAGGAGTTCCGTGGGCGCAAGCAAAACGGCCTGTCTGTGATTTGATGCGGCGATTTGAAGCGCATATGCGGCGACAAGCGTCTTCCCGGATCCGACGTCACCCTGAATCAAGCGGTTCATCGACTGATCCGAGCCCATATCGCATGCTACTTCACGCATTGCACGAATCTGCGCATCCGTAGGCACAAAAGGAAGAGACTTCAAAAAACGATCCGATACGCCTTCGGTTCGGAATTGAAACCCGTTTCTGCGCTTCCGATCTGATTTTACCGCACGGATCGCGGTAAAATACAGGAAAGCATCTTCAAAAGAAAGACGTCGTTTTGCTCTGTTCAGCGAATCCGTATCTGTAGGACGATGAATCTCCCTTAACGCGCAGGACAGTTCACATAGATCATATTTTTTGATCCAATCGGCCGGCAGCGGATCCTGTACCTCGAAACGGTTGAGCATTTCAGAAACCGAATCCCGTATAACCGTCTGCGTCAGTCCTTTGACGGAACGGTAGATCGGAACGATCCCCTCGCATTCCCTGCCGATCTGCGGATTATACAAAACCGTCCCCCTCTTTTTTGAGACGATTCCGTTGACGTAAAGATTCTCTCCGGCATGAAACTGATTCATGCGGTACGGTTGATTCATCCAGCGCAACGTTGCCTTTCCTGTTGTATCCGCAACGTGCAGAGAAACCATGTACTTGCCTTTATAATAAAATGTCGTCGGATCTGCCGTCGCCGTTACATGCAGGGAAACGCGTTCGCCCTCACATAAAGAACTGATATTGCGTGTACTGGTATAATCCAAATACTCCTTCGGATAAAACCGCAGGAGATCTTCCGGCGTATACACATGCAGTTCGGCAAAAAGCGCAGCGCGTTTCGGGCCGACGCCTTTCAGGTCAGTCAATTCCATACAAAAAAGCCGCCCTCCGGCGGCTGAGCTCCGTCATTCGACGGAAAGATAATAGTAGTACAACGGTTGGCCGCCCCTTGCAACGATGAACTCCGCTTCTTCGAATTCATCCTGCAGCCGTTCAGCCAATGCGTTCGCATCGTCTTCTTCAACGGCGTCGCCGAAATACAGATTGACGATCGGATCTTCGATATCGCGTTTTTCGATCATCTTTCGGATCAGCTGTTCAACTGCATCGTTTACATTCGACGCAACGGCTGCGATGTCGTTATCAAGAATACCGATGATATCGCCTTCCTTGATCTCGTTTCCGTTGTAATGTGTTTCACGAATTGCATACGTTACCGCACCGGAAACGATCTCATCGACCGCATCCTGCATGTTCTCCCGATTCTCATCAAGAGAAAGATCTGGATTGAACGCCATTGCCGCCGCGATTCCCTGCGGAATCGTCTTGGTCGGAAGTACAATCACGTTGCAGGAACAAAGGTTCTGTGCCTGCTGCGCAGCAAGAATGATGTTGGAATTGTTCGGCAGAACGAATACGTTTCTGGCATTGCATTGACCGACGGCGTTTACAATCGTATCAATGCTCGGGTTCATCGTCTGTCCGCCGGAAATGATGCGGTCCACAGAGAAGTTGCGGAAGATCTCGTCGATGCCTTCTCCCGCACTGACCGCAATCAGACCGTATTCCTTTTCGTTACGCTTTTTCTGTTCGATCAGCTGACGATTCTGTTCACGCATGTTTTCGATCTTCAGACGGTCCAATTCGCCGAAACGCATTGCGAACTGAAGGATCTTGCCGGGGCAGTTCGAATGGACGTGAACCTTGACGAAATCATCGCCTGCTGCCACGACGACGGAATCACCGACGCGAACAAGATGATCGCGCAGTCTGTCGAGATCCTCCTCGCAGAAGCCGTCTACAAGACGAACGATGAAGAATTCCGTGCAATAACCGAACTCGATCTCTTCGGTCGAGAAATGATCGAAGTCCGCGCCTTCGGGTTCTTCAACCGTAGGTTCCGGTTCCGGCTCGTCTGCAAACTCGGGAATATCCTCACCCAAAAGCGCTGCCTGGAAACCGCGATATACCGTCAGAAGTCCGTATCCGCCGCTGTCTACAACGCCTGCTTCCTTCAATACCGGGAGCAGGTTCGGCGTATTGTCAAGCGCTTCCTGACCGACGCGAAGTACGACTTCCATAAAAGCGTCGAGAGAAAACTGTTTTCTGCGCTTTGCTTCTGCGATGCACGCCTGAGAGATCATCCGCGATACGGTCAGGATCGTGCCTTCCTTCGGACGAAGAACGGCTTTGTATGCTGCGTTTGTTCCTGTTTCGAACGCATCCGCAAGCATGCTGACAGTAATCTCCTTCTGTCCTTTGCATACCTGTTGATACCCGCGGAACAGCTGAGAAAGAATAACACCGGAATTGCCTCTTGCGTTTTTCAAAGCGCCGAGAGACACGGCATCCATTACCTGCCCGACAGTGACCGAATCCGGCATGCTGCGCAAATCTTTCACTGCGCCCTGCATGGTCATCGACATGTTTGTACCGGTATCGCCGTCCGGTACCGGAAAGACATTCAATGAGTCGATGTAGGCTTTATTCTTTTCAAGATTGGCTGCGCCTGCGAGAAACAGATCTCGCAGTAGCGCGCCGCTGATGTTTTGAATGTTCAATGCTCAAACCCTCCGAAATCCGCTTACTGAACACGAATACTTTCCACAAAGATATTCACGTTGCGAACCGAAATCCCGGTCATATCCTCTATCCGATAACGTACGTTTTGCTTTGTGTTTTGTGAAACCGCGGGCAGTGAAACCCCATACTGCAGCGCAACATGCAGGGAAACGTCCACCTGCGCGTCGTCGACCTTCTCAACAAGAACGCCTTTCTGCAAATTCTCTCTGCCGAACAGCTCAACGATTGCGTCGCCGGCGCTTCTTGCGCACATACCGACAATTCCGTAATTTTCTACCGCAGCATATCCTGCAATCGTTGCAATCAGATCCTCTGAAACGGAAATCGTTCCCAGTTCATTCGCGACAGAAATCGCCATGATAGAACCTCCTTTGCTATTCAATTCAATGTACTGTAATACTGATCCTATTATTCTTTTTCTTCCCAAACGCCGTTGTGGAACACTTCCTGCACATCGTCATTATCGTCCATGCGTTCCAGGAAGCGCTCGATCTTTTCGATCGTTTCGGGGTCGTCAATGTTGGTGGTATTCTTGGGGATCTGGCTGATCTCGGCGGACAGGAAGTTGAATCCGAGACCTTCCAGCCCTTCGCGTACCGCGGAAAAATCTGCCGGAGCGGTGTAGATTTCAAACACATCGTCCTGCGCGATAAAGTCTTCCGCACCTGCATCAAGCGCCTGCATCATGACTTCATCCTCGTCCATCAGTGCCGTACGCTCAATGACGATCTGCCCCTTCTTGTCAAACATCCATGCGACCGAACCGGAAGCGCCCATGTTGCCGCCGCTCTTCGAGAAGATATGGCGCATCTCAGCAGCGATACGGTTGCGATTGTCGGTCAGAACATTGACGATCACGGCGATATTGCCGGGGCCGTAGCCCTCGTATACGACCTCTTCATAATCGACGCTGTTGCCGTCGCCGCTTGCTTTCTTGATCGAACGCGAAATATTGTCGTTCGGCATATTGGCGGCCTTTGCTTTTGCGATAACGTCGCGCAGCTTTGAATTGTTCGCCGGATCGGCGCCGCCGCCCTCTTTGACGGCAATCGCGATCTCACGACCAATCTTTGTAAATATCTTACCCTTTTGGGCGTCTGTTTTTTCCTTCTTGTTTTTGATGTTTGCCCATTTGGAATGTCCGGACATGTTGTTTCCTCCTAAGTTAATCTCAATCTATGATACGAATTACAGCAATTCCGCCGCATCTTCATCCATGATAAATGTTGCGCCTGCGTGCAGCCTCAATGCCGCAAGCGGCGATTCGGACAATTGTCCTTTCAGCATCGCTTTAACTGCCTGCGCAGAATTGCTTCCGAGCGCAACGATTATCGGATGCTTTACCTGCATAACCGTCGACAGTCCTGCGGTAATGAAGCTGTCTCCTTCCACAGTTACATCGTGCGTTTCCAGCGTGCCGTCCGCGATACGATTCATCAGAAGCGAACCGTCCTGCCGAACGGCGATCAGCGCAACGTCAATCCCGCCTGCATTCAGAATCGAATGTTCAAAAGCTTTTATCGTGTCCGATACGCTCTGTTCCTGGGAGAACGGAACGACGTATTGCTGTTCGGAAATGTCTGTCTTTGCAAACAGCGATTTACCGAGCAGATTTGCGATCCTCTGCTCTCCGCTGTTATCGGGCTGAAACTCAAACAGCTGATAGACCTTTGCGTCTCCCCAATTCAGCAATCCGTTCTCCGTCATGGCGGAAAGAGAATCGTAAACGGGCAGAAGCGTTTCATGATAGTCGACGCCGATAATACAGCGTGGATTCTGCAACAGGTGCGCTGCCGTTATCGTTGCAGCTGCGGCGCCGACTGCCTTTGAATCGCGATAGATCAGGACGCTCATTCTCTTTCTCCGGCAGTGCAGACAGCCTCGATAAACAGAAGCACGTCGCCGTAAACTTCTTTACGGTTGGTCTCGTTGAGCATCTCATGACGTCCTTCCGGGTAAAGCTTCATCGTGACTTTGTGACCGCTCTTCAGAAGCCACTGATTGACCTGCTTGACGCCTTTTCCGTTTGCGCCGACAGGATCGTTCGATCCGGCAAGAAGGAAGATCGGACGATTCGGTACGCGTCTTGCCCAATTCAGGTTGGATACTTCACCGAGACCGGTGAACAGATCGTAGAACGCGCAAGCCGTAAACGTAAAGCCGCAAAGCGGATCCTCCACATAACGGTCTACGTTCGCCGTATCGCGGGAAAGCCAATCGTATTCCGTGCGCGCATCCTTGAACTGTTTGTTGTAGGCCCCGAAACCGAGCTTGTTCAGCGTTTCGTTCGGAAGCCTGCCTTTGCCTTTCCTGATTGCCGATTTTGCAATCATTTTCGCGATCGGTAGTGCAGGATTGCCGCCTGCCGTACCGGAGAAAATGAACGCATCAAAATCAACGCCCATCCGACCGGCATAGGTCCTTGCAAGGAAGCTGCCCATCGAATGACCGAACAGAATGCATGCAAGCGAAGGATTGTCCTTCATAACGGTGTCATGCATGGTTTTGTTGTCCTGAATGAGATGATCCCAACCGTCTTTATCGCCGAAATAACCGAGCGGCTGATCTTTTCCGACGGATTTACCGTGACCCGGGAGATCCATTCCGAAAACAAGGAATCCGTTTTCGGCAAGGAACGTTGCAAAATCGTGATAGCGTTCAATGTGTTCAGCCATTCCGTGAATGATCTGAATGCAGGCTCTGGGCTCATCTGGTGCCCAGATTCGATAACGCACGTCACAAATCCCCGTTGAAGAAGGGAAACGTTTGTCCCGTACCACAATACCCATATGCATTCCTCCGCATAATATTGATATGTTATCATAACATACCTGCGGAAAAAGTGCAAGTCAAAGCGTAATTTTTCTGTCAATCTGCAGTAAATCCGCGTCAGACGGATCGTGAGATACTACGATTGCAAGATTTGCGGTGCGGATCAGGTGCGTTGCGCACAGCTTATTCTGCTCATCGAGTCCGGTAAACGGTTCATCAAGCAGTACGACGTCATCGGAAAAAGCGAATGCGCGTGCAAGCGAAATGCGTTGCTTTTGCCCGCCGGAAAGATCGCCTGCCTTTACATGCTTCGCATCCTGCATATTCAAACGCTGCAGCAAGTCATCGGCTTTTTGTTCGTCCGAAACGATTGCTGCATTCTGCAGAGCGGTCATATAGTTCAAAAGGCGCGGCTCCTGAAATACAAACGAAATCTTTCTGCCGTTTAATCCGGTCACGGTTCCGTGATCGGGTTTCAACAGCCCGCACAAAACACGAAGAAGCGTTGTCTTGCCGATCCCGGATTCCCCGGAAATCAATATGATCCCATGATCCGGAAGACGTTCGGAATAGTTTTGGAATATCTGTTTATCGCCGAGCTTGACGCATAAATCCTTTATTTCAATCATACCGCTTCCCCGCCCTCTTCAAGAGATACTTCACAAGGGATTCGATGATCACCGAAAGGATAATCACCAGAAACGTCCACGCAAACAATTCAGGGACATCGAGATAATACTTTGTATTCTGCATTTGTCTACCGACGCCGAATCTCGGAAGCGCAAGAATCTCCGCCGTTATTACCGCTTTCCATGCAAATCCGAGTGCCGTCGACGCCGTTGCGAAGAACTGCGGCAGGATCTGCGGCATGGTAACGTAACGCAGTTTTTTCCAAGGAGTAAAATAAACGTCCGCCATTTCGAGAAGCTGTTTGTCTCGTCCGCGGATCGATTCTTCGGTGGTTTGCCAGATCATCGGAACAACGACGATCACCGCAACGATAACGGGGACAACGCCCGATACAAGCGATACGAGCAGGATAAGAGCAAACGATGTGATCGGCGTCGTTTTAATCAGAGAACGCAGCGGTTTCAGCAGCCATTCCGCCGCTCGAAACCGAGCAGTCAGAACCGCAAGCAGAACACCGATCAAACAACCGAGCAGATATCCTGCAGCGATACGAAGCAGCGTCATGCCGATCGACGCCCAGCCCGATGAGGATCGCATGATATCGATCATGGACCGCAACGTTACAATCGGCGAAGGCAACAGCAGGCTGCTGCCGACAAGTATCGACAGCAGCTGCCAAATCAGGAGATATGCTGCAACCGGAATGCAGATTTGAAGGATTTTACGAGGGATTCGACGCATAATAGAAATCGTCATTCGGCATTGCGCCGCCGATGGATTTCGGGTTTGCATCAAACAGCACCTGCAGCATGGCGGAGACGCTCACTTTCATTTCCGCGCCTTTTATGAGCGTGATATTGCAGTTCGGAATCGCGCGCTTTGCGATCGGTTCCTTGCCGATAATGCCCTGCGCAACGATCACAGCAGCGGCATTTTCATCCGAAACGACCTTGTTTGCGGATTCTTCTGCGTCCTTCAGGAACGCGTCAACCTGTGCTTTATGATCCGCGAGATACTCCGTACGAACGATATAGACTCCCTGAACGAGCTTTGTATCGTTCTTTTCGCTCCACAGATCGTTGATCTTCAGCGCAACGCGGACGTTCTCATTCTGTGCCGTAGCGATCGAAACGTGCGGTTCCGGAAGAAGTGCAACTTCAACACTTCCGTCCGTAAGCTTTGCAATCAGTTCCGAATTGTCCGCAATGTATTCAACCTTTACGGAATCCGTCAGTCCGTTTGCTTCGAGAAGATAGTTCAGAATGTATTCCGGCGTGCTTCCCTGACCGGTCGCATAGATCGTCTTATCTTTCAGATCGGAAACGGACTGAATCGAGTTCCCGTTCTCCAGAAGATACAGGACGCCGAGCGTGTTGATCGCGATGACATTGACTTTGCCTTCCGTTTTCTTGTAGAGCACGGATGCAAGGTTGATCGGTACGGCAGCAATATCCACTTCGCCGTTGATGATCTTTGCTGTCACCTGATCGGGTGCGGTGAACAGTTCGACGCTGTAACGATCCTGCATATCCTGCATCATATACGCAAGGCCCATGCCGGTCGGTCCTGCAAGCGCCGCAACCTTTACGGGCTCAGCGGGCGTCTGTGGTTGTTCTGTTTCCGATTCGGGCTTACCGCATGCAAGCGCGGTGAAAACAAGAAGCAGGGAAAGCGTAATCAGAATGATTTTTTTCATGGTTCATATTCCTCCAACAGTTGTATTTCTTTTCCGTTTCGTCGGATTTTATGCTCCTCTTCCATTGAATCCAGGGCACGGTATAGTGTTGCCCTGCTGATGCAAAGGGATTCGGAAAGCTTTGTATAGTTACGGATTCGGACAGTCCCGTCTTCTGCTTCGGTCACAAGATACGTCATGATTCTTGCGGAGACGGAGTTTTTCGAAAACGCATCGAGTCTTCTGTTCAGAAATCGAATGCGTCCGTTCAGATAGGACAGGTAGTTTCGCAAAACCGTTTTGTTCTCGGAAAGCAGGTTTATCATTTCGTTTTCCGGAATAATCAGCGCACGAGATTTTTCATTGCACTGTATGTCCGTTACAAACGAGGACTCACTTCCGCAGATCGAAGCGGCGCCGAAGAGATCGTTCTTTTTCAGCGTGCTCATATGCATCAAGCCGTCCCCGCTCTCTCTGCGGACGTCGGCTGTACCTCTCAACAGAATACCGATGCGATCAAAGGTATCCGTTTTCTGAAACAGGAAATCTCCTGCTTCGTATTCCCGTACGGCAACATCGGAACGGATCAGCCACGCACGGATCCAATCCTCCTGCACATTTCGGAACAGGATCGTTCCGGTCAGCTGCCGCGTGTATCTTTCTGCATCCAAAATCGTACTCAATTATTTTAGTTCCGTTTCATTTGATACAGATATGTTAGCATTCATTTTCCCACTTGTCAACGGATAACAATAAATATATAATGGATACATGAAAATGATCAGTTGGAATGTCAACGGGCTTCGCGCCTGCCTTCAGAAGGGATTCGACGGTTTTCTTCGCAGAGAATCACCGGATATCATTGCGCTGCAGGAAACGAAAGCGCAGCCGGATCAGCTCTCCTATACACCGGAAGGCTATCATCCGTATTATTTCAGCGCGGTAAAAAAAGGCTACTCCGGTACGGCTGTATTCACCAAAGAAACGCCGCTCGATGTTCGATTCGGCATCGGCGACGATCGATTCGACGCCGAAGGTCGAACGATCACGCTGTTCTTCCCCACCTTCACGTTTGTGACTGCTTATGCGCCGAATGCGCAGGAAGGATTGAAACGCATTGATTTTCGTACGGAATGGGAACACGCGATCCGCTTATATCTCAGTGCACTTGCAGAGCGCGGTCCCGTGATTTATTGCGGAGATCTGAACGTCGCGCATCAGGAGATCGATCTTAAGAACCCGGGTCCGAATCGCGGAAACGCAGGCTTCTCCGACGAAGAACGTGCCATGTTCGGCAGCCTTTTGGATGCAGGGTTCATTGACACATTCCGCGAAAAATATCCCGATCAGACAGGTGCGTATTCCTGGTGGAGCTATCGTTTCCGCGCAAGAGAACACAATGCCGGATGGCGCATCGATTATTTCCTTGTTCGCAAACAGGATCGCGATTTAGTAACCGACGCATTGATTTATAATGACGTTTACGGAAGCGATCACTGCCCCGTCGGTCTCTTATGGGAGGGAACATGGAACTGATTCTTGCTTCACAGTCTCCCCGGCGGCGCGAGATCATGGATCTGATGGGTCTATCCTATCTGACGGAAGTATGTACGGAACAAGAACGCGTTCCTTCAGGTCTTTCGGTTCCGGAAACCGTAATTCATTTAGCGTACCAGAAAGCATCTTTTGCGTTACGCCTTCATCCGGACGCCTGCGTCATCGGCGCCGATACGATCGTCGAATTGGACGGTGATATCATCGGAAAGCCTGCATCTCCGGAGGACGCAATTCACACATTGCAAAGAATGCAGGGACGACAGCATACCGTTTATACAGGACTTGCCGTTCTGAAAAAAGATTATTCTGACATTCGGTTCGATGCAACAAAGGTTCGTTTCCGCCCGATGAGCGAAAAGGAGATTCGGTGGTATGTATCTACCGGTGATCCGTTAGATAAGGCCGGATCCTACGGAATCCAAGGGCTTGCGTCCGTCTTCGTGGAATCGATCGAAGGGGACTATTTCAATGTAGTAGGTCTCCCTGCTCCGGTTCTGTACGAAATGCTGCTGAAAGCGAATGTCATCACGGAAGATCGCACATGAATACGATTTTGGAAGACAAGATCGCTCTGCTTCCCGAAAAGCCGGGCGTATATAAAATGCTGGATGATACCGGTACGGTGATATATGTCGGAAAAGCAAAGATCCTGAAGAACCGTGTCCGGCAGTATTTTCAGTCCTCCAAAAACCATTCTCCCAAAGTGCGGGCAATGGTATCGCATATTGCCGATTTTGAAACGATCGAGGTACACAGCGAGGTGGAAGCATTGTCGCTGGAAAGCAACCTGATCAAGGAATTCATGCCGAAGTATAACATCCTCCTGAAGGATGACAAGCACTTCCCCTATTTCCGGATCGATCTTCGCCAGGATTACCCCAGAATAGAGATCGTTCGTCGTGTGAAACCCGACGGTGCCGTCTATCTCGGTCCCTATATTGTCGGTCCCTCCGTACAGGAAGAATTGCGTCTTGTTTATGATTTGTTTCCGCTGCGGCATTGCAAGAAGAACATAGCCGCGATGATTGCGCGCGGCGAGCGGCCGTGCCTTCTCTATCACGTCGGCAAATGCTGCGCGCCGTGCAGCGGTTCGGTTTCCCGAGAAGAATACCATGCGCTTCTAAAAGAAGCGATGCGGTTATTAAACGGCAAGAGCGGAGATCTCATCCCCTATCTTACGGAAAAGATGCAGGAAGCTTCCGATCAGCTTGATTTCGAACGTGCTGCCATGCTGCGAGACAAGCTCAGAGCAACGCTTGCACTGTGCGAAAAACAAGCGGCAATCAATGCAAACGATCTTTCCGCAGACGTGTTTGCCGTCGATTCGCTCAACGATTCCCGCATGGTTTTTGCACTGTTCGTACGAAACGGCAAAGTGATCGGAACGCATGCCTTTCCCTTGGAAGGTGACGGTGACGATGCACCGGATGAATGGCTGCATGCATTTTTACTGCAATACTACGGACAGGATGGCATCGAAATTCCTCCGTCGGTGCTGCTTGCAAGGGCTTGCACCGACATGCCCGAGATTGAAACATGGCTGAGCCAGTGTAAAAAGAGAAAGGTTTCTCTCTCTGTTCCGCAGCGCGGTACGAAAAGACAGCTGACCGATATGGCAAAAAACAACTGCTCTGCGCTTCTGGAGAAAAACGACAGGATCAGAACACGTTCCTGGGAACGCGGTGAAGGCGCTCTTGCTGAGCTGTCGGCGATTCTTGGATTAGATGAAGTCCCGTCACGTGTTGAATGCTTTGACAACTCCCATCTGATGGGAACAAATACCGTTGCGTCGATGGTCGTATTCCGTGACGGTAAACCGGACAAAACGGCATACCGTCACTTCAGGATCCGTTCGGATGCCGGCGGAGACGATCTGATCGCAATGAAGGAAGTACTGACAAGAAGGCTCTCCTCCGATACCGAGCTCCCGGATCTGATCGTTTTGGACGGCGGGAAAACGCAGCTTGCCGTCGGCATTTCCGTGCTTTCGGAACTGAACCTTTCACACATTCCGATCTGCTCTTTAGCCGAATCCGACGAGATCATCTATCTCCCGGAACAGGAAGATCCGATCATGATTCCGAAAAACAGCGCGCCGCTGCATCTCATTGAACGACTGCGAGACGAGGCGCACCGTTTCGCGATCTCCTATCATCGGAACATGCGCAGCAAAAGCGCGCTGTATTCCGTACTGGATGCAATACCGGGTGTCGGAGAAAAACGTAAACGCGGATTATTCGATGCATTCCTCACGGTGGATGCGATCAAAGCTGCGAGCATCGAAGATCTTGCTGCCGTGAAAGGAATGACGGCAGCGTCTGCAGAAGCTGTATTCCGATATTTTCACTCAGAAAAAGAAGAATAACCGGCGAGCTTCGCCGGTTTTGTATTATTCTGGTTTGAGCGCTTTTCTGACGTCGTCGGTCAGTTCTATTCCGAAGAGTATGTAAGAAGCATCCTCTGTCTTTAGGATTGTTGATCGGTAGCCGCGCAGCTCCGGTGATTCAAACGGTGCTCGGTGCAGAGTCCGCGGATAATAATCAATGCCCTCTTTTTTAGTTGTTGCTATAATCGTTTCTTTGACGTCGGTAATATCTTTTATACCGATCTGAAACGGTAAACTTGTTTCAAACGGATCTTTTGTATGGATCCCGGATACGGTAACGCCATCTGTTCGGAGACAAGACTGATGCAGCGAGCGCAGTACACGGAATGAACGATATCCCTGATAGATAAACAATGCCGCAAGCAGGACATAGATGATAACATGCCAAGTAAACCTGCTCTGTGTGTTCCATAAGTACGGCAGTACAAACAGCACAGCAATGACAGGCAGTCCTATCACATAGAACAGAAATGTGATGCGTGCTTTCTTTAATGCGCTTTTGCTGCAATTGAATTGCTTTTCCATAAAAACAGACGGGAGCGCTGATTGCGCTCCCGTATCCTTTCGGAATTATTCTTCTTCCTCGTCCTCGCGCTT
>JAZNHI010000156.1:0-2003 GCA_045576895.1 Clostridia bacterium | reverse complement strand
TGCAACGACGGACCATGTCAAGGGCAACCTCATCAAGATCGCAAAGCGCGAAAACCTTACCACGTTCTATGTGCCGGACGGCGTCGGCGGACGCTTCTCCGAGCTCTGCCCGGTGGGACTTCTGGCTGCTGCGGTCTGCGGCATCGACATTCGCATGCTGCTCAAAGGCGCAGCCTTCATGGACGAGATCACGCAGAATGACAATATTTTTGAGAACCCGGCGTACCTGATGGCAGCGCTGCAGGTGGCGGCAATGAAGCGCGGCGCGAACATTCACGTGCTCATGCCGTACGCGGATTCGCTGAAGTACATTTCGGACTGGTATGCGCAGCTCTGGGCGGAATCGCTCGGCAAGCGCGTGGGCAACGACGGCACCGAGATCTATGCCGGTCAGACACCGGTGAAATCGCTCGGCGTCACCGATCAGCATTCGCAGGTCCAGCTCTATACCGAAGGCCCGTTCGACAAGGTCGTGACCTTCCTGTCGGTCGACAGGTACAGAAAGACCATGCCGATCCCGGACGGCTATCTCGACATTCCGGACGTTTCGTTCCTGTGCGGTCATACGCAGAACGAGCTCATCGCGGCGGAGGAGACCGCGACCGAATATGCGGTCATGAAGAGCGGGCATATGAACTATGCGATCCGTCTGCCTGAAGTCAATGCGTTCACTGTCGGCGAACTGCTCTATATGTTCGAGATCCAGACCGCGTTCGCAGGCGAGCTGCTCGCGCTCAACGCGTTCGATCAGCCCGGCGTGGAAGAGGGTAAGAAGGCAACGTATGCGCTGCTCGGCAAGCCCGGCTTTGCCGAAAAGAAAGCAGAACTTGACGCGGCTCCCGCGAAGCTTTCCGCATACATCGTGAAATGAAAAAAAGGTCCGTCGGAACCAAGGCGCCTTATCGGGTCGATGTCTTTACCATCGTGATGGTATCGGCCTTGGTTCTGTTTGGCCTCGTTACGCTTCTGAACGCGCTGTCCGACCCGTTCGACGGCACGGAAAAGACGCTTGCCGATTTTTACGGCAGGCTGCATTTCGAATTCTTCTCGCGGCAGATCGGCAACATCCTGATCTCGCTTGCGGTGCTGATCCCGCTTGCCGTCTTCGATTACGAAAAGTACAAGCCGTTCACGAAGGCGGCGTATATCGTCTGCCTGATCCTGCTGTTTCTGCTCGTCGTCGCGGGTAAAAACACGCGCGGCGCGCTGGGCTGGTACGAGGTCGGCACCCGCGCGTTTCAGCCGTCCGAGATCACCAAGGTCGTGCTGATTATTGTGCTGTCCAAAGAAGCCGCCGAGATGTACGACCGCCGCGGACCGATCTCGAAGTTCATCGATTTTCTGCGGCTGTTCCTGTTGTTTCTGGTTCCGTTTGTGCTCGTCATTCTGCAGAACGACTTCGGCACGGCGATGGTCATGCTGATCATCTTCGGCGGCATCCTGTTCTGTGTGCGCGTGCGCTGGCCGTATGTCGTCGGCGGACTGTTTGCAATGGGCGCGGGCGGGATCCTGAGCTGGATGTTTATGCTGACGGAGATCCAGAAGGAGCGCATCCGCGTCTTTCTGGATCCGTCGCGCAATCCGGAGGGATCCGGCCTCAACGTTCTGCACGCCAAGCAGATCATCGGCAGCGGCGGTTTCTGGGGGAAGGGGTATTTCACCAAGGGCACGCTGACGCAGACGGGCTACGTTCCGATCCGTCACTCGGACTTCATCTTTTCCGGCATCGGCGAGGGCGTCGGCTTCTTCGGCGCCATGCTGCTGATCGTCGCTTTTTTTCTGCTGCTGTTCCACTGGCTGCATACCGCGCTGACCGCGCGGGACACGTTCGGACGCTGTCTCGTCGTAGGCTGCACCGTCATGCTTGCGGCGCATATCTTTGAGAACGTGGCAATGAACCTCGGCGCGATGCCCGTCACCGGCATTCCGCTGCCGTTCATCAGCTACGGCGGATCGAATATCCTTGCGTCGTTCGCCTGTGTCGGCATAACGATGAGCGTCTT
>JAZNHI010000155.1:0-46025 GCA_045576895.1 Clostridia bacterium | reverse complement strand
GAGATGCGGGAAAACCTGAATGTCATGCGCGAATCCGTGCGCATCGGGCTGGAGGAGCATGTGGAGACGGTATCGCATCTGTCCGGCGGCGAAGCGATGCGGCTGTTCCGCTACGCAAAATACGATCCGTTTTCCGGCGGCAATACCTGCCGCGCTGCGGCAAGTGCGATGGCGGTCTGCGAGGTCAATTCTTCGATGGGAAGGATCGTTGCGGCGCCGACAGCAGGCGCAAGCGGGATCCTGCCCGGCGTGCTGATCGAATGCGGGATAGAACGCGGATGGACCGACGAGCAGCTCATACAGGGCTTGTTCACAGCGGGTGCGGTCGGCTTCCTGTTTGCGAAAAACGCAACGATCTCCGGCGCGGACGGCGGCTGTCAGGCGGAGACCGGCGTTGCCAGTGCGATGGCGGCAGCAGCGATCGTCGAGCTTTCCGGCGGCACACCCGAGCAATCGCTCGACGCCGCGGCGATGACGATCAAAAACATTATGGGACTTGTCTGCGATCCGGTCGCGGGTCTGGTCGAATGCCCATGTATCAAGAGAAACGCGCTCGGCGCAGCCAATGCGCTTTTGTGCGCGGATATGACGCTGTGCGGTATCACAAGCCTGATCCCCTTTGACGAGGTTGTTTCCGCCATGCTGCAGGTCGGCAGGGATATCCGCCGCGAATACCGCGAAACTGCAAAGGGCGGGCTTGCGGCAACGCCGACCGGCAAAGCCGTCGCCGAAAAGGTCAGACGCTTTCAGGCGTATACGGGCGAGTATTGATGCGCAAATAAAACTGCACACGGCATATGCCGTGTGCGTTTGCGTTTTGGACGTTTATAATCCGAGCGCCGGAAGAACGACCGCTTCGATACGTTTTGCGATCGTTTCGATCAGGAGCAGCTTGCCGTTTTCCGTGCACAGAATCAAATGAACATTCGGAATGCGCTGCGCATATTCCGCATACTTTTTGCGTGCGCGCGCCTGAATGGAATCGATGCTTTCATAGACGTCGCGCGCATTGCCGATATACTCGCGGAAGCCCTTCTTGTCGACGTTTTCCGCTGCGCTTTCGGTGTCCATATCAAGAACGAGATGCAGATCGGGTACCGGAATCCCGAAGTGCTTATGCTCCAGTTCGAGACAGAAATCGAGGATGTCCGGCTTGTCGAGATCGATGTCGCGGATGCTCTGATAGACCGCGTTGGAAAGCACGTAGCGATTGATCAGCAGCACGTCCGCATCGGAATAATCGAGGTGTTTGAACGCTTCAAACCGATCCAGAGCAAACCACAGCGCCATGCTCTTGCCGTCTACGGTGTTCGCGGCGATGCCGACCTTTGCGGAGAGGTAACGCCCGACCATTTCACCGAAGAACGTATCGTACATGGGGAAGGAGATCTCCCGGACCTTCAGCCCGCAGTTCCGCAGCGTTTCGGCAAGACAAGCCATCTGTACGCTTTTGCCGGTTCCGTCGATGCCCTCGAATGCAATGATCTTCGTCATGCCTTGCCCTCCTGGATGCGCTGCATGGCGCGGATCGTGTTCTCTCTGGTGGCGAACGCCGTCATGCGGAAATAGCCTTCGCCGGCTTTGCCGAAGCCCGCGCCCGGCGTGCCGATGATGTGGCAGCGGTCCAGAAGCTCGTCATAGAACGCCCAGCTGTCGCCGCCCGGGACCTTGATCCAGACGTACGGCGCATTCTGTCCGCCGTAGACCGTGTAGCCCGCGGCTTCGAGCGAAGTGCGGATGATGCGCGCGTTTTCCATGTAGTAATCGACGGTATCCATGATCTCACCGTAGCCTTCGTTATAGGCGGCGGCGGCGCCGACCTGCGTAATATACGCGACGCCGTTGAACTTGGTCGAAATGCGGCGCGCCCAAAGATCGCGCAAATGAACGGTGTTGCCCGCTTCATCCCGATACAAAAGATCCTTCGGCACGACCGTATAGGCGCAGCGCGTGCCGGTGAAGCCCGCAGTCTTGCTCATCGAACGGAATTCGACCGCACAGGTGCGCGCGCCGTCGATCTCATAGATCGAATGCGGCAGAGCGGGGTCGCGGATATATGCTTCGTATGCGGAATCGTAAAGAAGCAACACGCCGTTTTTGTTGCAGTAATCGACAAACAGACGAAGCTGTTCATGCGTCAGCGTCGCGCCGGTCGGATTGTTCGGATAGCAGAGGTATATCGCATCGACGGGCTCTTTCGGAAGTACCGGCACGAATCCGTTTTCGGCGGTCGCGGGAAGATACGTGATGTTCGCATAGCCGCCTTTTACAGGATCGAACACGCCGCTTCGACCGCCCATGACGTTCGTATCGACATAGACGGGATAGACCGGGTCGAGCACGGCGATCCGGCAGCCGCGCGAGAACAGCTCCTGGAAATTGCCGACGTCGCATTTGGCACCGTCGGAAACGAAGATCTCATCCTGCGATACGGGAATACCGCGGGAGAGATAGTCGCGCTTGTGGATCGCTTCGCGCAGAAACTCATAACCGAAATCAGGCGCGTACCCGTGGAAGGTTTCGGCATGTCCCATTTCTTCGACTGCGCGGTGCATGGCATTTATGACGGCGGGAACGAGCGGCTGCGTGACGTCGCCGATCCCCATGCGAATGAGGTCTGCATCGGGATGCGCTTCCAGATAGGCGCGTGCGCGCTTCCCGACTTCAAAGAACAGGTAATTACCTTTCAGATTGGCATAATCTCCATTGGCGGTAAACATGGGATTCCTCCTTAAGAAAGTCATGTTATTATAGCATATCCGACACGATCGGGCAAGATGATTCTGACAGAACGCGTTGATTCTGACAGGAACCTGCGATACCTTGCGGAACCGAGGGGAAACGGCGCGGGAAAAAGCAAAGCTTTGCCGACAGGGATTGCCGGACATGCACCGGTATTGTTTTAGTACAATACCGGCATGCAGATGCGGAATTTGAAGACAGTTGAACAGGAAGGAAGCCCTATGATCGGAACAGCCGTGGTGATCGGCGGGTTCCTGTGTGCGCTGCTGCTGTCCCGCGTGCGGATCCACGGACTGCACATGCCGCTGTCACTCGGACTGTTACTCGGAAGTCAGCTTGCGGGATTCGATCCGGCGGCGATCGTCGGCGGAATCATCCTCGGCGCGTTTTCGCAACCGCAGCCATGCTGGCAGGGTGTCTCGGCGGTTCTGCTTTACTGGGGCGTCACGCGGCTGATCCTGCTTGCCCGGAAGCGCTGCAAACCGATCACGCGGCTTTTGATCTATCTCGGCTGCAGCCTGATTACGCTGCCGGTCGCGGCGATCTACGGAACCGAAGAGCTCCTGTACGGCGTGATCTCGATCGCAATTTCGGTGCTGTCGGCGATCTGTTTCCGACGAATCTGCCTTTCGGTCAAAACGCTGACGCACCCGCGCATGGTAATTGATTCCGAGCAGATCGTGTTTTCGCTGGGGATCGGCATGCTGCTGCTTGCGTGTGCCGACGCGGCATTTCGCGGTTGGTCGCTTGCTGTCACACTGATGCTGGTTCTGACCGGGATTGCAGTTTGGGCAAGGGGCATCTTCGGCGCGGCGGCAGGCGTCCTCTGGTCGGTCATGCTTACGGTCTATACCGGCGCAGACCCTGTTCTGATCGGCTGTGTTTCGATCGGCGCGTTGACAGCCGCCGTTGTGCGGGAAAGAGGAAAGCTGTTTATCATCTGTTCGTTCTTCCTTTCGGGACTCCTGTTTCAGACCTATCGGACGGCGGAGGCTTTATCTATGGGCGCGCCGAATCTGCTGAGCGGAATGCTGCTGTTTCTGATCATGCCGAAAGCATGGCTTGACGGACTGCGGCAATACACGGATGCGGAGCTGAATGCCGACCGGATGGTCAAGGACGCGATTTTACGGACCGAACGGCGCGCGTCCTGTGAGATCGAGCGAATGGGAAAACTGCTCGGCGGATTCTCCGCAATGTTTCATGTTGAACCGACGGAGGATGACAGCATTGTGCGATGGACGGTACAGGGTGCGCTTGCGATCTGCCGCAACTGTGAGAATCGCCGCAGATGCTGGAAGGACGCCGATGCAATGCAGGAAACGCTGCTGTCGCTTGCAATAGCGGCGGGGGAAGGGGATCGCGTTTATCCGACCGATCCGATCGATGAGGCATGCAAACACTTCGGCGATCTGTGCGGTTCCGTTCTGCTGTCGTATCAGCAGGCGGTGAACCGAAACGCGATCGGCAGGCAGGCGCAAACGCAGTCCGGATTTGTCGAGAGGCAGTTCTCGGGTGCCGGCGCTGCGCTTTGCACCTATGCAAGACAGATGCGAAGCCGCTCGCGGCGAACGGATCAGACCGAAAGAAGGATCCGCGAGCGATTGATCCGTGCAGGATTGACTGTTGAGTCGCTGGAAATCTATGAAACAAACGGTTCGGATATGATCACGGCGGTTTTGGTTCGTCCGCTCAAAATAAAGCATTCCGCCGTTCGAAGGGAGATTGAACAGGCGTGCGGTTATCCGCTTCGCTGCATCCGCGTTGCGCAGAGTGAGCGGCGCGTATCGTTCGGTTTTGAACAGGACGCGGAGCTGCACGCGGCGGCGCAGGTCGCAAGAACGGCAGGATCGGATACGGTCAGCGGCGATGCGACGGGCGAGTGCAGAATTCCGGGCGGACGCGTATGCTTTGCCCTGTCCGACGGAATGGGGAGCGGCAGGAATGCGCGCCGCGAAAGCGAAGCGGCGATCCGATTGCTGTTCCGGTTGTGCCATGCGGGCGTTCAGAAGGAGCTTGTATATGAAAATGTGAACCGTATGCTTTTGGCGCAGAACGAGACCGAGATGTATGCCACGCTTGACGCCGTTTCGATCGACCTGAAGACGGGCGAAGCGGAGCTGCTGAAATACGGTGCGCCGCCGAGCTATCTTGTGCGGGACGGACAGGTCAGCACGATCGCCGGAGAGGCGCTGCCGTGCGGGATCCTTGTCGAAGCAAAACCGAGCGTGATCCGCATGCAGCTGAAGAAGAACGACCGGATCGTGCTGTGCTCCGACGGCGTTCACGACATGTTCCCGGAGGATGCGGAACAGGTGATCCGTACCGTCGGACAGACCGGTGAAAGGACGGGGGAGCAGCTTCTGACGATCGCGAAAGCAAGAGGCGGATCGGACGACATGACGGTTATGGTGATCTCGGTCGCATGAAGATCGCCATAGAGCCGTTTCTTCTGGACAATACTTTGATGAACTGCTGCGTGTATCTGCTTGCCGCAGCATGGATGGGCGTTCGTATCCGGATCGGTCCGACGGTGCTCGCTTCGCTGATCGGTGCGTGCTATGCGTTCGCATCCCTGTTCCTGATCCCGACGCTCCGGGAGCCTTACTGCAAACTGCCGTGCTTTCTGCTGGTTTCGCTGCCGCTGTTCCGCCGCTCCGGAGGATTTCTGAAACCGATCCCGTTTATTCTGCTTGCGGCGGCATTGACGGGCGGGGCAGCGATGCTTCTGACCCTGCAGTTCGGCGGAACGGTCTATGCGGACGGAACGATGGTCGGGACGGTTCCGCTGCGCGCAGCGCTTCTTTCGGCGGTCTGCGCTGCGTGTCTGCCGCGATTGATCCGAAAGCTGCTTTCGGTCCGCAGAAGAAGGACGCTGCATACGGAACTGACGGTTCGGCTTGCGGAGCATACCTATCGGCTGGACGCGCTGATCGACAGCGGAAATCTGTTGAAGGACCCTGTTTCGGGTCTGCCGGTCATTCTGATCGACAGAGAGGTCGATCGGCCGCTGCGTCCGATTCCGTTTGCAAAAGTGTCCTGCGGCGGCGTTCTGTACGGGGAACGGCCGGTATCGGCCGTGCTCCCGCAATACGGCGGCGTCACGGTCGACTGTATTTGCGCGAGAGCGCCGGAACCGATCGGCGCGGCGCAGGCGATCCTGCCGGAAAGTCTTTTACCGTATGATTGGAGGATAACGGATGACAGCGTGGCTACTTCGTATTTGGGCACGCCTGCTCGTGCGGCTGCGCATTGGCAGACACAATACCTTATGGTACGTTCATGCAAACGAGGGACTTCCTCCTCCGCTCGATCCGGAAGAGGAAGCGCGGTGCATCGAACTTGCGCCGACCGACAAGGCGGCAAAGGATAAGCTGATTGTACACAATCTTCGCCTGGTCGTCTATCTTGCAAAAAAGTTCGAGAACACCGGCGTGCAGACGGAGGATCTGATCAGCATCGGAACCATCGGACTGATCAAAGCGGTCGAGACGTTCAAATCGGAAAAGAAGATCAAGCTTGCGACCTATGCTTCCCGCTGCATCGAAAACGAGATCCTGATGCATCTGCGCCGCACGACGCGGTTGAAGCTTGAGGTCAGCTTCGATGAACCGCTGAACGTCGACTGGGACGGGAACGAGCTGCTGCTTTCGGATGTGCTCGGCACCGATCCGGACGTCGTGAGCCGCGATATGGAGGACGAGGTCGAGCTCGAACTGCTGAACAAAGCGCTTTCAAAGCTTACGGACCGCGAGCGCGAGATCATCGATCTGCGGTTCGGACTGAAGAACGGCGAAGCGCAGACGCAGAAGCAGGTTGCGGACGCGATGGGGATCTCGCAGAGCTACATCAGCCGTCTCGAGAAACGGATCATGAAACGGCTGAAGCGAGAGATCGTTCGGATGCAGTCATGAACCGATATACTTCTCAAGCTGCTTCAACGCACTCTTTTCAAGCCTCGAGACCTGCGCCTGTGAGATGCCGATCTCCTTGGAGACCTCAACCTGTGTTTTGCACGCAAAGTACCGAAGGTTCAGGATCTTCTGATCGCGCTCGCTGAGACGCGAGATCCCTTCCTTCAGCGTGATGGAATCGACGCGTTTTGCCTCGCTGTCCTTCGGATCGCAGTTCTGATCGAGTACGCAGAGCGTGTCGTCATCCGTCTTGAACACCGGATCATAAAGGGAGACGGGATCGGAAATCGCATCGAGCGCAAAGACCACGTCCGGCTCGCCAACGCCGAGCTCCTTTGCAATTTCGCCGACGGTCGGCTCACGCGAAAGCTTTTCCGTCAGAGAAAGCTTTGCCTGCATGGCACGGTATGCGGTATCACGCATCGAACGCGGCACGCGTACGGCACTGTAATCGCGCAGATGCCGTCGGATCTCTCCGGCGATCATCGGCACCGCGTAGGTCGAAAAACGAACGTCCTGCGAAAGGTCAAACCCGTCGACCGACTTGATCAGTCCGACGCAGCCGACCTGAAACAGATCGTCCGCAAGCTCACCGCGTCCGGAAAATCGCTGTACAACGGAAAGAACGAGCCGCAGATTGGAGTAGATGAATTTCTCGCGCGCTTCCTCGTCGCCCATTTTGGCGCGCTCCAAAAGCTTTCGCATTTCATCCGGCTTCAGCCGCGGCAGCCGTGAAGTGTCGATGCTTGTGATCTCCACCTTCTGCAAAGAGAATCACCTCCGAGCCATAGTCTGTCCGACTTTCCGACCGCTCAAACGTGCGCGGAAGATTTGACAGACTTTTCCAATCGTGGTACGATACAGAAAAACGGTCCGGAGGAAGCGTTGTGAAGCGTTTTCAGAGTTTATTTCTTATCATATTGTGTCTGTTCCTGCTTGCAGCGTGCGAAAAACCGCAGGCGGAACAAGCGGAACAGCCCGCAGCAGACGAGACTGCCGTTCCGGTGATCGACGTCGATGAAATACAGATCGACGCGATCGAACCGGCGGCCAACATTCCTGCCGTTCCGGATTCGACCTTGCCGGATCATACGCAGGAACCTGCCGATGCACAGACGCCGGCACCTGCGCCCACGGCAACGCCCGCGCCGGTCGAACAGCAGCAGACCTATGTCGTGCCGGACGGCGTCTATACGATCGCGTGGATGAGCGATCCGCAGCATTATTCCAAGAAATTTCCGGAAACCTATTATGCCATGACGGGATTTCTGCGCGATCACCGGGAGGAAATGAATCTTGCCTATATCATCAATACGGGCGATCTTGTGCATAACACGGATCTGGATTCGGAATGGGACGTGGCGGACCGCGCGCAGGCGATGATCGATGAGATCCCGAACGGCGTGCTTGCCGGCAACCATGATGTACTCGATCCGATCGGCTACAAGACGTTCTGCGCACGCTTCGGCGAGAAACGCTATCAAAACAAACCGTGGTACGGCGGAAGCTATGAGAACAACCGCGGGCACTACGATCTCCTTACGATCGGAGAAACCGATTATCTGTTTGTCTATATGGGGTTTGCACCGTCGCAAAAGGGAATCGACTGGGTTCGCGGTGTTTTCAAACAGTATCCGGACCGCGTTGGTGTTCTTTGCCTGCACGACTACTATACAAAAACACAGACGCTGTCCGAAGACGGAAAGAAGTGGCACGATCAGGTGGTCAAAAAATCGCCGAATGTGTATATGGTCCTGTGCGGGCATAAGTACGGCGCATACTGCTTCCCGGAATCGTTTGACGACGACGGAGACGGGAAGGACGACCGCACGGTTTATCAGATGCTGTTCAACTATCAGGCGTCACTGAGAGACGGCGGGGGAGGCTACTTAAGATTGATGCATATCAACGAGGCGGAGGGAACGATGCACAACCTGACCTATTCGCCGGTGTTTGAAGATTTCAACCGATTCGACGATCCGGCAAACCGGGAGGAGTACTATCCGTTCGACGAAAAGAACGAGGAATTCGTGCTTCCTCTGCCCTGGAGGATCGCACACTGAATTGAATACCAAAAGAATGAGGAGCGGAAAAACCGCTCCTTTTTTGTATCCAGAAAACCCCGCCATAGTGGCGGGGTTCCGTAGAGGTTAACCGATGAAGAAGACAAAAGAACTCCTGATGTGTTATAGATAATACATAACCTGCCAGTTACAAACACATCAGGAGGACATAAGAGATAAGCTCTCCTACAAGAGAATTATAACATAAACGTAAGAAGAAACCAAGTTTGCAAAAAGGATAATCGGAAAGGATAGCAAAAATGATGCAAACGAAAAACATTCCAACGGATGTAGGATTAACATAAGGCAACGGAATATAAAAGCGGAGAGAGGACAGTAGTATGAGATTAAGGGAACCCGTTAACGGGTAGCAAGTAACCGGTGCGTGCTGGCAGGCGTTATATGCCCATGTGTGGGCAGCCAGTAATATGAGGGCTATGCCCGAAAATGAAAAACCACCGGCTAAGCCGGTGGATCATTTTGTTATGCAGTCAAGTAAAACGCACCGACGTCGATTACGGCGCCGCGTTATGCCGAATACGGCGACAGGGGACACGAGTCCCGGCGATCAGCGCTGCCGATCAAAATAAGCTGCAAAGCAGAGAGGCAAGTTTGCGGTAAAAGACGTGAGAACGCAAACGAGAGGCACGCTCGATCCGGCGATACAATTTCTTCATTTCCTGGGTATTCATCACACAATCTCCTTTCTTGTATCTGATTCAGAGTATAAAGGAGAAATATGTCAAAATTGTCTGAAATTTGTGAAGGAAACGCCAAAAAACAGCGATAAAAGTATGAATAAGACTTGAACAAATTATGAACAAGGTGTAAAGTATAATGGGATATTTTATGAATAAAGATCGCTATAACAATATAATACGAAGATATGAGCGTAATATTGTGTTATTTGAATAATCAGGATACGGTGTGACGGGCAAAAAGGGTTTTCAACACGAAAACAGCGGGAGGCAGATCGCCTCCCGCTCGCTTGCTTTTTTGAATTGTCAGATCAGTGATGAATCGGGTTGAACGCGGACAGGAACGAAATCATTCAGATACCGATTCCAATCAACGGAGAAAGCCGCGCCGGACGCGGCTGCGCGGTAAGACGCCTGCAGAGCGTCGGTTTGTCAGTCGGATCCGAGCAGAGCAAGGATCGCCTTGCATTCGGGCAGCGTATGATAATTCTCGGCGTTTGTATCCGCATTGTTCGCCTGTCGGATCTGTACGGAGTGCGTACCGTCCGTGTAAACGATATCGTCGCCAGAAGAGGAGGTGTAATACGTTTCACCGTTTTCGGTGATCGTCTGATAGGAAGACGGTAGCGCTTTGCACAAGGCGCCTTTGTCGTTGGGACGGATCAGGACCTCAAGGATGCATGTATCCGTTTTGTACTGCGCGTTCCATTCTTCCTCGGCAAGCTTCAGGCTGCCCCTCGGAGCGGTCGGCTTGGCGATCAGCTTAACGGCGTCGTCCATTGAAAGATAGTCTTCGATAAAAAATCCCTCGGTTTCGCGACCGATGAAATAACGGAAGCTTCCGGTAAAGCATTCATAATAGGTGTAAGCAGCTTTGCCTTCGGCATTCTGCTGCTTGCTTTCGCAAAGCGCGTATACGAGCCCGTCAACCGTGCGGGAATCCTTGACGCGTTTCGACATGCCGGTTTCCTTTTTGTTGCGGCTCATTTTGAGACAGAACGGTTCTCCTTTTGCAGTGTATGTTACAAAATAGGTCAGGGAACTGTAAATCGGCTGATAACGATCGCCCAGCGACCAGACGCCGGACTGCTCCGACTCTCTTGTGCCGGCGCCGGACTTGGAACAGGCAAACAACATTAGGCAGACAAACATCAGCGCAGCGATGCGATGCAATACTTGTTTCACAAGATACCTTCTTTCCGCAGATATGATTTCATATGATACCATAATCAAAGCATAATGTCACGAAAAAAGTAATTGTGCCGTCAAAGAAATGATATACAGAAAAAATTCAAAAAAAGCTTGACAGAACGAAGTCCTTTGCCTATAATAGAAAAGGTCCGCCAAAGTAGCTCAGTCGGTAGAGCGACGCACTCGTAATGCGTAGGTCAGGGGTCCGAGTCCCCTCTTTGGCTCCAATGTCGAGGCGTAGCGCAGTTTGGTAGCGCGTTTGGTTCGGGACCAAAAGGCCGCTGGTTCAAATCCAGTCGCCTCGACCACATCGCCGCAGGCACCGTTTGGCTTGCGGCGATTTTTGTTTTTACTCAGAAAAGTCAAACCGGGTTTTCTACCCGGAACCGACGTTCCAACGATACATACCGACGCTGTAATTTCTACTGCCGACAGTATGATCTGCAATCAGTGTTGCGTTTCCGTCTGCTTCATGGTATGCTTCTAAAGAGGTGTTTTTATGGTCATCAAAGAATACAGGGAATATTGCGAAGCGGAGATCGCAGAGCTGTATGCGTCCGTCGGGTGGACGGCGTATACAGACAATCTTGCTGCGCTTGCACGCGGGTTCAGACAATCGCTGCTTGTTCTTGCCGCATATGACGGGGAAACGCTTCTCGGCATTCTCCGCGCGGTAGGCGACGGAGAAACGATCGTATTCATTCAGGATATTCTCGTGTTTCCTGCCTATCAGCGCAAAGGCGTAGGCACCGCGCTTGTGCGGGAGGCGCTTGACCGGTATCGGCATGTCCGGCAGATCGAGCTTGCGACGGACGATACGCCGAAGACGGTTGCATTCTACAAAGCATTGGGATTTCGTCCGTTCTCCGAGCTTGGCTGCTGCGGATTCATGCGGACGTAACGGGAGGAAAGATGGTACGGTTTGCAGAAGAACATGAGCTGAATCGTGTAAACGAACTCCGCAAGCAGGTGAACGATCTGCATGTCGCGGGAAAACCGGAGATCTTCAAACCGGGGTTTCCGGAAGAACTGCGGGAGTTTATCCGCTCGATTTGGAACGATCCGGACAAGGCGATCGTCGTTGCCGAGCGGGAGGGGGAGATCTGCGGCTTTGCCGTGCTGCATCACATTGTCAGACCGGAGACGCCTTTTATGTTCGTGCGGGACTATCTGGACATCGACGAGTTCGGCGTGGATGAAGCGCATCGCAGGGAAGGCGTTGCGACGGAAATGATTGCGTTCATCCGCGCATATGCAAAGGAGGCAGGTTTTTCCCGGATCGAGCTCAACATGTGGGAATTCAACCGGGACGCTTTGGCATTCTATGAATCGGTCGGGTTTTCGACCTATCGCAGATATATGGAACTGCAGATATGATAAGAGGCAGTATTCGAAACGGATACTGCCTCTGGATTTTTCATTCGTGTATTCAGTCGTCTTCCGGTTCGATCAGGTAAACGATATCCGCCATCTCACGACCGCCGTTGCACGGCTTGCTGTAGATTCTGCCGTCCCAATACAGGGAAGCGGATTCACCGCCGTCGAGATTGAACGCGACCTTGCAGCCGAGCGATTCCATCAATTGCGCGAGCTCCGCAAGCTCCAATCCAAGCGAATGTCCCTTCTGCCGTCCGTCGACGGTGACGAAGCAATAATGACCCGGCTCGAAATAACCGATTACGCAACGCGGATTCTGCGGTCTGACCTGCGAGTGCGGGAATTTCGTCAGCGCGTGTCCTTCCCTGTCGAGCAGGGACGGTCCGAACTGCCACGCCTGCCAGACGTCTGTCCGCAAAGGCGCGAGCTTGTATTCGTCAGCCGTCATGGTCTCCATGGTGCCGTCCAGATAGAGGAAACAGACTTCCCAGTCGCTGTACAGCTTTGTATCGTAGACTTCCCCGTTGCGGATCACAAGACGGTGCTTGTGCGCATTGAACATGTCGCCGGAAATCGCGAGCAGCGCATTGACTCGTTTTGCGATCTTGTCGACGTCGTCGCGCGATGTGGATTTGAACGTTTTTGCGGCGGCAGTACGAAGACATCTGATATCGCGAAGATAGATATCCGTTATGTAGTACGTAACCTCGGATTTGTATGAGGTATCGTTAAACACCTTTGTAACGGTAAAATGCAGCTTTTCGCCGGTATATTCGGTCTCAGTCACGGTCTGTTCCTCGCGCGGAACGAAACCGCCTTCGGTCCATCCGATCAGTCCTTCCGGTTCCGGCGTCGGTTCGGGCGTCGGGGTGGGAGAGGGCGTGGGCGTGGGCGTCGGTTCGGGTGTCGGCGTCGGCGGTTCCGGCGTATCGGTCGGAACGGGCGTGATCCAAACCAGCTCGTCAACTGCGATCGTCGAAACGGGCATGGGATCGGGCGTCGGCGCTTCGGTGATCGGCTGCTCCGGAAGCTCGGGTTCTCCGCAGAAACAGAAGAGAGCCGAGAGAACGATCAAAAAAACAAACTGTATCAGGCGTTTCATTCGGGTGTGCCTGCCTTTCCGCAAAAGAATCTCGCAGACGGGTAGGATTCCTTTGCAACGTAAATAATATCTGAGATCTCGCGTCCGCCGCCGCTGGGCTTGTTGCGGATCCTGTCCTTCCAGTAGAAATGCGCGGATGCGCCTCCGTCCAGATTGAACGCTTGTTTGCAGCCGAGAGACTGCATCAGCTTTGCAAGTTCGGTCAGCGTCAGACCGTGAGAGTTTTTCTGCCTGCCGTCAGCGACAACGAAGCAGTAGTGCCCGGGCTCGAAATAGCCGATGCAGCTGCGCGGATTCTTCGGATACAAAGAATAGCTGCTGAGCGATTTTCTCGGCGTTCCGTCGCTTTCGAGAAGCCCCGGACCGAACTGCCATGCCTGCCACGGATCCTTGTCGAGGATCGTTTTCAGATCGAGCTTGCCGCGCGGAATCGTTTCCATCACGCCGTTGCGAAGAAGAAGGCAGACGTCCTGTCCGTTGAGCTTTTCACGATAGACGATGCCGTTCCGGATGATCAGCGTGTTGGTGTGGCAGCCGCAGTAGTCGCCTGAAATCGCGACCAATGCATTCGCCTTGTCCGCCATTCGCTTCACCTTGCCGTGCCCGCCCTTTGCAAAATCCTCATAGACCGATGCGGTTCGGATCTGCGTCACGTCGGAAACATGGATATCGGCAACGTAGTATGCGACGCGGCGGCTGAAGTTCTTCGAATCGCTGTATGCGGAGAACCGCACGGAAAGCGTCGGACTGCGGTATTCTTCGCCTTTGAAAAAGCTTCCCTCGGACCAGAACGGCGAGGATGCGACTTCCTGTTCGGTTTCCGCCGCAGGAACGGGTTCGATGGTCGGCGCGGGCGTCGGCGTTTCCGGAACAGCCGTGCGAAGAACGGGTTCGCTCGCTTTCGGCGCATCTGCCTTTCCGATGGTTTCCGATGACGCTTTGGCGGTCATTTTCAGGACAATCAAATAGCCCATCAAACAAAGAAGGACCGTCATGACCGCGATCAGAGATATGACCGGGGCGCGGTATTTTACACTGTCTTGCTTCATATCCAAAGCGTATGCAGTTCGATTGCCTGAGATACGGCGTCACAACGTAAAAAATCGGGAAGAATATGGAGCGCCTCCAGGAGGATCTTGATGCCGATCAGGATCAGGATGACGCCTCCGAGAATGGTGGAGGCACGGTGGTATTTCAGCCCGAAACGGTTGCCGATCCACACACCGATCAAAGAAAGCACGAACGTGGTCATTCCGATCGTCAGAACGGCAAGAAAGATGCTTGTCCCGCCGTGCAGCCAGACGATGCCTTCCTGCATGGAAAACGATACGCCGACGGCGAACGCGTCGATGCTTGTTGCGATTGCAAGCAAAAACAGACGGCCGATCGTACCGAAATCCGACGGCTCATCGTCCTTGTCGCGGATCCCGTCGAGCAGCATCTTGCCGCCGATGATCAGCAGAAGCGCGGCAGCAACCCACGGACCGATGGTGATCGCGGAGGCGAAGGTGGAACCGAGCGCAAAACCGAGCAGCGGCATCAATGCCTGAAACCCGCCGAAAAATACCGCGATCAGAACGGCGCGGCGAACGTTCAGCTTTTTCATGGAAACGCCCTGACACATGGAAACCGCAAAGGCGTCCATGGACAGACCGACGCCGATCATAAGAATATCCGTAAAGCTCATAGGCTGCCTCCCAACTGACCGATACAGTATAACAAATATAAATCGGAATCGCAATCGTTCCGGCAGAATTTTAATCTTACTTTACATTTATAACACATCATTTTTCTTTACAGAAAAAACGAAACACGTTATACTGAACACAGTGAGGTCTATGCAATGAAACGGATACTGGGCAGCATCCGCAGAGCGGATGAAAAATTTCACATGATCGAAGACGGGGACAAGATCTGCGTCGGTGTTTCAGGCGGAAAGGATTCCCTGCTTCTGATGCAGGCGATGAAGCTGTATCAGCGCTTCTCGTATACCAAATTCGATGTGATCGCGATCATGCTCGATCTCGGACTGAAGTACCAGAACACAGCGCCGATCCGGGAATACGCGGAGCGGGTCGGGATCGAGTTTGAAGTGATTCCGACCGAGATCGGAAAGGTCGTATTCGAATACCGGGCGGATCGGTCACCGTGCGCGCTGTGCGCCAAGCTTCGCCGCGGCGCGCTGAACACGGCGGCAAAGCAGCGCGGCTGCAACAAGGTTGCGCTCGGACACAATCGCGAGGACGTTCTCGAGACATTCCTCATGTCGATGCTGTATGAGGGACGCATGAATACCTTTGCGCCGATCACGTACCTTTCGAGAAAGGATATCACGGTGATCCGGCCGATGATCTATGTGCCGGAAAAGTATTGTCTGTCCGTTGCAAAACAGCTGGAGCTTCCGGTCCTGCCGCCGAACTGCGATGTCGCCGGAAAGACCAAGCGCGAGGAAGCGAAGAATCTGATCAAATATCTTTGCACGCTTGTGCCGGACGCCGACGTCAAGATGATGCACGCGATCACCAACACGGATAAATACGGGCTGTGGGATCGCATGCGGCTGAAACAGTCAGCAGGTGCCGGGGACGAGGAGGAATAATACGGTCAGCGGGAAAAGAAATCAGGAAGCAGGGAAGGCAGATCGGACAGCAGCGCGTCGCGCAAATCGTCCCGGTTCTCTTCGGTGATCCGGTAAACAACGGCGCGCGGATGCGATCGTACCGCATCCAAAAAAGGCGTCTGCTTATCGCGGACGGCGGCGATCACGAACGGCGCATCGTCAAGCAAACGAAGAACGGCTTCCGTAAACCGCTTCGCGTCGCTTTCCATGAAGCCGAGCTCATCCAGAACGATCACGCCGTCGGTCGGAAAGTGCATCGTTTCCGCATACCGGTCAAACGCCTCCGGGAAGGCAACGCTCTTTCCGTCGCCGCACAGACCGATCAGATTGTCCGCAGAGAATTGCTTCTCCGTTCCGTACCGATGGATATAGACCGGACAAAAAGCCGTCGGCATTTACGGCTTCTTTCTTTGTGATAACGCCGCAGACCGGCGCAGGGATCGATTGCAGAAGCGCACGGATCAGCGTGGATTTGCCGACGCCGTTGCGCCCGTTGATCAGAATGTGCTGCATGGACGGCCTCCTTTTTCTGCAGTATACCGCAGCGAAACGGATCGCGCAAGCGCCGATCTTCGGCGGGGGAGCTGAAAACACATGAAACCGAAGTTTTATTGGGATCGCGAAAGGATCGCTTTTTTCTGCGACGCAGCGGAAAACAGCGGCTTTTACCGCGCGCTGGCGCATAGGATCGCACCGTTTCTGCATCCGGAGGACTGCGTGACGGACGCGGGATGCGGACTTGGGTATCTTTCGGAAGCGCTGCTTCCGTACTGTAAAAGCGTCACGGCGGTCGACGTCGACGAACAGGCGATCGCGGCATTGAATCAACGTGCAGGCAGCGCGCACGGTCTGACGGCAATGGTTGCGGATGTACATACGATTCCGCTGCACTGTGATGTGATCGTTTGCTGCCGCTTCGGATCGACGGAGGAAGCGCTGCAGCTCTTTGAACGGTCCGACGGACATACGCTGATCATGGTCAAACGAAATGATCCGGCGCATCGTATCTCCGGCGCGGAGGAGCCGCATACGCGAACGGCTTCCGAGACCGCACGGATCCTTTCCGAACGAGAAATCCTGTTTTCAAGCGAGGCGATCTCGCTTTCATTCGATCAGCCGTTCCGTTCTCGCGAGGATGCGATACGCTTTTTTCGACTGTACGGTTCGGAACCGCAGGAAACGGATGAATCGTTTCTGCAGCATCTGAAAAGAACGGATGATCCCGTCTTTCCGCTGCTGCTGCCGGTTTGCAGCGATCTGACGATCTTTGTGATTCATCAATAAAAGCTGCCGGTTCGGCAGCTTGTTTTGTCAGGAATCGCGGATCAAATAGATAGTGACCGTTTGCGGACGCGCTTCGGAATCCGATACAATGCGAACCGAATAACGACCGAAATGCTTGGAATACACATCGCCGTTTTCTGCGACCTTCCGGCATTGTTTCACGATCGTATCGCTGTCGGACACGGGACGGCGGAATACCGGCATCACGCAATCGAACAGCTTTTGCAGTTCCTTCACGGTTCGTCGATTCTCTTCCCGCAGAAGCCCCGCGCTTTCCGTTTCCTCCTCCGGATCGGGACACAGCGGCGTTTCGAATGACAATTCTGAAATGCCCCGGTCGTCGGATCTCATCCGCATGGTAAAGGAAACGCCGTCGGGCGACAGGACGTCGTACCGATCCGCTTCATAGGACACGGCAAAGCCTGCCTTGTCAAGCGCGTCGAGCACATGCATGCCGCGGATCGTTTCGTCCGGCGTGGGAACGGGGGACGGGGAAGCGTCGGCGACCGGTTCGTCCGGATGTTTTTCCTTTGAACCGTACAGGATCGCAAGCCCCACAAACAACAGGATCACGAGTCCGATGCAGCCGTACTCGATGATCCTGATTCGTTCGAAGCGGGGGACGCTTCGTTTCTTTTTTCTGCGGTCAGTCGACATCGTGAATGATCGTTTCGGGCTTTTCGTCCAGCACGTGCGGATTGCGGAAGTAGGTCTTGAACAGCTTGAAGGAGGAGGCCAGATAGAACCCGTCGCAGATGCGTTCGTCGCATACGATGTTGTAATCGATGTACTTGCGCTGCACAGGCGTTCCGTCCGCTTTCAGTTCGGTCTGCTTATATTTGGCGCCGAAGGACAGAAAAACCGGGATATTGCCGAAATCATACAGATGATGGTATACCGGCGGAATGCCCAAAGAACCCATTGAGGTGATGAACATGGAGCCGTGGAACGGGCTGATTTCGATCAGACCTTTGGGGAAAAGACCGAAATAGTCCAATACCTTCAGAAGCCAGATGGCGTTCTTCAGAAGCAGACCGGGAATATAATTGAAAATCTTTGCGGTATTGTCGAAGTTGCTGTCGGGATTCTCGTCACGGTTCTCGTCGATCAGCTTCTGCAGCTTGCGATAGACGTCGTCGGCGGTGTCGGACGGAGAAAGATGCACCTTGACGATGGTTTCTTCCGCTTCGAGCGTCATTTCCCGCTTGATGGTCAAGGCGACGACAATATCGTCTCCGTGGGAGAAGATGCGCTGGCCGGAGATGAACCGGTTGGCTGCGGGACGCTGGGAAAGGACCCGTACATAGGCGGCAAGCAGCAGATGCATCATGCCGAATCCCTTCAGGCCCTGATTCCGCTTTTTCCGGATATAGTTTTCCGCTTCGGTGATTTCGATCGATTCGTGGAAATAAACGCTTGCGCCGGAGCGGTTCGGCATGATATACGGAGAGACCTTGGACATCGGCTGCAGCGAGCGAAGCTTATAGCCGTCCGGACGGTCTCCGAAGCGGCGTTTTCTTTTCGGCTTGCCGTTCGTTTCGACGTCGTTGTTCTGCGTCGGTTTTGTATCCTTCTCTTCCATTCTTCCGTCCTCCGAAAATCCTTTCGTACATTTTACCAAACACGTATGGTCTTTGCAAGAGAAAAATGCGGTTGCAAAACGGTTATTCGCTTTGTATAATGAAGGCGATGAGCAAGGTGAAAAACAACAATCCGGAAATACTGGCGCCCGTAGGAACGGAAGGATCGCTGGAAGCTGCCGTATATGCGGGAGCGGACGCGGTCTATTTCGGTGCGGGCGCATGCAACGCACGCCGGAACGCGGGACAGTTTACCGGCGAAAAGCTCCGTGAGGCGGTACGCTTCTGCCACGCGCACGGCGTGAGCGTGCATGTGACGGTGAATACGCTGGTTCACGACGAAGAACGAACAGCGGTTGCCGACACGCTGACGGAGATCGCCGAAAGCGGAGCGGACGCGATCATCGTGCAGGACCTCACGGTCATGCGGCTGGCAAAGCAGATATGCCCCACACTGGAGCTGCATGGGTCTACGCAGATGGCGGTACACAACGCGTCAGGCGTGAAGATGCTGGAGGATATCGGCTTTTCCCGCGCCGTGCTTGCACGGGAGCTTTCGATTGAAGAGATCCGAAAGATCAAAGAGCAGACGCAAATCGAATTGGAATGCTTTGTCCACGGCGCGCTGTGCATGAGCGCATCCGGCATCTGTTATCTGTCCGCAATGCTCGGGGAACGCAGCGGAAACCGCGGCATGTGCGCACAGCCGTGCCGGCTGCCGTTCATCTGCAACGGCGCGGAGTATGCGTTGTCGCTGAAGGACATGTCGCACATTGCGCATTACGATGCGTACCGCAAGATCGGTATTGCGTCGCTGAAGATCGAAGGACGGCTGAAATCGCCGGAGTATGTCGCAGCGGCGGTCGACGCCGTGCGCCGTGTGCGGGACGGCGAACCGTATTCCGAACAGGTTCTTCGTGACGTGTTTTCGCGCGGGGGATTCACCGAAGGTTATTATGCGGGCAAACGCAATCACACGATGTTCGGCGTTCGCACGCAGGAGGACGCGAAACGCGCGCAGACGGTGCTTTCCGGCATTCGCGAGCTGTATCGCGGACCGAGAAACGACGTGCCGATCGCAATGCGCGTACGTATCGCGTCGGGTGCGCCCGCATTGCTGACCGCAGACGACGGGACGCATTCCGTGACCGTGACCGGCGAGGTTCCGGAGACCGCGCTGCATGCGCCGCTGCGCGTTGAATCGGTCGAGAAGAGCATGCGCAAAACGGGCGGAACGCCGTTTGCGGTCGAATCCGTTTCATGTGAGCTGGAGGACGGGCTGATGCTGCCGTCGTCCGCGCTGAACGCGCTGCGCAGAAGCGGACTGGACGCGTTGTATGAAGCGCGCGCCGCCGTTCCGGAACGAACGATCTGCACGCCTGAGCTTTCGATTCCGCATGCGCGCCGAACCGAGAAACCGAGGCTTTGCGTGCGCTTTGCTTCGCCCGAACAGTTTTTCGACGATCCGGCGATCGCGTTTTACAGCCTTCCGATCGACGTGCTGTCAGAGCATCCGGAATACATCACCGACCGCGCCGCGGGCGAAATCCCGATCCTGATCTATCCGGACGAGGAGGAGAAAACACGGACGACGCTGCGATCACTGAAAGAGTGCGGCATGCGGTTTGCGCTTGCGGAGAACATCAGCGCGATCCGGATGGCAAAGGAAGCGGGACTGATCCCGATCGGCGGATACGGACTGAACGTTACCAACAGCGACGCGATCGAAGCGTATCGCGAGATGGGCGTGCAGGCACTGTTTGTATCGTTTGAGCTTTCCGCACCGAAAGCGCGCGATCTTCAAAGTGCGATCCCGCTCGGCATGCTTGTTGTCGGAAGGCTTCCTCTGATGCAGCTGCGTTCCTGTCCGGCACGGTCCGACAGGGGCTGCGGATCCTGCAACGGACGTCCGGTCGTGACCGACCGCAAAGGCACGGTATTTCCGCTTGTCTGCCGCGAACGCCGCTATTCCGCGCTTTTGAACAGCGTTCCGCTGTATCTCTGCGACAAGCAGCTCCCGCCGCTCGATTTTTATGCGGTATATCTGACGATCGAAACGGTCGAGGAAGCGAGAAATCTGATCCGCGCGGCGCTGAACGGAGATGCGCCCGGATCGCCGCACACAACCGGTCTTGCGTTCCGGAAACTGCTTTAATTACGAATCGATCTACGCCGTTCGACGGATCTCGTCGGACGGCGTTTTCATATCCGCATCCATCCATGCATAGGGTTAAATCGGGAGGGACGAGCGTGGAACGGTGGAAAGAACAATGGACGGAGCTGCTTCCGAAGCGGATCTCGGAGGTGCTGGAACGAATCGGTGAGGATACGCCGCTGCTGGAGATCCGCCTGCGCGCGAATGCGCCGCTTGAACTCGTGTTCGACGGCGCCGACCGCATCGTTTACGGCAACAACGGCACGCCGATGATCTCGGAGGAAGAGCTGAAGAGACTGACGGCAAGGCTCATGGATTTTTCGGCATACGCATGGGAAAACGAGCGCAGGGACGGATTCATCACCGTCGGCGGATGCAGAGTCGGTTTGTCCGGCCGCATGGTCAGAGCAGAAGGGAACGTGCTCGGCTTTTCGTCGATCTCCGGCGTCTGCATCCGGATCGTGCGGGAAGTGAAAGACTGCGCGGCGCCGCTTCTGCCGTTTGTGACAAACAACGGAGAGTTTCTTTCCACCTTGCTTGTATCGCCTCCGGGATGCGGAAAAACGACGCTGCTGCGGGATCTGATCCGGATCAACGCAAACGGACTGTACGGCGTTCGGGCGTCCCGCGTGGGGGCTGCGGATGAACGCTTTGAACTGAGCGGCGACGCAAACGGCGCGGTCGTCTTTGACCTCGGAATCCGAACCGATGTGATCTCCGGCATATCGAAAGCGGATGCGGCGGTCAGGATCGTTTCGACCCTTTCGCCGCAGATCCTTGCCATGGATGAGCTGAATGATGCGAGGGACGCGGAAGCGCTGCTTGAGGCAAGGGGAAAGGGCGTAGCCGTCCTTGCAACGGCGCACGGAGGATCCGTTGAGGAACTGTCGATGCGTCCGTCGATGCGGATGCTTCTGCAAGAGCATGTGTTTCAGAGGATCGCGGTCCTGCACGGGCTCGGACGGTGCAAAGAGGTGCTCGATGCGGAGGGGAACCGCGTAAACGCGGTCACGGAATGAAGACGGTCGGGCTTTCGCTCCTGTTCGGATTGTGCTGCCTGATCGGGTTTCGCATCGCAGCAGGAAAGACGGAACGCCTTCGGACGATACGAGCGCTTCGCGGCGATCTGCAGCTGCTCTCGGAACGGATCGCGTCCAGGCGCGGATCGCTGATGGAAATCGCGTCGGAACGAAAGGAGCTTCTCGCCGGATCGCTCAGCCGGTATCTGGAAGCGCTGTCCGAAGGGAAAACGGAAGAAGTGTCTGCGGAACGCGCGGCGGCAGTGTTCCGGAAGGAAAGCGCGGAAGCTGAGGGGGTGCGTATGTTCTTTTCGGGATTGTCTGCCGCGGGGCGTTCGGAATTTACCGCACGAACGGATTCGCTTTTGCCGATGCTGAAACGCGCGGAGGAGGAAGCCGAAGCCGAGGCAAAGCAGGCACAGGTCATTCGCGTGTCCGGTGCGCTGATCGGCGCAGCGATCGCAATTCTTTTGCTGTAGGAGAAACATGGAGATCAATCTGTTATTCAAGATCGCGGGGATCGGAATCCTGGTCACGGTAATCGTGCAGCTGCTTCGGCAGAACGGCCGCGAAGAGCTTGCGACGGTCGCGGCGATCGCCGGTCTGATTCTGGCAACGATGCTGATCGTTTCGATGATCGCGTCGCTGCTGGAAACCGTGCAGCGCACATTCTCTCTGTACTGACATGGAGAAGCTTGTTCTGATCGCGCTGATCGGTTCCGTCACAACGATCCTGATGCGTACGGTCCGGCAGGAGTATGCCGTTCTGATCGGGATTGCCGCTGCGGTGCTGCTTCTGCTCGGCGCGCTGCTGCGTCTGACCGGAATCGCGGAAACGCTGCGGCGCATCTGTACGGAATACAGCGTATCTCCCGCCATGATCGGCTCTGTGCTGAAAATCCTCGGAATCGCGTATCTGACGGAATTCGGCGTGAATGTTTCCGAAGATGCGGGACAGAAGGCGATTGCCGGAGGACTTGCGCTGGGCGGGCGAATCCTGATCCTGTCCTGCGCGCTGCCCTCGGTCGTAACGCTGCTGGAGACAGGCACGGCGCTTATCGGGGAGGCTGTGCCGTGAAGAAAGCGCTGATCCTCGGAATCGTGCTGCTGCTGCCGATACTGCTTATGGAGACCGATGAAGTGACAGAAGGAATCGACGCGCTGCTGGAGACAGTCGATCTCTCCGACTGGGATGCATGGTTTCTCGCACAGGACGGGGAGTGGATATCGCTGCCTTCCGACTATCTGCGGGAGGTTGCCGCGGCAGAAGCGACCGAAACGGCAGGTCCGACGCTCACAGGGATCGGCGTGCAGCTGATGCCGTCCGTTCGGTCCGCTGCCGCAAAGGTTGCGATCCTGATGGGACTGTCCGTGATCGGCGCGATCGTTCAGGGATTGTCGGATGCGTCGCAGATCGGGGAAACGGCGCGGATCGCCTTCCGTATCTGCGCAGCCGGAACGGTCCTTGCACTGTCCTTTGCGGAGGTCCGCAGCGCGCTTTCCGCGATCGATACGGTCGGTCGGACCGGCGAACTGATTCTTCCCGCTCTGACCGGTTTTCTGACAATGAGCGGAATGGAGCATACGGCGCTTCTGCTTTCGGCAACGCAATCCATGCTCTCTGAAATCATACTGCGGCTGATCGGAATCTGCATCGCGCCGCTTGCCGTTCTCGGGGGAGTGTTGTTTGCGCTGGACGCGGGCGAGGGAAGACTCGCATCGATCGGAAGAATCATGCACCGCGCCGCAAAATGGGTGCTCGGAACGGCATGTTCGCTCTTTCTGATCGTGACGGCGATCCGTTCCGTCACGGCGGGAAGCGCGGACGGGCTGCTGCTGAAGACGACGAAGTTTGCCGCGGGCAGCATTCCGTCGGTCGGATCGCTGCTGTCGGAATCCGTAGATACGGCGTTTCAGTGCCTCTGCTTTGTCAAGAACGCACTGGGCGTCACGGGATGCGCTGTAATCGTATCGATAGCATTGAAGCCGGTGTTGTCGGTAACGATGACAAGAAGCGCGCTGCGCGTGTCGGCACTCCTTTCGGAACCGCTGTCCGGGAAACCGTATGCGGAACTGCTGCGTGCGATGGGAGACATGCTGCATCTTTTGATGCTGTCCGAGCTTGCCGTGATTGCGGCGGCGCTCATGATGATCGCGCCGGTCTTCGGAATCGGGAGATTCATATGAGCAAGCTGATGCATGCGGCGCTGACGCTTGCGGCGGGCGGGCTGACCTTGACCGCAATCGAACTGCTGCTGCCGCGCTCCGGGATCCGAAGGACGGCAAAAGCCGCAATCGGGCTTGTATTTCTGGAATTGCTTGCCGCGCAGATCGCAGACATATTCCGTTGAGAAGGAGATTATAATGCAGAAGAAGGACGGCGAATCGGTTTCGGCGCGTTGGAAAGCGCTGGTCAAGAAGAACCCCGGACTTGTATATGCGCTTTACGCGCTTGTCGGACTGATCGCCGTTCTCCTTTGCCTGATCGGAGGCGAACCGCAGTGCAAAGCACGGAAAACGGAAACCGAAGCCCGGACGGAAACGACAGTCGAACGGACCTCCGGAAAGGACGCTCTGGAACAGCGCCTTACAGAGGTGCTTTCCAGAATTCGAGGCGCCGGAAAGGTGGATGTGCTGGTCACCTATGAAACAGGCGGGGAGATCGTCACGGCGACGGTGCGGCAGACCGATGAGGATAGCAGAAACTCGAACGGCAGCAACGGAAGCGAGACGTCGCGATCGGTTCGTGAAGTGACCGAACCGGCGACCGTGGAGACGGGGAACGGACATGTACCGATCGTGCTGTATGAGAAGGAACCGATCGTACGCGGCGTGATCGTCGTTGCGGAAGGCGCATCCGATTTCTCGGTCCGGCAGAAGCTGCAGGCGGCAGTGCAGGCGGTGACGGGGATTCCGATTGAGCGGATCGAAGTATTTGAAATGTCCTATGAAGGATCATAACAACATCATGCAGGAGGAAAGCGATGAAAGAACTGATTCGACGCTGCGCAAAGCGGCTGAACAAACGGGTGTTGACGGCGGTCGGTCTCTGCCTGCTGCTGGCGGCTGCGGTGGTAACGAACATCCTCGTCAATCGCGGAAAACCGGAAGCAAAGGAAACCGAAGCGCAGAAGTCCTCTGCGGTGACGCAGGTCTCCGCGCAATCCCATGCGGCAGACGCAAACTTCTTCGCCGCATACAGGGAGGAACGAGACACCGTACGCACACAGGAACTTGCATATCTGGACGCGATCGTTTCGCAGGGAGCGGATACCGAAACGCTGTCCGACGCACAGAAACAGAAGCTCGATTTGGTCAACGCAATGGAGACGGAGCTGACGGTTGAAAACCTTGTCCGCGCAAAGGGATTTCCGGATGTGATCGTTTCGATTCATAAGGGAAACGTCAACGTGGTCGTCGGCGCGGAAAAACTGAATGACGAGCAGGTCGCGCAGATCCTCGACATCGTACTCAGGGAGACGGGAAAGAGCGCGGAAAACGTCAAGATCAGTACAACGCTTTAACGTCGAAATTGCTTTCATGGGTTTACTTTTTGGGAGATTGATGGTATACTGTCTGCGTATATAGAAATCCGAAAGACTTGGGAGGTTTTATATGAGCGAATATAAGGATATTACCATCGAATCCGAAGACAACGGCGGTAAAATTGTTTTTGCGGAGGATGTAGTCGCAACGATCGCAACGCTGGCGGCTTCCGAGGTCGAAGGCGTTTACGGCATGAGCGGCTCTGCCTTTGAAGGCATCGGCGAAAAGCTCGGCAAGAAGAACTACACAAAGGGCATCAAGGTTGAAGTCGGTTCCGTGGAATGTGCGGTCGACATGAACATCATCGTACGCTACGGCTTCCGGATCCAGGAAGTCTGCCGCAATGTCCAGAACGCCGTGAAGAACGCCATCGAGACGATGACCGGACTGAAGGTCGTTCAGGTCAACATTGCCGTCAATTCGATCGTCTTTGCAAAGGAAATGCCCGCAGAACCGCCGAAACCCGAGAATCGCGTGAAGTAATCGCACTGCCGAAGCATATGCTTCGGCAACGGTTTACGGACAAGCATGGGTAAGGGGTACGTTTCATGAAGCTTGCAGTCAGGATCCTATCCGGGATTCTTGCTTTTCTGACACTGGTTTTCGGCGTATGCCTGCTGCTGACAGCGATCGGCTGGCCGGTATCGACCGAACGCATACAGACGCTGGTCGGTTCGCTGCGCCGGATGCCGCAGGTGTTGTTCCTTGTTTTGTCGGCATTCGCTTTGATAGCGATTGCCGTCCTGATTCTGTACGGAATGATCGGAGAGCATTTCAATCGCAAAACGAGCGCGCTGCTTGAAAAGAATGCGCTCGGTGAAACGAGAGTATCGTTTACAACGCTTTCGCAGATCGCGGAGCGCACAGTCAAAAGAAGGTCCGATATTTCGTCCTGCAAAACGAAAGTCCATGCGATCGGAAACAGCGTCAGGATTGAGGTGCGCGTCGTTTCGTCGCCGACGGTATCGCTTCTGGAGCTGACGCATGCATTGCAGGATTCGATCGCGTCTGCACTGTCGGAGTATTGCGGAACAACGGTCGGAACCGTCGACGTAACGGTCGATCAGGCGGATATCCGGTCGGGCAAAGCGTAAACGAACGGAGGTTGGAACAAAATATGAAAGAGTTTTTCCAGAATCATAAATGGGCTGTCATCCTCAGCGTCCTTGCGCTGATCGTTGTTCTGATGATCTATCTGATCGGCTGGTGGACGCTGCTTGCCGGCGTGCTGGTCGCTGTCGCGATCTTCTTTGGACGCATGGCGGACCGCGGCGGGCTTGAAGCGATCAAGGACTTTTTCCGCAGACTGTTCAGAGGGAAACACGCATGAGTCATACAGTATCGAGAGAGATCGCGATGAAGCGCCTCTACGCGGAAACGGTCGGCGGCATGGATTCCATGGAAGATGCGCTGGAACAGTCCGAGCGCGAATCGTTCTCCGAGGAGGACGCGCTGTTCTCCGATCGCCTCTATGAAGGCGTGCATGCGCATATGGAAGCGATCGACGAAGAGATCTCGGCGCATGCGCGGGATTGGTCGATCGGACGGATTGCAAAGGTCGACCTTTCGATCCTCCGGATCGCGGTATATGAGCTTCTCTATGAACCGGGTATTCCGGTCGGCGCAACGGTCAACGAGGCGGTCGAACTCGGAAAAGAATTCGGCGGCGAAAAATCGGCGGGATTCATCAACGGCGTTCTGGGCGCAATCGCAAAGGTGCACTGAACATGCACGGTCCGCTGTGTCTCGGAATCGACACGAGCTGTTACACCACCTCGGTCGCATGTACGGATGGAAAGAGCATCGTCTTTTCAAAGGGGACGATGCTTTCCGTAGCTTTTGGAGATCGCGGGCTCAGACAGTCCGAAGGACTGTTTCAGCATATAAAACAGCTTTCTCCTCTGCTTTGCGAACTGTTTTCCGCAGTCGACAGGAACGCGATCGACTGTGTTTCCGTCAGCGCTTCTCCCACGTCCGCGGAAAACAGCTATATGCCCGTCTTTCTGGCGGGGCTCAAACAGGCGGAGACGCTTGCCGCCGCGCTCAATGTGCCGCTGATTCGCACGGATCATCAGAGCGGTCATATCCGCGCGGCACTGTTCGGAAACGAAACGCTTATGGATCGCGAACGCTTCTTTGCGGTGCATATCAGCGGCGGAACGACCGATCTGTTGCTTGTCGAACCGCATCGGGACGCACCGTATCGGATCGAACCGGTCGGATGCTCGACCGATCTGCACGCAGGACAGTTCGTGGACCGGGTCGGCGTTGCGCTTTCGCTGCCATTTCCCGCGGGAAAGCATCTGGAAGCGCTTGCTCTGCAGGCGGAACAAAAAGACGTCAGGCTTCCGAGCGCCGTAAAGGGAATGAACTGCTCCTTCTCCGGCGCGGAATCCGCAGCGCAGCGGCTTCTGCATACCGTGCCCGACGCCGAGCTTGCATACGGTGTTTATGACTGCCTTGCCAGAATGCTGTCAAAGATGTTTACAAACGCCGTGCAGACATTCGGAGAACTGCCGTTCCTTGTCTGCGGCGGGGTTGCATCGTCGCAGCTTCTGCGAACGCTTCTTAGGAAACGGTTTTCGGGTCAGCTTTATTTCGGCAGACCGGAGCTGTCGAGGGACAACGCGGTCGGCATCGCGCTGATCGGCGCGGATCGGAGAAGTGTATGGAATCGGTAAAACCCGTGTTTTCGGTCCACGAATTGAATGAATACGTCGATCTTCTGCTGGGAGTCGATCCGACGCTCAAAACGCTCGCGGTTGAAGGCGAGCTCGAGGGGGTCAGGCGTCATCCGTCCGGGCATCTGTATTTCATACTTAAAGACGAGCTTGCTTCGGTCAACTGCGTGATGTTCCGACAGAACGTCGCGGGACTGCGGTTTCTTCCGAAGGACGGACAGCATGTGCGCCTTGCGGGCAGAGCAACGCTTTACCCGCGTGACGGACGTTTTCAACTGATGGCAACGGGGCTGTCGCTGATCGGCGCGGGCTCGCTGTATGCTGCCTTTGCAGCATATAAGGAGAAACTGAGCCGTCTCGGATGGTTCGATGCATCCCAAAAGAAACCGATTCCGCTTTTGCCGAAGGCGATCGGGCTGATCACAAGCGCAGGCGGCGCGGTGCAGCATGACGTCGTGACCGTGACCGGGCGGAGGTTCCTGTCCATGCCGATCGTGTTCTATCCGACGGCGGTGCAGGGACCCGGCGCGGCGCAGGAAATTGCAGATGCGATCGACCGTGCCGACGCGGAAAAACGGTGCGACGTTCTGATCGTCGGTCGGGGCGGTGGAAGCATGGAGGACCTTTGGGCGTTCAATGAGCCGCCGGTCGTCGAGGCGATCCATCGGTGCTCGATCCCCGTGATCTCCGCGGTCGGACATGAAACGGATTTTTCGATCAGCGACTTTGTGGCGGACTTGCGCGCACCGACGCCTTCCGCAGCCGCAGAGCTTGCCGTACCGGAGCGCAGCGCACTTATTTCAACACTGTCGTCGCTGCAAAACCGCCTGCAGAATGCGCTGAAGCACGGGGTTCGCGCAAAGCGCGACAGGCTCAGCCTTTTGTGGGGGGACGCCATTCGGGTTCGGATGCAGCGAGCTGCGGAACAAAGACGGCAGACGCTTGATGAAACGCATGCCGGACTTTTCCAGGCGAGCGCCCGCATGCTCGAAACGCAGCGGAACAGACTGGAACGGGAAAAAGAGCGGCTGCTTGCTTACAGTCCGCAGAGAACGCTGGAACGCGGCTTTGCGCTGATCGGCGGAAAACAGGGACATATCATCGCTTCGTCCCGTGAGATCGAAACGGGAGATACGGTTTCGATCCGCTTTGCGGACGGAACGGCACAGGCGAAGATCACCGGAAAGGAAACAGTATGAGCGAACTAACCTATGAACAAAAGCAGGCACAGCTGGAGGAGATCGTTGCAAAGCTTGAGAGCGGCAATGCGCCTCTGGAAGAGATGATCCGTCTCTACGAACAGGGCGAAGCGCTGTATCGTGACTGCGCAGCGACGCTTGACGCATACGAAAAACGCCTGAACGATCTTGAAAAGGAGCAGGCGAGATGCGGGAAACGGAACGGATCGAAAACGCCCTGAAGGCGTATATGGATGCGGACGGTTCCGCCGCCTTGCTGAACGAAAGCATGCGCTACAGCCTGTTGGACGGCGGCAAGCGCGTTCGTCCGTATCTGCTGCTGCTGATCAACTCCATGCTCGGCGGAAGCGAAGAGACTGCTATGCCGTTTGCCTGCGCACTGGAGATGATTCACTGCTATTCGCTGATCCATGACGATCTTCCGGCAATGGACGACGATGTGATCCGCCGCGGAAAGCCGAGCAATCATGTGCAGTTCGGAGAGGGCAACGCGATTCTTGCCGGCGACGGACTCCTGACAAAAGCCGGATTGCTGCTGCTTGAACAGAAGGGAAATGACGACGCAAAGCGCACGATCTTCGAAGGTGCGTATGCAATGGTCAGCGGGCAGAGCGACGATCTGAATCTCACGGAGCGCAGCGCAGAGGTGCTGGACCGGATCCATCTGAACAAGACCGGCGCGCTGTTTCGCGCGGCATGTGTTGCCGGCGCATACCTTTCCGATCCGGGCAAAGCGCAGATCATGCGCGTATTCGGCGATACGGTCGGGTTGCTGTTTCAGATGACGGACGATCTTCTGGACGAGGAGAAGGACCGTCAGGAATGCAAGCTGACCTACGCAACATTCTACGGAAGAGAAGAAACAAAAGCATACATTGAAGAAGCATATTGCCGGGCGGAAGCGATTCTAGCCCCGTATACGGGCGAGGCGGCAGATACGCTGCGGGAACTGATCTCGGCATTACGGAGTCGAACATACTGATATGAACTATCCGATCCTGGATACCATCAACGGAATTAAGGACCTCAAAGCACTGGATGAGAAGCAGCTTCCGGCGCTTTGCGAGGAACTGCGCGCTTTTTTGGTCGAAAACGTTTCCAAGACGGGAGGTCATCTTGCGTCGAGCCTGGGCGCGGTCGATCTCATCGTCGCGATGCATTACGTGTTCGACAGCCCGAACGACAAGCTGGTGTTCGACGTCGGACACCAGTCCTATGCGCACAAGATCCTGACGGGGCGCAAGGACGCGTTTACCACGCTGCGGCAGGAAAACGGGATCTCCGGATTCCCGAAGTTCAGCGAAAGCGAGCACGACGTTTTCAACACCGGGCATGCGAGCACGGCGATCTCCGCTGCGCTCGGTCTTGCGCGCGCCATGCGGCTGAAGGGCGAAAAGAACATGGCGGTCGCACTGGTCGGCGACGGTGCGATGACGGGCGGACTGTCCTTTGAAGCGCTCAACGACGCCGGACAGGACAAGCTGCCGCTGCTCATCATTCTGAACGACAACCAGATGTCGATCTCAAAGAATGTCGGCGGGCTCAAGGATTCGCTGACGACGATGCGTACCAACCGCACCTACAATGCGTTCAAACGCTGGCTCACGGGGATCCTGGAAACGAGCAGCTTCGGGCAATATCTGAGTCGGCACATGGAGCATTTTAAAAACCGTGCAAAGCGGTTTCTTGCGCCGAACCTGCCGTTTGAGGAGTTCGGGATCCTGTATCTGGGACCGATCGACGGACACGACGTTCGCAAGGTCGTGAAATACCTGCGCCGATGCAAAGCGCTGAACAAGCCGATGATCCTGCATGCGATCACGACCAAGGGCAAGGGATATCCGTTCGCGGTGGAGAATCCGGAAAAGTTCCACGGGATCGCGCCGTTTGAGATCATGACCGGAAAGGTCAGCCCGGAGCGACAGAAGACCTGTTCCGAGATCTTCGGAGAGACCATGGTTCGGCTTGCAAAGGACAATGACAAACTGATCGCCATAACGGCGGCGATGCCGAGCGGGACCGGGCTGACGACGTTTGCAGAGACATATCCGGACCGGTTCTTTGACGTCGGGATCGCGGAAGCGCATGCCGTGACGATGGCGGCGGGACTTGCGCGCGGCGGGATGCGACCGGTCGTTGCGGTGTATTCTTCCTTCCTGCAGCGCGCGTACGATTCGCTGCTGCACGACGTTTGCCTCCAGAATCTTCCCGTTGTCATCGCGGTCGACCGCGCGGGTCTGGTCGGATCGGACGGAGAAACGCATCAGGGCATCTTCGATCCGGCGTTCCTGTCCACGATGCCCAACCTTGCCGTGTACTCGCCGTCCTCGCAAAGCGAGCTTTCTGCAATGCTGGAGATGGCTGTTTCCCGAAAGGAACCGTGCGTCGTGCGCTATCCGCGCGGATCGCTTCCGGATGTTCCGATGAGAACAAAGCTGTATTTCGGGGAATGGGAGATCGTTGAGCCGGTGCGGGAAACGGTCATTGTCGCGCACGGAACGCTGCTTCCGCTGGCAAAGTGGATCGCAAAGAAGAATGGTACCGGATTGATCAACGCGAGATTCCTGCAGCCGCTGGATGAGGAGATGATCGCATATTTCCGGGAAAACGGAACGCGGCTTCTGGTGCTGGAGGAGAACACAGTTTCGCTCGGAGAAACCCTTGCGCTGCGCTGCAATCCCTGCCGCGTACGTTCGGTTGCGCTGCCGACCGAGCCGATCCCGCAGGCGTCCGTTTCACGACAGCGTGAACGATACGGATTTACCGAAGAACATATAACGAAGATTCTGAAGGAACTGATGGAGGAAGCATGACGAAGGTTCGCCTGGATGTGGAAATGGTTGCAAGGGGACTCTGCCCCTCGCGCGAAAAGGCGCGCGCGCTGATCCTTGCGGGCGAGGTGCGTGTCAACGGCATCCGCGCCGAGAAGGCGGGTCAAGATATCCCATCCGATGCAGAGATCGTTGTCGTTGAGGATGCGATTCCATTTGTCAGCCGCGGCGGTCTGAAACTCGATAAGGCTGTTAAGGTGTTTCCGATCGATCTCAACGGACGCGTTTGCGCGGATATCGGCGCATCGACGGGCGGTTTCACGGACGTCATGCTGAAAAACGGCGCAAAGCACGTCTATTCCATCGACGTCGGATACGGGCAGCTGGACTGGTCTCTGCGAAACGATCCTCGCGTCACGGTCATGGAACGTACAAATGCGCGGTTCATGACGCCGGACTGGTTTCCGGAACCGATCACGTTCGCATCCATCGACGTTTCCTTCATCTCACTCCGGCTGATCCTGCCGCCGCTCTACGGCAGCATGGCGGAAACGGGGGAGGTCGTTGCGCTGATCAAACCGCAGTTTGAAGCCGGTCGTTCCGAGATCGGCAAGAACGGCGTTGTGCGTGATCCGGCGGTACATGAACGTGTGATTCGCGAGATGCTTGCGTTTGCGGATGCAACCGGATTCTGCATTGCGGGGCTTTCCTTTTCGCCGATCACCGGTCCGAAAGGCAATATCGAATTCCTTTTATACATGCAAAAGGGCAGTACCAAAAACGACGCATCCTTGCATAAATTCTCGGAATTGATCCCGGAAATCGTAAAAAATGCCCATTCTATGGGCAAAAACAGTTAAAGTTTATTCATAATTGTCTTGCCAATTCTGTTTTTCAACTGTATAATGAATGCGTAATATTCACAAGTGGGAGGCTGCGCTATGCACCTTGTATTTGCGGTGCATGCCGGAAAGGCATCACTTGCAGCCGATTGTCGTCGATTGATGAAAACCGCCGAGGACGAAGGAATTACCTGCTCCCTGCTCGGGGCAGAGGACCCGACACCGGCGGAGGATGCCGTGATCGTAGCGGTCGGCGGGGACGGTAATTTCATTCGCACGGCACAGATCGCGTGCCGAAGCGGACTGCCGCTCTTCGGCGTGAACTGCGGACGGATCGGGTTCCTGACGGAATGGACGGGGGACCGCTTTCCGGAAGCGCTTCGCATGCTTCGGGACGGGTGTTATACGATCGAAGAGCGACCGATGCTGTCCGTCGAAGTAAACGGAGAACCTGTGCGGGACTGCTTCAACGACGTGCTTGTTTATAAGCATTCGTTTTCCGGCGTCATGCAGCTTTCTCTGGAGATCAACGGTCAGGCAGCGGGGGATCTGTTCGGCGACGGATTGGTGATCTCCACGTCGATCGGATCCACTGGATACTCTCTTTCGGCGGGAGGACCGATCCTGATGGATGGGCTCGAAGCCATGATCGTAACGCCGATCTGCGCGCACACGCTGCATTTTCGTCCGGTGGTATGCTCTATGGATTCGCGCGTATCCATCACGATGGATGGAAAAGGCGTTCTGGCGGCGGACGGAGACCGGTTCCGTTCCGTATCGCGCGGCGATCGGATCACGGTTACAAGATCGCACCGATCGACAAAACTGATGACCTTCCGGAATCGCAATCTGTTCCGCCTGATTTCGGAAAAACTGATTTGAACTGAGGTATTGGAGTAATGAAACCGAAAAGACATGCAATGATCTTAAAGCTGATTGCTGCCGAAAACATCGAAACGCAGGAGGAGCTTGCATCGCTTTTGAGCGCGCAGGGGTTCAATGTGACCCAGGCGACCGTTTCGCGTGACATCAAGGAGCTTCGTCTGATTAAAGTCCTGACCGGCGAAGGTCGTTATAAATATGCAACCGTGGAAAAGGCGGAATCCGATCTGCAGGAACGCTTTATCCGCCTGTTCGGCAACTGCGTCGTTTCGATCACTTCCGCAGGGAACCTGATCGTCGTGAAAACGATGGCGGGCAGCGCCGCCGTTGCCGCGGAAGCGATCGATTCCATGAAGTGGCCGGAGATCGCGGGATCCATCGCGGGCGACAATACGGTGTTCGTCGCCGTACGCGAAGGAAAGAACGTTTCCGACATCATCAAGAAATTCCAGAAAATGATGAAATAACGGAGGGCAGAGTGCTCACACGTTTACAGGTTACGAATATCGCTTTGATAGATAAGTCCGACATTGCTTTCGATGCGGGCTTTTCTGTATTGACCGGCGAAACAGGCGCGGGCAAGTCCATCCTGATCGAGTCGGTCAGCTTTGTACTCGGTGAGCGCGCAAGCCGTGAGAGCATTCGTACGGGGGCGGATAAGGCGTCCGTCGAAGCGACATTTCTGCTTTCGCCGGATTCTCCGGTACAAGGCTATCTCCGGCAGCAACAACTCGACGACGGCGACGAGCTCGTTTTGTATCGCGAGCTTTCATTAAGCGGCAGAAACGTATGTCGCGTCAACGGCACGCTGGTCGGCACGGCGGAGCTAAAAACAATCGGAGACCTTCTTGTCGACCTGCACGGTCAGCATGCGCATCAGTCGCTTCTGAATCCGGAGACGCATCTTGCGTTGATTGACGCATATGCAAAGAGCGATTCGGACGGATTGAAATCAAGAACAGAGGATGCAAGGCAGGCGGCGCTGACGGCAAAACGTGATCTGGACATTCTGAAAAGCGGACTTCGGGAACGCGAGCGGCGCATCGATGCGCTGCAGTATCAGATCAGGGAGATCGATTCCGTTTCTCCCGTCGACGGCGAAGAGGAACAGCTTGAGGCGGATCGGCTGCGTATGCGCAATGCAGAAGCGATCGTCGAGGGACTGAACGCCGCATACGATGCGCTGTTTGCCGAAGGCGGCGCGCTTTCGACGCTGACCGACGCGCGTGACGCGCTGAACCGGATCGGCGCATACGATGAAGACTATCGCAGGCTGTCCGAACGAACGGACGACGCGTATTATTCCATCGAGGACGTCGCATATGAGCTCCGGGACAGCCGCGACGCATTCCGCTACGATCCTGCGCTTCTCGAACAGACGGAAAGCCGCCTTGCCGCGCTGCAGAATCTGAAGCGCAAATACGGCGCTACGATCGCTGAGGTCCTCGCTTATCGCGAAAAGATCGGGAACGAGTATCAGATCCTGAACGACGGTGAAAACCGCGCGGATGCGCTTGAGAAAGCGTATAGGACCGCTGTCGATTCCTTCGGAAAGCTTGCAAGGCAGCTTTCGGATCGAAGGAAGTCCGCCGCGCAGAAGCTGATGAAAGAAACAGTTTCGGAGCTTGCGGAGATGGGCATGCCGCATGCGGTCATGGAAACGGCGTTTACGGAGATCCCGAAGGAAGCGCTTTCGGAAACGGGCATTGACGAAGCGGCGTTCCTGCTTTCCGCAAACCGCGGCGAGCCGGTGAAACCGCTCGTCAAGGTTGCAAGCGGCGGCGAAATGTCCCGCATCATGCTTGCAATGAAAGCGGCGCTTTCGGACGCGGATCGCATCGAGACGCTGATTTTCGATGAAATCGATACCGGCATTTCCGGCATGGTCGCGAATGCCGTTGCAGTCAAAATGCGTGCGCTCGGACGAAAGCATCAGGTTCTTTGCGTCACGCATCTGCCCCAGATCGCGGCATATGCCGATACGCAGTATGTGGCTTACAAGTATTCCGACGCAGAGAAGACGCACAGCATAACGCGCAGACTCACCGAGGCGGAACGACCGAAGGAGATCGCGCGGATTATGGGCAGCGGCGAAGACGATGCGGCGGCAATGGAGCATGCAAAGCGCCTGCTGATATCCGCAAAGGCATAATACATTCTATTTACATGGCCTTCCGACGAAGGCCTTTTTTGTATGTTTTCGGACCGTTTGTCACACGATACCGAAAAGGAGTTGAATCAAATGAAACGAATCGTTCGCGCAATCAGCGCTTGCTTTGCTTTTCTGCTTGTCGGATGGTACTGCATTCCGCAGGTCTACCGTGTGCTGCATCTTCCGGACGTCGTCGATGCGGGCGAGTCGCTGTCTGCGCCTGCGCTTGAACAGCATCGGACCGACGCGCGTTTCGTGCGGGGAAGCGGAGACGAGCGGCTGGAGGGCGAACCCATCCGGATCTCTCTGTTCGGCGTTCTGCCGCTCAAAACCGTCGCGGTATTCTCCGATGCAAGAACGGTAACGCTCGGAGGAAAAGCGGTTGGCGTCATTCTGAAAACGTCCGGCGTGCAGATCGTCGGATTTGAAAAAATCGATACGGCGCATGGATCCGTATGTCCGGCTGTCTCGGCAGGGCTTCGCGAAGGCGACATGATCTGCGCAATTGACGGGATGCCGGTTCAGGATACCGATTCGTTTGTGAAACTGTGTGATGAGACGGCAGGCGCATGCGAACTGTCCTGCCTGCGCGACGGCAATGCGTTCAAAACGATATTGACGCCGGAGACGGATTCGAGCGGAGAGAAGCGGATCGGCGCGTGGGTGCGCGACAGCACGTCCGGGATCGGAACGCTGTCCTTCTGTGATCGCGGGAGCGGGGCGTATGCTGCTTTGGGACATGGCGTGACGGATGTCGATACAGGGAAGCTGATCTCTCCGGCAACCGGATATCTGACGTCGGCGACGATCCGCGAGATCCGGAAGGGGACCGGGAATGCTGCGGGCGAGCTGGTCGGCGTGTTTTCTGTACGCGAAAGCGATGCAATCGCAACCGTCGAACGCAACACCGTATTCGGGATCGGCGGCATTCTTGACAGCTTTCGGAATGCGGAGGGAAAGACGGCGGAGATCGCTCCCGCCGGCGCGGCGCACAGGGGCGCCGCATATATTCTTTCGGATGTAGACGGAACCGTTTCGGCATATACGGTCGAAATCATCCGCACCGACGTGCAGTCGTCACCCGAAACGCAGGGCGTGATGATCGAGATCACGGATCCCTTACTGCTTCAAAAGACCGGAGGCATCGTGCAGGGCATGAGCGGCAGTCCGCTGATCCAGGACGGGAGACTGATCGGTATCGTCACGCATGTTTTCATCAGCCAGCCGACGCGCGGCTATTGTCTTTATGCGGAGCGCATGGCACGGGAACTGCTGCCCGCAAGATAATTGTTTACAGAATTACCGCGTTTGGACACATTTTATCTGTAGATTTTCGTCGGTTTCTCCGCCAGAATGAAGAAGGAGGAAGAAGACCGATGAAAGTGATGCTACTGACAAATGAAAGCGAAACGGCGCAACGATTTCGTGAAGCGTCGATCGGCACGGAGCGGATCCGTCTCTGCACGGAAAGAACGATCCCGCAGGTGCTGGAACGGCTGTTCCGGGAACCGTTCGACGCACTGATCTCGGATGATCCGTATGCGTCGCATCCGCGGATCCGGAGGTGTCCCGTGCTCTGGCCGAATCAGTTTTATCTGCTGCTGCGGGAATCGGACAAGCCGTTTCTGATCCCGGAGGAGGTTACATACTGTTTTTCAGGTACTGAGGACCCGAAACGGATTCTGGATATGATCGCATCGTTTCCCGGCGGACAAACGCGCAGAAACGATACGGAATGCAGGATCTCACGCTTTTTGCAGCAGACCGGATTTCCCGTTTCGCTGAGCGGTTTCGATTATATGAAGGAAGCGATACGCCTGATCCTGACACAGAAGCAGGCGACAAATGTTCGTTCGGTAAACGATCTGTACGAAATCCTTGCGGCTGAAATGTGTGTAAGCACATCTGCTGCGGAGCACGCGGTGCGTCACGCCATCGATACCGCCTGGCTGCTTGCGGATCCGGATACGCTTGACAAGCTGTTCGGAGAAACGGTCCAATCGGAACGCGCCGCACCGTCCAACGCGGCCTTTCTGTTTCGCGCGGCTGACTGCATCGGACTCGATCAAAAAAGGGGGACTCTGTTATGACAATGGAAGAGATGGAACGGATGGAGAATGAACTGCGCTCGGTTTACAGCGATCCGGACGTTCTGCTGAACGCAACGATCAATGCGGTCATGCGCGCGCTTTGCGTTCCGGCAAAGCTGCTCGGATATCGGTACATCTTCCTTGCGGTGCGATTCATCCGCACAAGACCGCCGAAGCTGCGTTCGACCACGAAGAAGGAGCTGTATCCGTACATCGAACACTGCATGAACACGACGAAGCCGATGATCATGCGAACGATGCATTATGCGATCGAACGCGCATGGGAACGTGCGGATCCGGATGTGCTGTACTCGTATCTCGGACTGCGGGGCAAAAACCGCAAGGATCCGCCTTCGAACCTTGAATTTGTGTATCTGATCGCGGAACGGGTGCGTCTGATCATCGGAGATCCTTTGTGGGAAGAGCATTGCAGAAACGTGATGTCGGAGATCGGAAAACGGCATCCTTGGCTAAACGGATTGACGAAACACCCTTCGATATGATAAAATCATATAAAATTAGAACATAGAGGTATTCATATGAAAAAAAGGGCATTTCTGATCGTTCTTGACAGCGCCGGGATCGGCGCGCTGCCCGATGCCGCGGATTTCGGCGACGTCGGTGCAAACACCATCTGCAACATCTTTGAAAAGCGGGGACGCCTCGACGTACCGAACATGCGCAGGCTGGGCCTGGCGCATATCGACGGCTGCAAGCTTCCGAAGGGGGATGAGGAGCTGATCGGAAGCTACTGCAAATGCGCGGAGCAGACGCACGCAAAGGACACGACCTGCGGACATTGGGAGATGGCGGGGCTTGCGCTGGATGAAGCATTCAAAACGTATCCGAACGGATTCCCGCAGGAATTCATGGATGCGTTCGAAAAGCGCATCGGGCGCGGAACGCTCGGCAACGTGGTTGCAAGCGGTACGCAGATCATTCAGGAGCTCGGCGACGAGCATGTCCGCACGGGCAAACCGATCATCTATACGAGCGCTGACAGCGTATTCCAGATCGCGGCGCACGAAGAGGTCATTCCGCTTCCGGAGCTCTATCGCATCTGCGAGATTGCGCGTGAGATGCTGACCGGCGAATATCTTGTCGGTCGCGTGATCGCGCGTCCGTTCCTCGGCGGAAACGGTGCATATAAGCGTACCGAAAATCGCAAGGACTATGCCGTTGCGCCGTTTAAGGACACGATCCTCGATGCGCTTGCCGAGAAGGGAAAGGACGTCGTCGGCATCGGAAAGATCGAAGATATCTTCTGTCACAGAGGCATCACGACCGTCGATCATACAAAGAACAATCCGGACGGCATCCGCGCCACACAGCGCTTTTTGAATGCGGGAATGGGAGACTTCATTTTCACAAACCTTGTCGATACGGATATGCTCTACGGGCACAGGAACGATTGGGAAGGATACGCAAAAGCGCTGGAGTATTTTGACGCGCATCTTCCCGAGATGTATCTTGCCATGCGCGAGGGAGACATCCTGATGGTCACGGCGGACCACGGCTGCGATCCGACCTTCCCGGGAACGGATCACACACGCGAGTATATTCCGCTTCTGATCTGCGGACAGCATGTGAAGCACGGCGTCAACCTCGGCGTTCGCAGACAGTTTTCCGACATCGGCGCAACGATCTATGAGTACCTGACGGGCGAACAGTGGCGGGAAGGCGAATCATTCTTAAAGGATATCTGGGAGGATTGAACAATGGAAAACATCATGAACATCATCAACAATGCCGCTGCGCTTCTGAAGGAACAGGGCGCGGACAAAGCGACGATCGGCCTCATTCTCGGCAGCGGTCTGGGCGATTATGCGGAAACACTGGAAAACAAGCGCTTTGTCAACTATGCGGACATCGAAGGCTATCCGGTTTCCGGCGTGATCGGGCACAAGAATCGCTTTGTGATCGGCGAGAAGTACGGCAAGACGATCATTGCCATGCAGGGCCGATTCCACTACTATGAGGGGTATCCGCAGGCAATGCTTTCGCTCGGCGTCCGTACGATGAAAAAGCTCGGCGTCGAAAAGCTGCTGGTCACCAACGCGGCGGGCGGCGTGAACATGAACTTCCATGCGGGAGATCTGATGCTGATCACCGATCACATCAACCTGTCCGGCAGCAATCCGCTGATCGGAAAGAATCTCGATGAATTCGGACCGCGTTTTCCGGATCAGAGCAACGTCTATGACAAGGACCTTCGCGCAAAGATGATCGATCTTTCCGTTCGTCACGGGATTCCGATGCAGGAGGGCGTCTATCTGATGATGTCCGGACCGTGCTATGAGACGCCGGCGGAGATCCGTATGGCGCGCATCATCGGCGCGGATGCGGTCGGTATGTCGACGATCCCCGAAACCATGTGCGCAGCGCATTGCGGCATGAAGGTTCTCGGCGTCAGCCTGATCACCAACATGGCGGCAGGCGTGCTCGATCAGCCGCTTTCCCATGCCGAAGTCACCGAAACTGCCGCAAAGGCAACGGTACGGTTTACCGCGCTGGTCGATCTGATCCTGCGCGAAGTCTTCTGAGCGTGTCTTGTTTCAAAGATTTCACAATCGAGTATTGACGTAAACCGTGTTTTTTCGTATAATATCGAAAGATACAGGAAAGGAATAGGAACTATGCTTTTGAATTTCATACAGTCCGTATATAACGGAGCCGATACTTCCTGCCTCAGCGGAGCCGCAGATGCGTCTGCCGGCGGCTGCGGCGGCAGCAATCTCACGATGATGATCCTTCCGCTTGCGATGATCGTCGTACTGCTTGTCGTTATGGTCGTACCGCAGCGTCGACGCGACAAACAGGTCAAGGACATGCTCGGTTCTTTGAAGCAGGGCGACCGAGTTCGCACCATCGGCGGTATCTATGGAACGATCTCTTCGATCAAGGACGACGTTATCGTTCTTTCCGTCGGACCCGACAAGGTCAAGCTCGTTTTCGCGAGAGGCGCAATCTCTCAGGTAGAGGATGCGGGCGTTGAGAACACCATGACCGAAGAAGTAAAAGGCTGATCAGCGTTTCATCAAAGCCCGGATCCGTTCCGGGCTTTTTTTACGGCGGTTAATTCGGATTAACAGAATCGAATGGAAGCGAAACCGAAAACACAACGCAATCGAAAGCACATCGCACTCCTTTGGACGTGCGGTGTTCTTGCTGCTGCCGTGATTGCGATTCTGATCCATTACCGTGGCGTACGAATGATCGTGACTGCAGAGCTCGGAACGAAGATCGGCGCGACGGATTTCACCGCGCGTGAAGCGACGTTCGATGCGGAGAAGGAATCCTTTTCATGCGGTTGGCATTTGAAAATTCTGCGGATCGGAGGCGTTCCGACGCCGGTTCTGATCCGCGTTGTCGATACGGCGGCGCCGACTGCCGATCCGGTTCCGCAGACGGTACCGCTCGGAAAGAAGCTGCGTCCGGACGCGCTTGTTGCACATATCAAGGATGCCGACCGCGTTCGCGTCTCGTTCGAAACCGTACCGGATTTCGATTCGGAATGGAATGACACGGTCTGTATCGTTCTTGAGGATACGTCCGGCAATCGCAACACGGTCTCCGTTCCGGTATCGGTCCGCGCAACGGTTGAGTCGATTACGCTGGAAGCAGGGTCCGAACTGCCTTCGGCAAAGGAATTTGTGCTTCCGGGAGTGGAAGCGGAGCCGGTCACGACGCTTGATCCTTCCGTGATGCATCATGTGGGTTCCTATCCGATCGAGTTCAGAACCGCGGAAGGCGTGCATTCGCAGACGGAGCTGATCGTCGTCGACACGGTTGCGCCGCAGGCGAAATCCACGCTGCTGCATCGAACGCCCGGCGAAACGGCGGAGCCTTCGGATTTTGTCGTCGAAGCATCGGATGAAACGGATCTGACTTGTTCCTTTATTACGGAACCGGACTATGCGTCGCGCGATCTGCAGACCGTTGTCGTTCGGGCGACGGATGAAGGCGGCAACTATTGCGAAGTGGAAAGCGAGCTGCTGATTTCCGGAATAAAGCCCAAGCTTGTTGAAGCACGAAGCACGGCGCTGACGTCGGACGATTTTGATAATCTCGAAGGGCAATCCGTTGAGATCGAACCGTTTGTACCGGATACGCCCGGAACCTACGCTGTGACAGTCACGATCAACGGCGTTCCGGAGACTATGGCGGTTACGGTGACGGACACAACGCCTCCCGTGCTTCACGAAAAATCGTTGGAGCATATAACGCTGTATACCAGACACGAGTATCATCCGGAGGATTTCTTTGAAGCGGAGGATTATTCTCCGGTTACCATGACATTCGTTCGGGAACCGGACCGCGAGAAGGCGGGACGGTATGAACTGACGGTCCTTGCAAGGGACGCCGCCGGAAACGAAACGGTTGCTTCACGTACCGTATATCTGCATAAGGACAGCAAAGCGCCGCATATCTACGGCGCGATCGATCGGATCTGTTATGTCGGCGAGCCGATTGCATACTTGACCGACGTCTTTGCCGTGGATGACGAAGACGGTCCGGTGGAGATTACGGTCGATTCAAGTGTTGACGCGCAGAAGGCGGGAACCTATCGCGTTGTGTTTTACGCGCAGGATCTGAGCGGAAACAAGACAAAGGCGGTCTGCAAGTATAAGCTGATCAAACGTACGATCACGGAGGGGGAGCTGCATGACGTGATGCAGCAGATCATGGACGAGATCACGACGCCCGATATGGTCAATGCCGAAAAGCTTCGGGCGATTTTCGACTATGTGCAGGGACGTATCGTCTATACGAACGGCTCGAATAAGAATTATACGGACTGGCGAAAAGCGGCATATGACGGCTATAAGCGGGGAACGGGGGACTGCTACAACATCTATGCGCTGACGCGTGCACTTTTGGACGAAACGGACATTCAGTATCTTTCCGTTGAGCGACTCAAAACGGGCTCGTGGCGTACCCGTCATTATTGGGTGATCGTGAATCTCGGAACAGGCTGGTACTGCCTTGATCCGACCAGAACCCCAAGGCATCGTGTCGAATGCTTCATGTGGACAAAGGAGAAATGCAGCTACTATAACGGGTATTGGAACTTCAACCAAAAGAAGTACCCGCCGATGGCAAAGAAAACGTTTGATTACGATGCGGTCGTTCAGATGGAGCGGGACGGACTTTTGCCGTAAGCTTCTTTTTCGGTATTTGTCACCCCTTTGCAGCATAGGATGCAGCAAAGGAGGTGCAGACCTTGACTTCGTTTAAGCACAAAAAGCGGACGCAGCCCGCGTGGCGCACGCTGGTTCGCGGCGTTGCTGCGGGAGCGGCGGTTCTGATTCTGTCGGTTCTGATCCTGACGCTGCTAATCTATCTCGGATGGCTGTCCGAATCTTCGATCCCGATCGGCAATACCGTAATCAAGATCCTCACCGCGATCGCCGCGGGCATTGTCGTAGGCATGGGGAAGGAGAAAGCGCCGTGGCCGTTCGGCGGGATTGCGGCAGATATCTCGCTCCTTCTGTCGATTGCATTGATGAGCGTCTATCTCGGCACATTCAAACCGACATGGAGTATGCTTGCCGATCTGCTGCTGTGTTTTGCGATCGGCTGCGCCGCAGGCGCCGTCTTTCTCAAACGAAAAGCGGAATAAGCAAAAACCGGATCTCCGAAGAGACCCGGTTTATTCGTATACGGTTCAGATTCGTGCGGACATGCGTGCGTAATACAGGATGCGCGCGGCAAGTTCCGGCGTAAAGTCCTTCTTTTCGGAACGCCAGGTCCAGCAGCCGGTCGAACTCGGATTGTTCATGCGGCAATCGTCGCCCAATCCCAGATAGTCCTGCATCTGCAGAATCGCAAGCTCGGCGACGGAGTTCAGAACGCCGCGTGCAAAGCCAAACGGCATGCCTTCGCGTTCGTTGAGACCGAGATAGTCCACCGCAAACGCAACGCATTCGGCGGGCGCCGTCTCGACCCATCCCATGATCGGCGTGTTGTCGTGCGTGCCGGTATAGGCAATGCAGTGCACGGGGTAGTTGTGCGGCAGTTCTCTGGAGTTTCCGCACGGATCAAAGCCGAACTGCATCACGCGCATGCCCGGGAAACCGGAATCGGACAGCAGCTTCTTGACTTCGGGCGTGAGATAGCCGAGATCTTCCGCGATAACGGGCAGATTCGGACAGGCGTCCTTGATGGCGCGGACCAGCTTCATGCCGGGACCGGGATACCATGCGCCGGGACGCGCATCCGCCGAACCGAAGGGAACGCCCCAGTAGCTTTCCAGACCGCGGAAATGGTCGATGCGGATCACGTCAAACCGATCGGCAACTGCCTTCACGCGGCGGCGCCACCATTGGAAGCCATCGGCTTCATGCTTCGCCCAATCGTAGATCGGGTTGCCCCAAAGCTGACCGAGCTCGGAGAAATAATCCGGCGGAACACCGGCAACCAGCGAAGGATTGTGCCGTTCATCCATCAGGAACAGATCCGGATCCGCCCACACGTCTGCGCTGTCATGCGGGACATAGATCGGGATGTCGCCGATCAGCTTGACCCCGTTCTTGCCGGCATAGGCATGCAGCGGCTTCCATTGCTTGTCAAATTCATATTGAATGAAGCACTGAAAGTCCACTTCGTCTTTCAGCAGCTCGGTATACTTTGCAATGGCTTCCAGGGTGCGATCACGGATATCGGGATCGGGCCAGGCATACCATGCAGCATTGTTGAAATGCGACTTCACGGCACAGAATAATGCGTATGTATCGAGCCACCAGGCGTTCTGACGAACAAAGTCCGCCATTTCCGACCGGTCAAAACGGGAGAATGCTTTGCGCAGAACGGTGAATCGATTCTCCCAAAGCTTGCCGTAGTCCACACGCGTCGGATCGCTGCCCCAATCCAGATCGCATTCTTCTTCGGTCAGGAGACCTTCTTCGATCAGCTTGTTCAGATCAACCAGGTACGGATTGCCCGCATAGGTGGAACTGCTTTGATAAGGTGAATCCGCATACCCTGTCGGATTGACGGGCAACATCTGCCAATAGGTTTGTCCGGAAGCTTTCAGAAAATCAACGAAAGCATACGCTTCTTTTCCAAGCGTACCGACGCCGAACCGGCTCGGCAGCGAGGTGATGTGCATCAGAATTCCTGCAGCACGTTTCATGTCTGTTTCCCTTCTTTCTGATCCGATAAATTTGTGTATCTATTTTATCACATCTGTGTTATAATACAAGACAGAAAATGTGAAGATACCCGAAAAAATATATAAAATGATGAAAAAAGGAGCCCTATGAAAAAGAATCAACTTGTGGTTTTATCTCCGGAAGTGGAAGAAGCAATCCAAAAAGGCCTTCCGATCGTTGCAATGGAGAGCACGATCATTTCTCACGGCATGCCCTATCCGCAGAATGTGGAAACTGCGCTGAACTGTCAGCGCATTTGTCGTGAAAACGGCGCAGTTCCCGCAACCTGCGCGGTCATCGGCGGAAAACTTTGCGCCGGGCTGACGGACGAGCAGATCGATTTTCTCGGCAGGGAAGGGCACAACGTAACCAAAGCGAGCCGCAGGGATCTCCCGATGCTGATTGCCAAGGGAATGGACGGCGCAACGACCGTTGCCGCAACCATGATCGTAGCGGCGGCGGCAGGTATCCGCGTATTTGCAACCGGCGGAATCGGCGGGGTGCATCGCGGTGCGGGAACGACGATGGACATCTCCGCAGACCTGGAAGAGCTTGCGGAGACGCCGGTTTGTGTGGTATGCGCCGGTGCCAAGAGCATCCTTGACCTGAACCTCACCATGGAATATCTGGAGACCAAGGGCGTTCCCGTGATTGGATTCGGCACGGACGAGCTGCCAGCGTTCTATACGCGCAGAAGCGGTATCGGCGTGCCGTGGCGCAGCGACGATCCGAAGGAGATCGCCGGTGCGATCAATGCATCGAAGGAGCTCGGATATCCCGGCGGTATGCTCGTTGTGAATCCGATTCCCGAGGCGTATTCGATGGACGCCGACGTCATCAATAAGGCGATCGACGATGCAATCGAAAAGGCGAAGGCGCAGGGAATCAAAGGAAAGGAAACCACGCCGTTCCTGCTTGCAAAGATCAAGGATATCACAGGCGGATCCAGTCTTGCTGCAAACA
>JAZNHI010000154.1:0-7310 GCA_045576895.1 Clostridia bacterium | reverse complement strand
GAAGCGCTCGGCGGCGCGATAACCCACCCATGCGGTGATGAAGGTCATGAAGGCGGATTTGATCAGCGAGAGCAGCGTGAAGACAAGATTCCATGCGGGGACGCTTTGATAATTCGGAACAGCCTGCGCAATCAGCGAGGCAAAACCGGCACACAGTCCTGCGGCGATCACACCCGGGATCAGCGGCACAAAGATATCGCCGAGCGTTTTCAGCGCGGTTTTGACCACGTTGTTCTTCTGCTTTGCCTTGCTCGCTTCCCGATTCGCTTTCGGATCCGGAGGCGGATCCTTTACGGATCCATCGGATCTGCCGAATCCCAGCGCACGGCAGGCGTCGGCATATTTCCGGCACTTTCCGGGACCGACTACGATTTCAAAGGAACACGGACGGTCGTGCACAATTGCAAGCACATCCCGGAGCGCACGGATCCCGGCGTCGTTGACCGGTTCTTCCGCTTTGACGACGACGCGCAGCCGCGTCATGCAGTTGGAGATGGATTCGATGTTGCCGCGTCCGCCGAGCTGCTCGATCACAGCTTCGGCATTGGCTTTGTAATCGGTTGTATCGGTGTTCTGATTCATGGCGCATCCTTCTTTCGCGGCAGAGCTCTTGTATCGATCTCCTACAGTATACCATGCCCGATTCGATTTCACAAGAAAACAGTCGATTTTTGTATATGATTTTCCGCAGCAAAGCAGTTACACAAAATCGCTTCTGCGAAGGCAGCGATATCTTTTTGGCATTCAGGTTTACGGATATGATCCAGAAAAACACAATAGAGGACATCTTGACGCATGGCAGAACCGGGATGAAGTTGAAAAAAACGGATAACTGCAATTCAGCTGCAAGGAGAATTTGTCATCGTGCGGGAGCATGCGGAAACCTGCAAAACACCGGACACGACATGGGAAGGGGATGAAATCGGCAAAAGCGATCCGAGCTTATTCTGAAAGAATACCGGAAAAGCGGCCGGGAGAACGTGAAACCCGAGACACTTTCTGCACCGCTCGGATCGGCGTCGCACCGTATCCGGTGCGACGCGGAAGCGAACGTCGGCGCTTTTTGCAAACGGGAAAAAAGAGTGATCTCAAAAAGCTATAGCGGATCAGATGCACAACGGTACCGATCGTGAATCGCTTTCGATGATCGATTCTTTGATAACAGGTACTTTTGGGACTTTTGTGCGATCATCATTTATGGTATAATCTATATATAAGATCGATTCTCGGGAGGCAATATGAAGATCGTCCATTTGTCCGACCTGCATTTGGGGAAGCGGGTCAACGAGTTCAGCATGCTGGAGGATCAGGAAGATATCCTGACCAAGATCATACAAGTGATTGATGACGTAAAACCGGACGCTGTGATCGTTGCGGGGGATATATATGACAAGTCCGTTCCGTCCGCCGAAGCGGTCGAACTGTTTGACGATTTCCTGTGGAAGCTGGCACAGCGTAAGCTGCAGGTCTTTATCATCAGCGGCAATCACGATTCGGCGGAGCGGATCGCGTTCGCATCCCGCCTGATCGACGCAAGCGGCATCCACCTTTCGCCGGTCTACAACGGTGCGGTGGAGCCGATCACTCTGCAGGATGCGTACGGACCGATCCGCTTTTATATGCTTCCGTTTGTGAAGCCGGCAACCGTGCGCAGATTTGTCGAGGATGCGGAAATCAATTCCTACACGGACGCCGTTCGCGTCGCCGTTGCTGCAATGCAGATGGATCCAGCGCAAAGAAACGTGCTGATCACGCATCAGTTCGTAACCGGCGCAACACGATCGGATTCCGAGGACGTGTCCGTCGGCGGAGCGGACAATGTGGACGCGTCGGTCTTCGACGGGATCGACTATGTGGCGCTCGGACACATCCACGGACCGCAGAGCATCGGCACCGATCGGATCCGATACTGCGGAACGCCGCTAAAGTATTCCTTCTCGGAGGCGAAGCATACGAAATCCGTCACGGTCGTCACCCTTGCCGAAAAAGGCAGCCTCACGGTCGAAACGGTGCCGTTGGTACCGAAGCATGATATGCGGGAAATCCGCGGCGTTTACGCCGACATCATGTCCCGATCGAGCTACGAAGGCACGGCGACGGACGATTATCTGCGCGTGGTCCTGACCGATGAAAACGATATTCCGGACGTGATGAGCAGGCTCCGCGTCATCTACCCGAACGTCATGAAACTTGACTACGACAACAAGCGCACACGCACGGTAAATGCGATCCACGGTGCGGAGCAGATGGAAGTGAAGACGCCGCTGGATCTGGTAGCGGAGCTGTACGAACTGCAGAACGGTCAGCCGCTGAGTCCGGAACAGAAACAGTTTTCACGGGAACTCATTGAGAAGATTTGGGAGGATTGAAGATGCGACCGATCAAGCTGACCATGTCCGCCTTCGGACCTTATGCGGGCAGAACCGTCATTGACTTTGAAAAGCTGGGCAAAAGCGGCCTGTACCTGGTCACAGGCGATACCGGCGCGGGCAAGACGACGATATTTGACGCCATAACCTATGCGCTGTTCGGCGAGGCAAGCGGAACAAACCGGGAACCGTCCATGATGCGGTCGAAGTATGCGGACCCCGATACGCTGACAGAGGTGGAACTGGTTTTCGTGTACGGCGAGAAGCGGTATACCGTCAGACGCAATCCGGAATACGAGCGGCCGAAAACCCGCGGCACGGGGATGACGAAGCAATTGCAGGGGGCGGAGCTGCGTTATCCGGACGGTCGCGTCGTGACTAAGAAAACGGATGTTGATGCAGCCGTCCGCGGGATCCTCGGCGTGGACAGGGAACAGTTTTCGCAGATTGCAATGATCGCGCAGGGAGACTTCTTGAAGCTGCTGCTCGCGGAGACAAAGGACCGACAGGGAATCTTCCGTGAGATTTTCCAGACCGGGCGATTCCTGCAGTTTCAGGACAAGCTGAAAGCGGAGGTCAGCAGTCTGCAAAAAGAGCAGGACGTATTGGACTCAAGCATTTCCCAGTATATGAACGGGATCGTCACGGAAGAGGGAACGACGCAGTCCTTTGAACTGAACGAGATCAAAGAGAAAAGACGTCCGTTTTCCGACCTGTTTCCGCTTGTTGAAGCATTGATCGAACAGGACGAGAGGGAGACCGTTCGGTTGAAAACCGAGGAGGTCGTGCTCGAGGGACGGCTCGGGACCGTGAATGAGAGCATCGGGAAAGCGGACGCGCGTGAAAAGCTGGAGAAGGCGCTGAAGGATGCGGAAGAGGAGCATCTGGATGCGCAAGCGGAGCTCGCGGATCGCGATGCTGCGCGCAGGAAGGCGAAGGAAGAGGAGCCGGAGATCGAACGGCTGAATACGCAGATCCGTTCAATGGAACTGCAGCTGCCGGAATACGACGCGCGCGAGGAGAAGAAAGCTTTTTTGCGGGAAAAGGAAAAGGAAAAAGAAACGGCGCTGCAGGAGAAATCAAAGAGCGAAGACAATGCAAAAGTGCTCGGCGCAAGGCTTGACGCGCTGAAAAAGGAGCGCGCTTCTCTGGAGAACGCTGGACAGCAGAGAGAACGGCTGCTGACGGAGAAGAAGGAAGCGGAAGGACGCCTGAACGAACTGAACGGTCTGCGACAGCAGCTCGAGGACCTTCATGACGTCGAACGTCAGCATAAAACCGCATTCGAAACTTACCGGCAGTCACAGGAACTTGCCGAAACGACACAGGCGTATTATGAGCAGCTGAACAGAGCATTTTTGGATGAACAGGCAGGCATTCTTGCTTCCGCATTGGAGGAGAATACACCGTGCCCTGTCTGCGGGTCGCTGCATCATCCGGCGCCTGCGCATAAGTCCGAAAAAGCACCGTCCGAAAAGGACGTCCAGACTGCGAAAAAGAACGCGGAGCGCATGCAGGCGTCAGCCGCGAGGGACAGCCGCGCCGCCGGGGAATTGCGCGGCAAGGCGGATATGCTGCAGGAGGAAACGCGGCGCAAAGCAACGGAGCTGTTCGGGGAAGCGGATGTTGACGATCCGGACGCGCGCATCACGGAGAACGAAACGGCATTGCGCAGGAAGCTCTCCGAATTGAAGGCCGCCATTGCGACGGAGGAATCCAATCTCAAGCGGAAGGAAGAATTGGACAAGCAGATCCCCGCGGCGGAAGCGGAACTGGAGACGGTAAAGCAATCCGCACATTCTGCCGAAATCAGACTCACGGAGATCCTTGCGCGAATCAGCGAAACGGAGCAATCTCTGATTGAGTTCGGACAGAAGCTGACCTATCCGAGCAAGCAGGATGCGATCAAAGAAAAAGAAGTCCTTTCGGATTTGAAAAAGAAGCTGGAAACGGCAATCGAAACGACGGAATCGGCGTATCAGACAGCAGCCAAAAGGACGTCCGGTTTGGAAGGGCAGGTACAGTCGCTTCGTGAACAGCTGAAGCAGTCGGGATCATTTGATAAAACAGAGCTGCTCGAAAAACAAGCTGCGCTGACGACACAAAAGAACGAGCTGACAGAGCTGCAGAAAGAGCTTCATGCGCGCCTCCGCGCCAACCGTCTCGCGGAGGACCATATAAAGGAAAAATCGGCGGACTTAAGCGTATCGGAAAACCGCCTGAAATGGGTCAAAGCACTTTCCGATACCGTCAACGGAACGCTGACCGGTAAGGAAAAGGTCATGCTGGAAACGTATGTGCAAATGACCTATTTCGATCGGATCATCGCTCGCGCCAATACACGATTCATGATCATGTCCGGGGGACAGTATGAACTGAAACGCCGGAGTGAGGCAGACAACAAAAGCGCAAAAAGCGGACTTGAACTGGACGTGATCGACTATTACAACGGGACGGTTCGCAGCGTCAAGACATTATCCGGCGGCGAGTCGTTCAAGGCGTCGCTGTCGCTTGCGCTCGGCCTGTCCGACGAGATCCAAAGCATGGCGGGCGGCATCCGGCTGGACACCATGTTTGTGGACGAGGGTTTCGGTTCCTTGGATGAGGAGTCGCTGCAGCAGGCGCTGAAAGCGCTCGCGGACCTAACGGAATCCAACCGCCTGGTGGGGATCATTTCCCATGTATCCGAACTGAAAGACCGGATCGACAAGCAGATCGTGGTCACAAAGGACAAGACCGGCGGCAGCAGAGCGGAAGTTGTTGCCTGATCCGGACAATGCGGGCTGCTGATTTACAGAGTCAATAACAAACCGAATCAAAAGATCCTGCCTATCAAAAACGCAACACAAGCCGTTCCTTCGGGAGCGGCTTTTTGTTACTCTTTGGTTTGCAATACCTTCCTGTCCGATTTATCGGATACATCCTGTGATTTCATACAGGTGCAGAGAGGAAACAGAGTACTTTTTCCCGATACAAGTCATCCTTACGAGGAGGTTTTCATGCGATACTATGAGGGGACGGCAAAGTGCGGACATGTTGGAAAAGGATGCGTCTTTGGTGACTGATGTGTGGCATTCCACTTTTCAACCGACGTCGGATATGGTACAATGCTGATAAGGCAATCATGCCAAAGGACGGTGCGAATGATATGATCACGATACTTGCAGAAAAGCCGGACGTCGGCAATAAGATCGCGGCGGCGCTGGATAAGATCACGCTGGCGAACGGAAAGGAAATAACGTTCGCCGCACTCAAGTCGAATGAAAAGGCAGTCAAGGCACAGCAGGCAAAGGACGGATTCTTGCGGATCCATTACGCCGGAGAGGATTGCTTCGTGACGTGGGGCTTCGGGCATCTCGGACAGCTCAAGGACGCGGCGGATTACAATCCGGATTACAAGAACTGGCGGAAGATGCCGCTGCCGTTTCTGCCGAATCCGTATGAGCTGCGGCTGCGGACGGACGGTTCGTCGTTCGACGCGCGCACGAAAAAGCAGTTCGAGCTGATCAAGCGGATGTTTTTGAAAAGCGACTATATCATCAACGCAACGGACTTCGATCGCGAGGGCGAAGTCATCTTTTCATACATCTACGAGCTGACAGGAAGCAGGGCGCCGGTGAAGCGCGTCTGCTTTGCGTCGCAGACCAAGGAGGGCATTCTTGACGCGTTCTCAAAGCTAAAAACGTATGAGGAAGTGAAGAATATCGAGACTGCCGGACGGATGCGCGGGATTGCGGACTGGGTGGTCGGCATCAATCTGACGGTTGCCATGACGCTGCACCAGCATGCCAAAGGCGAGGTGCTCAGCATCGGGCGGGTGCAGACGCCGACGCTCAAAATGCTCGTCGATCGCGAGCTTGCGATCCGCAACTTCAAACCGGAAAAATACTGGACACTCGAAGCGACGTTCAAAACCCCAAAAGGCGAAACGTATACCGCGACACACAAGAGCAAGCGATTCAACGATAAAAGCGCCGTTGCAGACATTCTGAAGAAGATCAACGGCAAGAACGGCGTCGTCACCGAAATCACAGAGAAGAAAGAGGAAAAGCATCCGCCGCAGCTGTACAGCCTCTCGGCGCTCCAGATGGACGCAAACGCCAAGTTCGGCATGACGCTGAAGCAAACACTCGACGCGGCGCAAGCGCTCTACGACGCGGGTCTGACGACGTATCCGCGTACCGACTCGCGCTATCTTACCGAGGACATGGTGCCGACGGTGAACCGCGTGCTCGATAAGCTTGCGGAGAATCCGGACTATACGGCGCTGATCGACGGACGCAAGCGCAGCTTCACGAAATGGCGCTATTTTGACGATAAGAAGGTGGAAAGCCACTTTGCCATCATCCCGACGACAAGCAAACTCAAGGGGCTCACGGGCTATCAGGCGAAGATCTACGACCTGATCGCAAAAAGCGTCATCTGTATGCTGTACGGAGACGCCGTCATCAGCCGGACCAACGTCACCACAACCGTGGAGGGCGAGGCGTTCAGCTCGAGCGGCAGCACGATCCTCGAGCCCGGCTTTATGGCGGTAACCGGGAAGGACAAGGAAAACTACCTGCCGATGCTGACAAAGGGCGAAGCGGTGTCCGGCACCTACGAAGTCAAGGAGAAGGAAACCGAGCCGCCGAAGCGCTATACGGACAAAACGATGCTTGCGGCGATGATCTCCGCAGGCAAGGACCTCGAGGACGAGGAGCTCAAAAAGATCCTCGCCGATCCGAGCGTGGCGGGCATCGGTACGCCGGCGACGCGCGACGCGATCATCGAAACGCTGCTGAAACGCGGCTACGCGGAGCGCAGCAAGAAGACGCTTTCCGCCACGGACAAGGGCATCGGGCTGATCCAGGGGCTGACGGTGGAATCCATCAAATCGCCCGCGCTGACGGCGAAATGGGAGAAGCGGCTGCACGAGATCGAACGCGGCAACGAGGACGC
>JAZNHI010000153.1:0-12809 GCA_045576895.1 Clostridia bacterium | reverse complement strand
AGCGTACGGAGTAGCGCACCGAGACCGGAAAATCCTGCCCGCAGACCTTTTGGATCTCTTTGTCGATGTCGCAGGCAAAGCGCAGGCGGTTTTCCAACGAGCCGCCGTATTGATCGGTCCGGTGGTTCGTGTACGGCATGGCAAACTGGTCCAGAAGATACCCTTCGTGCACCGCATGGATCTCCACGCCGTCGCAGCCGATCTCCTTGCATCTGAGCGCCGTCTGTCCGAAGGCATAGATGAATTTTTCGATCATCCTGTCGGTAAAATGATCCATCTTCACCGAGGGATCCCACACGTTCGGCTCATCCGGATCCGGCGCGGACCACCACCACTTGCTTGCAAGCACCGGCGAGGCGAGCGTCTTCAGCACGCCCTTTTTGATAAACGGTTTGAGAATCGGCGGCAGCAGCATCGAACGTCCGCTGCCCGCGCTGATCTGGAAAAAGACCTTCGCGCCGCTATGATGGATTCCGTCGATGATCGGGCGGACCTTTTCAAACACCTCGGGATGCCGATAGACCCACTTTTTGCCGACGATACTGACGAGAGGGATCAGTCCCGGGATGAACAGCCCGACGTTCTCACTGCGGCGGTCCTCGTAGAACCTGTCGATGCCCTTGACGACGCCGGTCTTTGCCTCCCACTGGATCATGTTCGTGCCCTCCATGGGCAGCATTACGACGCGGTTTTTGATCGTGACGTTTCCGACCTTCCACGGCGTGAACAGCGGTTCATACTTCGGATCCATACGTGCCTCCGCAATACAGTTTTCTTGTTTATCATTATAACAGAGCCGCGCGGAAAAACATAGCCTTTTCGGTTGCCACGCGGCGATTTTTCTGCTATGATTTAATCAGAGATATGCGCAAACGGAGGAAACCGATATGAAGCATTACGACGTGATCGTGGTCGGGGCGGGTCCCGGCGGGATCTTTACCGCATATGAGCTGACAAGACTGGCGCCCGGGATGCGGGTCGCCGTGTTCGAGGCGGGCAATCCGCTGGAAAAGCGCAAGTGTCCGATCGACGGGGACCGGATCAAGACCTGCGTGCACTGTCCGACCTGCGCGATCATGAACGGATTCGGCGGCGCGGGCGCGTTTTCCGACGGCAAGTACAACATCACCAACGAATTCGGCGGAAGCTTGCATGAGTATATCGGGAAGCAGAAAGCGGTCGAGCTCATGCGGTACGTCGACGAGATCAACATGGCATACGGCGGCGAGGGCACGAAGCTCTATACCACCGCGAATTCGCATATCAAAAAGCTCTGTCTCGAAAACAAGCTGCACCTTTTAGAGGCGTCGGTGCGGCATCTCGGCACGGACAAGAACTACGTTGTGCTGCAGAATCTGTTTGCGCTGCTTCGGGACAAGGTCGATTTCTATTTCCGTACGCCGGTCACGCGCGTGGAAAAACGGGACGACGGCTTTGCGGTCGACACCGAAAATGACTGCTTCACCTGCGACCGCTGCGTGATCTCGGTCGGTAGAAGCGGTTCGAAGTGGATGGAAAGCATCTGCAGGGATCTGGAGATCGCCACGAAGAGCAACCGCGTCGACATCGGCGTACGCGTGGAGCTGCCCGCGGAGATCTTCTCGCATCTCACCGACGAGCTCTATGAAAGCAAGATCGTCTACCGCACCGAAAAATACGGCGATCTCGTGCGCACGTTCTGCATGAACCCGCACGGCGCGGTCGTCACCGAAAACACGAACGGCATCGTCACGGTCAACGGGCACAGCTACGAGGACCCCGCCCTGCATACGCCGAACACGAACTTCGCGCTGTTGGTTTCAAAGCGCTTCACCGAGCCGTTCAACGACAGCACGGCGTACGCAGAAAACATCGCAAAGCTAAGCAACATGCTCGGCGGCGGCGTGATGCTGCAGAAGTTCGGCGATCTCATTGCGGGACGGCGTTCTACGGAAAAGCGGATCGCGGAAAGCTTCACGATCCCGACGCTTGCCGCGACGCCCGGCGACCTGTCGCTTGTCATGCCGAAGCGAATCCTGGACGGCATCATCGAAATGATCTACGCGCTGGATATGATCGCGCCGGGCACGGCGAACGACGATACGCTTCTGTACGGCGTCGAGGTCAAGTTCTACAACATGCAGGTCGATCTGAGCGAGGACCTTGAAACGAAGCACAAGGGACTCTTTGTGATCGGCGACGGCAGCGGCGTCACGCACTCGCTTTCGCACGCGTCGGCAAGCGGCGTCTATGTGGCGCGGAAGATCGCAAAGGAAGCATAAAATAAAGCGCAGTCCGGACGAGGGCTGCGTTTTCGAAAGAAGCGGCATCGCGGAAAATCGGTTTATGAGCCGCTGTTTCCGGCGATCTAACGGCAGTAAAAGAAAAGGGATGTAGATAATTGAAAGCATACGCAAAACGGGATAAAAAGGCCGGATCCGCATCCGACCGCGCGCAGAACGGTCGTTTGGTGAAGCCTCTGCTGATTGCGAGCACGATCGTTCTCACGCTGCTGACGGCGGTCTTTTCCGTGCTTTACGTCGCGATCGGGACGAGCTGGCTGGAGTCCTGCGCGATCTCGTTCGGTACGACGGCGTATCATTTCTGCATGCGGTTCGCCGTCGCCGGAGTCGTCAGCGCGGTGATGCGAAACCGGGCGGATTACCGGGCAGAGCGGTACCGGCTGCGGGCATGGGAGAAAAAGCTGTACGACCGGCTCCGGGTGAAGCGATGGAAAAATCTGCTGCCGACGTATCGGCCGGAGTCCTTCGATCCGCGGCTGCACAGCTGGGAGGAGATCGCGCAGGCGACGTGTCAGGCGGAGATTGTTCATGCGATCATTGTCGCACTGAGCTTTTTGCCGATCGTCTGCATCGTCTGGTTCGGCGAGCCGGTCGTGTTTATCGTCACATCCGTTCTGGCCGCGGCGCTCGATCTGCTTTTCGTGGTCGCACAGAGATATAATCGCGCGCGGATCGTGAAGCTGATCCGGCGTACATAAGGAGATTAGGAAGGTCATCAACCGATTTGAAAGTGACAATCGGGACCGTAGGCTTGACGAACTTCAAAAGGCGGACGCAGCTGTCGATTCGCCCGAAGCGCTTTTGACATAGTTTTTATCGGAGGATCCGCAAATGAACGAACAGACAAAGATCGAAAACGAAGCCCTGCTTGCGTTCTGGGATCGGGCGCTTGCGCTTACGGAGGAGGATCGCGCGGAGGCAAACGAGGCGGGTCCGGAGGATTACGTCGAACTGGCGCCTTGCGAAAAGCTGATCGAGGCGGCGCGTTCGCTCGGCGGCAAAAAGCGGGTGCTGGATTACGGCTGCGGGAACGGCTGGGCGGCGATCATCGCGGCAAAGGCCGACTGCAGAGACGTGACTGCGGCGGATCCGGCGGCGGGCGCCGCGGAATCGGCAAGGTTTCTTTCGGAGCTGTTCGGCGTTTCGGACCGCGTGCACGTAAAAACCGTTTCCGTCGACTGGCTTTCTACCGTTTCGGACGAGACCTTTGACGGGTTCATCTGCGTCAACGTGCTCGACGTCGTTCCGTCCGAGATCGCAGAGACGATCGTAAAGGAAGCGGCGCGGGTCGTCACAAAGGATGCCGCCGTGATCGTCGGAATGAATTATTACATGACGCCCGAACACGCTGCCGAAAAGGGTGTGGAGCTTGTTGACGGCTGCCGCGTGTATCAGGACGGCGTGCTGCGGCTCGTTTCGCACACCGACGCGGAATGGGAAGCGATCTTTGCGCCGTGCTTTTCCGTCGAACGGCTTGCGTATTACGCGTGGCCGGGCGAAGAGGAAGAAACGCGGCGGCTGTTCTTCCTGCGCAGAAAATAAGGACAGAATCATTTCAGACAAAGGAGAACGAACATGGAAAAATTCAGGGATCTTTCATACAACCGACCGGACGTCAACAAGCTCAAAAAGGAATTTGCCCTGCATCTCGGGCGGCTGAAGCAGGCAAAGACCTTTGCGGAGGCAGACGAGGCGTTTCTCGGCTATCAGCATGCCATGGAGGGATGGCAGACGCAGAACACGATCGCGAGCATCCGCAACACGATGAACATGAAGGATGCGTTCTACGAGGGCGAGATCAAGTATTATAACAGCGTAGGTTCCAGACTGATGCTGACGCTGAAAAAGGCGATCAAGGCGGTTCTTAATAGTCCGTTCCGTCCGCAGTTCGAGGAGAAATACGGCAGGCACCTGTTCAAAACTCTCGAAACGCAGCTGAAGCTTGTGAAGCTGACGACCGTGCTGCCGTCGATCCGCGAGGGCAACCTCTGCACCGCGTATTCCAAGACCGCCGCGGGCTGTTCCGTGGAGTTCATGGGCGAGAAGTGCAATTTCTATGGGCTCTTAAAGCACATGCAGTCGATCGATCGGAGCGAGCGCAAAGCGGCGTTTGAGGCGTGGGCGAAGCTTTATGAGAGCGTTTCCGACAAGCTTGACGAACAGTATTCGAAGCTGGTGAAGCTGCGCTGCACGATCGCAAATCGGCTCGGATTTTCAAGCTACATCGACTATATCTACCCCGCGCGCGGGCGGTTCGATTACGACGCGAAGCGGGTCGAGGCATTCCGCGAGGCGGTGAGGGCGTATATCACGCCGGTCTGCGAAAAGCTGTTCAGGGAGCAGGCGGAACGGCTTGGGCTTCCGAAGCTCGAATGGTACGACGAGGACCTGTGCTTCCCCGAGGGCAACGCGGTCCCGGTCGGCACGCCGGAGGAGCTTGTCGAAAAGGCGCGGAACATGTATGAGGAGATGTCACCGGAGACCGGCGAATTCTTCAACTTCATGACCGAGCATGAGCTCTTCGATCTCGTCACGCGCGAAAACAAGCACCTCGGCGGCTACATGACGTTCCTTGCGGATTACAAGGCGCCGTTCATTTTCTCCAACTTCAACGGCACGTCCGCGGACATCGACGTTCTGACGCACGAGGCGGGACACGCGTTTGAGGGGTACTATGCGTCGCGGCGGCTGCCGCTGCTGCTGCAGACCGGCTCGACGAGCGAGATCAATGAGATCCACTCGATGAGCATGGAGTTCTTCGCCTATCCCTATATGGAACGCTTCTTCGGCGACAGCACGGACAAATACCGCTTCGCGCACTTCACCGACGCATTCAATTCCATTCCCTACCTCGTCTGTGTCGACGAGTTCCAGCACCGCGTCTTTGAGAACCCGAGCGCGACGCCCGTCGAGCGCCGCGGATTCTGGCGCGAGATCGAGAAAAAATACATGCCGTGGCGCAGCTATGACGGCAACGCGTTCCTGGAGGGCGGCGGGTTCTGGATGCAGAAGCAGCACATCTTCCTCTATCCGTTCTATTATATCGACTATGCCATGGCGCAGCTTGACGCGTTCGCGCTGTACAAAAAGCAGACCGAGGGCGGCGACGCGTGGGAAAGCTATCTGAAGCTTTGCGGCATGGGCGGCAGATACGGCTATTTCGAAACGCTTGACCGCGCGAATCTTCCGAACCCGCTCGATCCCGAAAACGTCAAGGCGCTTGCAGCGTTCGTTGAAGCGCAGGCGGAGGTCCTGAAAGCCAGGGTCGGAGAATAAGGAGGATAACACGTGAAACGGATCGTCATCTGCATCCTTGCGCTCGGCATGCTCGCAGGATTTGCGTGTACAAAGAAGACGGACGACGCGCTGCGCAAAACGGTTGCAGGGAATACGTTCGTCCGCGAAAACGGCGGCTTCGGCGGGGATTTTACAATCACGCTCCGCGAAGACGGCTCGTACGAATACTATGAAGGATTTCTTTCGAGTTATATCGGTATGGGCACGTGGACAATCGAAGACGGAGTGCTGATTCTGACGGAACAGGGCGGCTATGACTTTGTTTACCGCTTCACTGTGCAGGACGGCGCGCTCGTCTATCGGACCGAGGGTTCGTCTGCGTTCATCTATGTCAAGGCGGCAGACGGCGATCGGTTTTTGCCGCGTCCGTAAACAGGAACAGGGAGGCACGGTATGCCGTTCGGTAACGCCTATTTTATCATCGGAAACGCGTACGCGGGCAAATCGACGCTTGCGCGGCTGCTTGCGGAGAAGCACGGCGGGATCCTGTGCGGCGAAAACTGGCAGGATTCCTATCCGGAACCGCTCGACGCAGAGGAGTTTCCCGGTCTCTGCTATACCCGCGACCTAAAAGACTGGCGCGAGTTTATCCGCCGTACGCCCGAAGCATACAAGGCGTGGATCGACGAGACCGCGAAGGAATGCGAGATCTTGGAGCTGAGGATGCTGCCGGAGCTTTGCACGCAGGACAGGCCGGTCTTTGTCGATACGAATATTTCAATCGAGACGCTCAAACGGATCGCGGCGCCGGGTCATGTGCTTGTGATGCTTGCGGATCCGCAGGTTTCCGTGCGGCGGTTTTTCGAGCGCCCGGATCGGGAAAAGCAGTTTTTCTATCGGCTTCTTTTGGAGGAACCGGATCCTGCGGCGGCAATGGAAAACTACCGGAAGGGGCTTATGCGTATCAATTCGCAGGAGAATTACGATCGGTTTCTTTCCGCGGGCTTTCCGGTTCTGCTGCGGGATGAAACCCGAACCGCCGAGGAAACGCTTGCGCTTGCGGAGCGGATCTTCGGAATGGTCTGAAAAAAGGAGAAAACATGGAAACGCTTCATCTGGAAACGCTGCACAGGGAGATCTCCGCGGCGATCGCGTCGCTGGATTTCGACCAGATCTTTCCAGGCTTTCGTCCGCTGAAATTCGCGCTGTACAACGATACGGAATGCTTCTTCGACGGACGATACATCGAAAAGACCGTCGATTTCTGTGCGAACACCGCGATCCCTTACAAGGGGGAAACGATCGCGATCTGGTACGCGGCGGAGGAGATGCCGATCGCCGTGTTTGCGTCGAAGCTCGTGCACGAGATGTTCCACGGATTCCAGAACATACAGGGTTGGAATTGCTCCGTCGACGAGACCGACGCGCTCTTTCACTACGGGTACAGCGCCGAAAACCTGAGCCGGAAGCTGAAGGAGAATGAGCTTCTGACGGATCTTTCGGACGGGTTCGACGTATTGAAGTACCGCGCGCTGATGCAAAGCCGCAAATACCGCAGCGAACGGTTTCCGTATGAATTCATGTATGAGAGCTGCGTGGAGGAGATCGAGGGTTCGGCGAACTACGTCGAGTGGCAGGTTCTGAAGCAGCTGGATCCGGCGCAGGCGGAGCTGTTGGAACGGAAAATGCGGCAGACCGTCGTCTGCCCGGAGAGCTTCTTTCCGATCCGGAAAGCAAGCTACTTTACCGGCGCGCTGCTGATCCACGCGATGTGTGCCGCCGGGGAATACCCGTTTGCGCCTGCGCGGCGTCCGGTCATTCTTCCGGCTTTGGAGCGGCTTCCGTCTTTGGACGTGCCGCCGGTCGATTTGGCAATCTGCGGGAAGGTCGACCGCGCGCTGTCCGCGTTTTTACGGGAATCCGAGCGCATCGTGAGAACGGCGGTCGAAGAGAACGACGTCGTGCTGACCGGACCGCGCGAGCTGGTTACCGTCAACGTCTATGACGCAAGATGCTTTGCGGGTCATCTGACCTCGCGGTTTTTCGTGATGTATCTTGAGGACGACGCGCAAAAGCTGCTGCAGGGCAACTTTGTGGTGCAGATGCGCGACGCGAAAACGATCGAAAAGGTTTTCCGGTGGAACGAACGGGAGGAGAAGTCCAAATGAGCATGCGCCTGCGGCCGCATCACGGCATGTGCTTTCAGTTCTATGAGGGAAAGGGTTACAGCGCGGAATTTACCGATCATATGGGCGGCGTGATCCGCACGCTTTCCGAGCGCCCGAAAACACCGGTGCGGCTGACGCTTTCGGCGGACGTCGTCTGCGAACACTGCCCGAACAACGTCGGCGGGACCTGCGAAAGCGCGGACAAGGTCATGCGCTACGACACGGCGGTTCTTGACGCCTGCGGATGGAAGGACGGCGACGAGCTCGCGTACGCGGACTTTGCGGCGCGGGTCAAAGAACGCATCCTTGACGCGGGCATGCGCCGCGGCATCTGTGGCGACTGCGAATGGGACGCAATCTGTACAAAGCATCGGAGGACCCCATGATCATCCTGATTACCGGCGCGTCGCACACGGGCAAGACCGTGCTCGCGCAGAAGCTTCTTCATCAACTGCAGATTCCGTATTTGTCGATCGACCATCTCAAGATGGGACTGATCCGCAGCGGGCAGACCGATCTCACCCCCGAGGACGACGACGCGCTTACGGCGTATCTATGGCCGATCGTGCGCGAGATCATCAGGACCGCGATCGAAAACCGGCAGGATCTGACCGTCGAGGGCTGCTATGTGCCGTTCGACTGGCGGAAGGACTTTACCGAATCATACCAAAGGGAGATCCGCTTCCTCTGCCTTGCCATGACGGACGCGTATATCGACGCGCACTTCGACGCGATCCTTTCGCACGCCTCGGACGTCGAAGCGCGGCTCGACGATTCCGACTGTACGCCGGAAAAGCTGAAAGCCGACAACCGCGCCGTGACCGAAGGCTTCCGTAAGGCGGGCGAAGCGGTCACGCGGATCGAAACGAGCTGGGAAACGGCGGTCGAAGCGCTGCTTTAGGAAGAGGATTATCAACAATCCTCCCGTCTCGCTTCGCGCGCCGCCCTCCTTTGCACAAGGAGGGCTCTGCCCGGACCGCTCCCCTTTTGTCAAAACACTCTACCGCAGGTTGAGTTCTCCCCACTCAACCGCCGGTATGTCGCTTTTTGCGAAAAAACCCGTACAATGGATCGTGAAAGGAGGACTTGAACAAATGGATCAGGTCAGGATCGGAAAATTCATCGCCGAAAAGCGCAAAGAGCAGGGGCTCACGCAGATGCAGCTTGCGGAGGCGCTCGGCATCACCGATCGCGCGGTATCGAAATGGGAGACCGGAAAGTCTCTGCCGGACGCGTCGATCATGCTGGAGCTTTGCGGGCTCTTGAAGATCACAGTCAACGATTTATTGAACGGGGAGGTCGTATCAATGGAAAAGTACAATGCAGCAATGGAGAGAAATCTTTTGGAAATGGTAAAGCAAAAGGAAGAAAAGGACCGGCAGCTTCTGAAAACGGAGATCGTGCTCGGCGTCGTGTCCATGGTGTTCCTGTTTGCGATGATCGCTGTCGGCGCGGTCTTTATGAAGCAGGGACAGCCGCGGTGGATCTTCTTCCTGCTGTTCGGCGTCGGGCTCGTGCAGTTTCTGATCTGCATGATGTTCGCGCTGCGCATCGAACAGACCGCGGGCTACTATGAATGTGCGGAATGCGGACACCGTTACGTGCCGTCCTTTGCCGCGGTGACCTTTGCCATGCACATGAACCGCACGCGCTATCTGACATGCCCTGCCTGCGGCAAGCGCAGCTGGCAGAAGAAGGTGCTTTCCAAAGAATAAGCACTTGGGTTTTACCGCCTCGCAAGGGGCGGTTTTTTGTTGTCAAGCTGGCGGAACTATGGTACACTGTAATATCGGATCCGGGAGGAATGGCATGAGACTGGAACTGTTTCAAAAGGGCGACAGGGCGCTGTATGAAGCGCTGGTGTTCAACGAAGAAGCGATGCGCAAAAACTACGGCAGGACGTTTACCGAAGCGGAAGCGGAACTGCTGTTTTCGGCGATGCTCGAAGCGAACGCCGCGGGACCGTTCGGGTTTTATAAAGTGTCGGTTCCCGCTGCGGACGGCGAAACGTATATCGGCATGGGTGCGCTGAATGTAAACGAGGACGGCGCCTTTGAGATCGAATACATGCTGCTGCCCCGATACTGGAACCGCGGATACGGCACGGCGCTTGCCGAAACGCTGCTTTGTACGGCGAAGGCATCCGGATTGTCCCGAACGGTCGAGGCGATCACGGACCCGGACAATATCTTTTCAAAACGGATCCTGCAAAAAACGGGCTTTGCGCTTGTGAAGCGATACACGAACGACGACGGGGAGCCTGCGGAGCTGTACCGGAAGGTCCTTTGAAGGAGGAGCGCGCATGAAACCCATCGAGGAATTGCTCGAAATGCCGTATCATATCATCGATATCCTGCCGGAGCAGGTGAAAGCGGACAGCCCGGGACAGTATTTTGCGCTCGAACGGTACTGGCTTTCGGAGCCGCAGATCTCCGGGATCAGGAAAAGGTACGCCGACCTCGTTCTGAAGCTGAATTGCTATCGCGCCGTTTCGCTGGATGAGGAAGCGGAGCCGAACCCGGCGCCGGAGCGGATCGCGGAAGCGATTCTGACGCGCTGTGTCTGCGTTCGGATCGGCGACGCGCTGATCACGTCCGCACCGGACGATCTGTATCTGACCGTGTACAACGCGGACGAAGCGCTTCTGAAGCTGCTCGAAACGCTGTGCCGCGGCGAGGGGCTGTACCTGTGGCAGCCGGAACAGGAGTAAGCGATGGCAAATCTGATCGTGGTATGCGGACCGCAGGCGGTCGGCAAGATGACGGTGGCGGAAGCGCTGCGCGACAAGCTGCGCTGGAGTATGATGATGAATCACGACAGCATCGAACTTTCCAATCACATCTTCGGTTTCGGCACGCCCGCGCAAAAGGCGCTGAACAGCGCGATCCGCGAAAACGTGTTCGCGCTTGCGGTACGGCACAAGGTGGATCTGATCTTCACGTTCGTCTGCGCGTTCGACGAGCCGGAGGACGTACAGTATCTTAAAGATCTCGAAGCGCAGTTTACCGAGAGCGGCGGGCAGTTTTATTTCGTCGAGCTTTCCGCGGCGCTTGAAACGCGTCTTGCCCGCAACGAGACCCCGCACCGCATGGAGCGCAAGCCTTCGAAGCGCAATATGGAATGGAGCAGAAAGGATCTTTTGGTGACAGCGGAGAAGTACCGGTTGAATACGGACCCGGACGAGTTTCTTTTTGAACATCATTTGAAGATCGACAACACGAACCTGTCTCCGGACGAGGTCGCAGACCGCGTGATCGCGGCGTTCGGGCTCGTGCCGAACGAGAAGGACGAAACAGAATACCGCTTCGGCGTGTGAAGGGAGGATCGGATATGCCGGACAGAATAACCATCGTAAGCGATTTTTACCGCAGCGGCAGCGAGGACGGAAGGCTCATAAGAACCCGGCGCGGACAGCTCGAGTACTTTGTGACCATGCACTATATCCACCGCTTTGCAAAGGAAGGCGCAAACGTGCTGGAGCTCGGCGCGGGGACCGGACGGTATTCCGCCGCGCTTGCAGAGGAAGGCATGCACGTTTCCGCCGTGGAGCTGGTCGACAGCAACTTTGCCGTGCTTCGGGAGCGGGCGAAGGGCCTTAAAACCCTGCATGCGTATCAGGGCGATGCGCTGGATCTTTCCCGGTTCCCGGACAATTCTTTCGACCTGACGCTGGTGCTCGGACCGATGTACCACCTCTATGCGCCGGAGGACGTGCAAAAAGCGATCGACGAGGCGATCCGCGTCACAAAGCCCGGCGGCGTGCTGCTGTTCGCGTTCCTGTCCGTTTACGGCATTATGTATGCAAACTATTTTCAGGGAAACTGGGCAGCGGGACAGGCAGAAAACTTCACGGACGATTACCGCGTGCGGCATTTCAAGGAACAGCTGTTCACCGGCTACGACGTGACGGAGTTCGAGCGGCTGTTTACGGACAAGCCGGTTGAGTACATCACGACCGCGGGCACGAGCGGCATGCTCGAAGCGATCGAGGCGCGCCCGGATTTCGCAATTTCGGACGCCGATTTTGCCGCGTTTCAAACATGGCATCTGCAGTTTGCGGAAAAGCGGGAGCTCCTCGGCTGCTCGAACCATCTTTTATACATCTGCCGCAAAAAACAGCCTGAAAACAACAGGGAGGAAGAAGCATGATCAGGGTTTACGGAAGTCCGCTGTGCCCGGATTGCCGGGAATGCAAAGAGAATTTCGATCGGCTCGGGATCGCGTACGAGGAGATCGACATCACGGCGGGCATGAGACAGCTCAAGGCGTTTCTGAAGCTCAGAGATACGCTTGACGTGTTCGATCCGTGCCGCGCAAACGGCAGCATCGGCATTCCGGCGATCGTAAAGGAGGACGGCGGCGTCACGCTCGACTGGGAAGGCTTTTTGGCGGAACGCAATCTTCCTGTCGTGTACCGGGAGGAGCGTCCCGCCTGCCGCATCGACGGAAGCGGATGCTGAAAACGGAATCGCAAGGAAAGGAAGAACAGTATGATCGTATTGAACGTAACGTACAAGACGAAGCCCGGTATGCGGGAGGAATTTCTGGAAGCGATCCTTCGGGAAGGGATCGATGAAGCAAGCCGCGCGGAGGCTGGCAATCTCAAATATGACTATTATCTGCCGTTCGACGGCGGCGACGAGCTGCTGCTGGTCGAAAAATGGAGGGATGCCGAGGCGCTCGCCGTGCACGCAAAGACGCCGCATTTCCTCCGGCTCGGCGCGCTGAAAACGGCGTATGTGACCGAAACGGTCATCGAAAAATATGTGCCTCTCGGATAACGTTATGCAAACGTCGGAAGAACTGCATCTCACGCTCAGGGATACGGAATGGCAGGACACGGGGACCGATCACGACCGGCTGATCGTCCGCGCCGTGGTCGTCGATCGCGAGGGCTTCTGCTATTTTGTACGGGTCCGGCGTAACGATCAGTTCGGACGCGCGACGCTGATCGAAACGTCCGGCGGCGGCGTCGAGCCCGGCGAGGATCTTGAAACGGCGATCCGGCGCGAACTCAAAGAGGAGCTCGGCGCAGAGGTTGAGATCCTTCGGAAGATCGGCGTCGTCAGCGATCATTACAACCTGATCCGCCGTCACAACATCAACCATTATTTTCTGTGCA
>JAZNHI010000152.1:0-12380 GCA_045576895.1 Clostridia bacterium | reverse complement strand
GAAGCTTTTATAGATCGCAAGGATCAGCCCGTCGGTCTCGTTCAGCTCGCCCATCTTCAGGCGGGCGTTGATCTCCGCAAAGGCGGCGACGGCGTTTCTCAACCGCTCCGTCGGGAATTTCTGCGCGTTTTTCAGCGCGATCTCCGCCGCCTTCGGACTGCCGCCCATCGCCTTCAGGATCTCCGGGCGCGGACGCTTTTCGTCGAGCAGCTCCCTGCCGATCAGCATCTGTTTGAGCCTTCCTTCAAGGAACGACGCAACGCGCAGCGGGTTTTCCTGTCCGTCCGCCATCGCTTCCGTCAGCATGTGCATGGCGGTCTTTTTGTTGCCCGCCAGCAGTGCGTTCAGCATCGGGAAGATCTCGTATTCGACCGACGGCGTCACGATGAATTTCAGCACGTCGCGCGTGATCACGCCGCCGTTTCCCACGTAATCGCAGAGCTTGCCGACCTCGTTTTCGAGCCGATAGGCGTCGGTGCCCACCATGTCGATCAGCGCAAAAGCCTCCGGACGGTCCAGCCGCACGCCGCGCTTGGCGCAAAGCATTGCGACCATATTCTGCGCGCGGTCCTCGGAAAGCGGATCGAACGAAACGGAGCGGTCCTTCTCTGCAAAGAGCTTCGAAAACGGCGCCTCCTTGCCCTTGCCGCGGCGCACAAAGAGGATGATCGCATCGGTCGGCGCGAACAGCGCGTCGAGCGCGTTTCGCTTTTCGAGCGCGTCAAAGAGCGCGGCGTCGTCGAACTCCGTGAAGATCGTGACGCACAGCGTATCGAATACCGGCACGGCATGGATCGCGTCGAGCACGGCGATCACGTCCGGCTCCTTCTGCCGCTTCAGGTTCAGATCCGAAAAGCCGGGATCCAAAAGCGCCGTGATCCGATCGACCGCCTGCTGCTTGGTCAATTCCTCCGCGCCTTCGAAAAGGTATGCGCCTGCAAGAGTTTTTGCATTGGTACGTTTGTAAAGCTCGCTCTCGTTCATACCGACAGTATACCATAAAAAAAGACGGATGACAATGCAATCCTGCACGCGATGCAGCGATATGTGTCCGCGGTATACGCGCAACCAAAAGCCTTCCCCCTGATGTGGGGAAGAGATGGCGACGCGCGATGGTACGCGCAGGCAGCGTGCGATCTACCGCCGTAATGAAGCGAAGCGAAATGGAGCCTATGGAAGCGCGCGACGGCACCGCTGAAACGAAGCGCAAGCGGAGTGTGAACGCCGTTAGGCGGATGAGGCGGACACGCGGAAAAGCGGAACGCGTTTCGCGGATCTATGAATTGCGCTGCGGCGCATGCGGGAGATCGGGATCGGCAAAGCTGCCGCAAAATCACGGGAAAAAACCGAAAAAAGTCCTTGCATTCCCGGAAGAGTTGTGATATAGTACGAAAGCTAACGGTCCTTCTTGCCTTCAGGAGAAGGCCACAAGTCCACAAGGAGGTGAAAAACATGAATCAGTACGAAGTTTTGTACGTGATCACGCCTGAACTCGATGAAGAAGCGGATAAGGTCGTCATGGATAAGTTTGCCGACATTATCACTGCAAACGGCGGCGAGATCGAGAAGACCGAGGTATGGGGCAAGCGTCGTCTTGCGTACCCGATCGACTACAAGACCGAGGGCTATTATGTTCTGGTCGTCTTCAACGCGAATCCGGAACTGCCCCGTGAGCTGGAGCGCAACATGCGCAACGATGAGCGGCTCATGCGTTACATGGTCACTCGCAAGGAAGCATAAGAACCAAAGTAAAACAGCACGAAAGAACGGAGGAATTTGAAAGCATGAATAAAATTACTTTGATCGGCAACCTGACCCGCGACCCCGAAGTGCGCAGCACGCCCAGCGGCGTGACCATCTGCACCTTCACCATTGCCGTTAACCGGCGCTTCGCAAACCAGAGCGGAGAAAGACAAACGGACTTCTTCCGCATCAATGCCTGGCGGCAGCTGGGCGACACCTGCGCGCGTTACCTCCAAAAGGGCCGCAAGGTCGCCGTCATCGGCGAGCTGCAGGCGCGCACCTACGAAGCATCGGATGGCACGACCCGTATGTCGCTTGACGTATCGGCGGATGAAGTCGAGTTCCTGACGCCCAAAGCGGCGGACGATTCCGGAAGCGGTTATTCCGCGCCGCGTCCGCAGGCGCCTGCGCAGGATCTTGCCGGATTCACCGACATCAATGCCGACGACTTACCGTTTTAATTCAAATTTATCAGGAGGCATCACATGGAAGATCGTAAACTGCGTCCCCGTCGTCCGAGAAGCAGACGCAAAGTTTGCCGTTTCTGCGTTGAGAAGGCCACATCCATCGATTATAAGGACATCAAAAAGCTGCAGGGCTTCATTTCCGAGAGCGGAAAGATCATGCCCCGCCGCATGTCCGGCGTGTGCGCCGAGCATCAGCGCGATCTCGCGGTCGCGATCAAGCGCGCGCGGATCATGGCTCTGCTGCCCTACTGCGCAGAGTAATTAACCGACAGTCACATCAAGACCGCTTAGCACGGAACTTAGAATCGTCTGACGGCGATTTAACGGATAGGCTAAACGGAATTTTAAAACCCCAACGGGACCTTAGCAAACACGAGACCTTGAGTACCGCTCAATGAGAGCGAACTCAAGGTCTTTTTCTTTTATCTTTTCCATTTGAATAGAAGGAAGAAGAAGCCCACACTTCTCTCAAATCATCCCGCCTTTTCTCCTCCATTTTCCTGCCGCTGGTTCTGCCGCTGCCACTGCCAATTCAATGATTTATATTTCATCCATTCCAATGAAAATGCAGATATTTGGGGCATTTTTGAATGTGGGAAATGAATGAGAAGATATGAATGACGAAAAATATCTATCATCATAGACATCAATACAATTGTATGCTATAATAAACGACAGTTTCGGGGTGTTGCCGATTAAGATGTTGGTTTATCGGTTATTCCGTAGTATCAGAACGGCACAATGCATTGAAACTGACATTGAACAGGAGGGATTTGTAATGATGAAAAGAATGACAAGGCTTCTGCTTCCTTTGATGCTTGCTCTTTTGATGCTCTTCGGCGTCGCCTGCAGCGCAGTAAAAGACGGTGCAGACGCTGAGCCTGCAAAGACAGAACAGCAGAAGGAAGAAACAAACGAAAATGCCGGGCAAACGCAGCAGACAGAACCGGCGCAACAGGAGCAAGCATTGACACCTGCGCGCAGCCTGACGGCGGAAGAATGTGATCTTCTCGGAACATGGATGATCGTCGACGGCAGCGGGGAAGATTACCTGAGCGGATATGTCAGCTACCATACATGGAATCAGGGCGAGATCATAACATTCTATTATGACTCTGCAAATCAAAACATGGGTGTGGTATATGATTTCCGTTTGTTTAGTTCATCTTCTAAAGATTACGGTCATGCGGAGGTCGGCAAGAACGGGACTTTTGCATCGAAAGAGATTGATGATGCTCTGAATGAAAAGAGCAAGATGTCCTTAACCTTTTCCTATCAGCTTGAGGACGCTCCGGAATGCGATTCGTTCCTTTGGGAACATGCGTTTGCACCGTGGTCGGATTTGAAGGACAAATCCGCAGATATCGTGAAAAAAACATATCAGCAGGATAAGAAAGACCGCATGGTTCTGCATATTACCGGACAGGAGAAGCTGTCTGAACTGGAAAACCGCAAGGTGGATGTAACCTTGACGCTGGTGAAAATTCTTCCGCTGTTCTTCCATGAAAACGATTTGATGAATCTGCATGGTGCGTGGATGGATGATACGGGAAGAAAATGGGAATTCGGCAATGGGAACAACGATACCATTCTAAGTGTCAAAATGATCAACGCAGAAGGAACTGTCTATACCGGAAAATTGCAGAATTACGGTTATCATGAGATCACCGGCGAAGGACTCTGCGCTTGCCCGCGGATTACACTGGACAGCGAAGCCGGAGACAGAATCTGGATGAACACGAAAAACATCACCTTTGACGGGAATAAAGTCATTATTACAGGCGAAAGCGGAACGGAGATCATATTGTCGCCGATGGTCTGAAACGGATATTTACAAACAGCGGAACCCCAAAGGAGGCGCTTCGTAAGGAAGCATCTCCTTCCCGTTTGAATACGAGAAATATACGAGAAATTTGACCACGCCAGTAATGGTACAATCATTAGATAATCGGGTTTTGTGAGGAAATCAGGCAGAGGAATCTGTGTAAACGGAACCGAAGCAAATAACCATCTCGTGTTGCCGTCCTGCTTCGTAAGGGCGGACGCTTTTCCGGACAAAGGAGGAAAAAAGAAATGCCAGATGCAAGCAGAACGAACCGGATGCGCTGCAGGGTGGCTGTCGTTTCCTGCTCACTGCTTTCATTCCTGGTCTTTCTTGCAGTGTGCGACCAGCTGCTGAGCACGCCGGACGCGATCGTTCAGGAGGTCGGATGGAAGTCCTACCATATGTTCACGATCCTGGCAAATATGTTCGCAGGCATCGCTGCTGCGCTGTGTATCCCGTACGCCGTCGACGGACTGCGCTATGACAACTATCATCTGCCGCGCTGGGTCGTAAACGTGCTGTACATGGCGACAACCGGTGTGGCGCTGACGTTCCTCATTGCGGTCACAGTCCTTTCTCCGATGACCAGTTACTACCGCATGATGCTGTATTCGAACAATATCCTCTTCCATACGATCAACCCGATCATTGCGATCCTGCTGTTCATTTTCATCAATTCGGACCACAAGGTCAGCTTCCACTCGACGTTTCTTGCGATCGCGCCAGTCGTCCTGTATGCAGCCCTCTATTTCGTGCTGGTTTTCGTGATCGGGGAGGAGAACGGTGGCTGGAGAGACCACTACCAGATCCGGGATATTACGCAGTATGTACCGCTGCCGCTCGTTGTGCTTGGCATGGTCCTGATTGCGTTCGCTGTGGCGCTGCTGCTGCGCGCCGCGCATAACAGCGTTCATAAAAAGAGGAAAAAACAGACCGTATCCTATTACCAATCAGCGGGCGAGTTCGACTGCCCCAGCATCGATTCCGCGATCGAGGCGCTTGCTGCCAGGAACCGCAGCAGAGACCCGGGCGGAGAACTGACCGTGCCGCGCAGGATCCTCGGGATGATGGAAGAGAAGTACAAAAGCGGTCTTTCGCTCAGGGAACTCTGCAGGATGTACATCGATGCCTACTATGAAAAAGGGGGAAAAGAGCAGTGAGCGGCGATTACACCTACTATTCCGACGGGTTCTTCGGCTTTGGCAGCCCCGGTGCGTTCCGCGCCTACAGCCTCATGCATTTGATCCCTGTCCTTCTGTGTGCCGCCGCGCTGATCTTCGTCTGGAGGAAAAGGGAGAGCCTCCGTGCGTGGAAACAGGAAGAGACCCTGCGCCGATGGCTGTCCTTTTCGATGTTCCTCATGGAGTTCAGCTTCTTCGTCTGGCTGCTGTATGTCGGGGACACCAGCGGGCAGTACCTGATGATGTCGAAACTTCCGCTGCATCTTTGCGACATCGGCCTCATCTCCTGCATGTATATGGTCGTCAGCAAAAATCGTACGCTGTTTGGCTTCAACTTTTTCGTGACCCTGTTCGGCGCGACGATCGCCTGTATCATTCCGCAGACAGTGCTGAACGATGTGGACCCCTCGTATTACCGCTATTACCAGTATTTCGGTGAGCACCTGATTCCGATTTTCAGCACGGCCTATATGATGATCGTGCACGGGATGCGGCCGCGCTACAGGGATATCTGGGTCAGCACGGGCGCGATCACGCTGATGCTGATCCCTGCATTTTTTCTGAACGAGGCGTTCCCGGGGTCCGATTACCTGTTCCTGCGGCTGGATATGCCGTTATTCCCGGAAAACCAGTATCTGCGCGCCGGAATCTACGCGGTCCTGCTGATCCTGGCCTTTCATGCGATGTGGTTTGCGTATGCGGCGCTGAGGAAACGATCCGCAAAAACAACCAAAGAAAATGAGCAGCCGCTTTGACAGCCTTAGATCAAATGTCAGGCGCCGCGCTGCGGAGAAAAAAGAAATGGCGGAGAAGCAGGCATGACTCGTATGTACACTCACAGGTAAAAGCCGGTTTTTCGAACAGGTCTTCTGCTGTCCACAGTTGAAACGAGCATCGGATCTTCCCCCTAAAATCCGGAGTATGGCGACAAAACGGGCGTGACCATAGAGGTCACGCCCGTTTCATGTCCTTTTTAGCCGGTAATGCCTACCTCAAAGCAACTTCCTTGCGAAGTGTGGCCCGAAACGGGTTCCGCTTTTTTGTCATTCTGAGGCGGTTTATCGCCGAAGGATCTTATCGCCAAAAAACAAACGGACGGGCAATGCCCGTCCGGGTTGCCATGCGCATAAAACGCGTACGCATCAATCCATAAACAGCGCGCGGATGGCTTCGGAAATGTCGCCGACGCGCACGAGCCTGCAGCCGGGGTCGGCGATCTTTGCGCGTGCGGGGACGAGAACGGTCGTGTACCCGAGCCGCACCGCCTCCTTGACGCGCGTGTCGAGCTGGGACGCCGCGCGGATCTCGCCGGTCAGACCCACTTCGCCGATCAGCACGGTCTTTTCGGGCAGCGGCTTTTCGAGGATCGACGACGCGACGCACATCGCCGTCGCCAGATCCGCGCCGCGGTCGACGATGCGGAGGCTTCCCGCGACGTCGCAGTAGACGTCCTTGTCGGATACGCGAAGCCGCGCCTTACGCTCAAGCACGGCAAGGATCACATTCAGCCGGTTCACGTCGAGCCCGACGGCGGTGCGCCGCGGACTCTGGAACGCGGAGGGGCAGAGGAGCGACTGGATCTCGCAGATGAGCGGACGCGAGCCCTCGAGCACACAGGTGATCGCGGTTCCCGCGACGTTCCGTCCGGACACGAACAGCGCGCCGGGGTCCTTGACCTCGCGCATGCCGGTCTCGCACATTTCAAACACGCCGAGCTCGTTGGTCGAGCCGAAGCGGTTCTTGACCGCGCGCAAAAGCCGCAGTCCCTCGTGCCGGTCGCCCTCAAAGTACAGCACCGTATCGACGATGTGCTCGAGCACGCGCGGTCCCGCGATCGCGCCGTCCTTGGTGACGTGCCCGACGATCCACACGACCGTGCCGGTGTCCTTCGCAAACCGCGTAAACAGCGCGGTCGCGGCGCGTACCTGCGAGATGCTGCCCGCGGCGCTTTCGGCGGCTTCGGATTCCATCGTCTGGATCGAATCCACGATCAGCATCTGCGCCTTTGTTTCCCTGGCGCGTTCGATCGCCGCCTCCGCGGAGGTCTCGGTGTATAGGTAGAGGTTTTCCCCCTTGACGCCCAGCCGGTCGGCGCGGAGCTTGATCTGCGAATTGCTCTCCTCGCCGGACACATAGAGCACCGGACCGGAGGCGGAAAGGTTGTCCGCGGCTTCCAGAAGAAGCGTCGATTTGCCGATGCCGGGATCGCCGCCCAAAAGCACGACCATGCCCTTGACGAGCCCGCCGCCGAGTACGCGGTCGAGCTCCCCGATGCCGGTGGAGATGCGCGTCTGCGCCTCCGCGCGGACGTTTTGCAGCGGGACCGCCTTTGTGGCGATCTGCGCGGCGGCATGCGACAGCACGCGCTCCTCCTCGACGAGCGTGTTCCAGCTGCCGCACTGGGGACACTTGCCCATCCAGCGCGGCGTTTCATAGCCGCATTCTCCGCAGACGTACAGGGTTTTTTCTTTCATTGCTTTTCTCCGACCGTCATAAATTCCATGATGTCCTTGTCACGCCAGGTGACGTCCATCCATACGATCACGTCTTCGCCGCCGCCCAGAAACATGGCGGTTTCGTCGCTGCGGGTCGTGCAGAAGGTCGTGCCGTCGCGGTAGTAGTAGACGTAGTTTTTGTCGAATCGCGAATACGCGATGAACCCGTTGCCGAGCGCGAAATCAATCGCGCCGGTCACGACCTCGACCGTCCGCTTCCCGTCGTACCAAAGGATCCGTCCGGTCTTTGCGTGGTCGGAATCGAGGAAGGCGATGCCGTCTGCGTTCATCTGCGGATCGTGGACATAATCGGCGTCGACCGGAACCGTTCTGCCGGCGCCGGTCTCAAGGTTCAGCGCGGTGAGCTTGCCTTCGGGCGAAACGTAGAGAAGCGTTCCGTTGTACACAAAGGGCTTCGAAAGCGCATAGGGCGAGCCGTCGAACAGCTCGAGCGTCGCGCTTTCGCCGGTATTGAGATCGACGGCAAAGAGCTTGTCGCGGTTCTGCCCGGTACGCTCGATCCAGAACGCCGTGTCCTTCCAGAGAACCGACTTCGGAAGTCCGGTGTGCACGGTCTTCAGCGCGCGCGCTTCGCCGGTCACGCGGTCATACGCCGCCATGCGTCCGCCGCCGTTCGCCGCGGAATCGAAATACACGATCCATCGGTCGTTCATGGCGGGGAAGCGGATGCTCTTGTATACGAGCGGCAGATGCAGATAGGAATGCGCGTTCGTTCTGACGTCATACAGCAGCAGCCGCACGAACGCCGCCGTGCCGTCCTGCGTATAGTTGCCGACGACGGCAAGGATCGTGTCGCCCGTAACGGACACGTCCGCGGCGTACTGGAACTCCGGAACGACGATCTCGGTCTGCATCGACCGGAGATCGGCTCCGTACAGCGCGTGATCGGGGTACGGATCGCGCGTCGGTTCGGGCGTGGGTACGGGCGTCGGGGAAGGGGTCGGCACCTCCTTCTGACAGGAATATGCGCCGCTGCCGAGCTTCACGTAAAACGGGACCACATATGTGTAGATCGCCCAGCCGAGCGCAGCAAAGAAGCCCAGGACGAGCAGCAGCTCAAGCCAGGGCAGAATGCGAAACCGCGTCAGGTGTTTGCCGATTTTTCCGGTGGAGCGATATCGCTTTTCATGCTTCATATCTTTATTTTACACTTATTTCAAGATTCGGTCAACCTTGCAGACGCTTTTGGCATTGTGAAACGGAAAAGAGTGTGCTATAATACATACTGTAGCAGTGTGCGGCTGTCTGCGCCGCACGGGAAAGGAACGAACGCTTTGGCACGACGCGCATTGTACCGCGAATACCGTCCCGAGACCTTCAGAGAGGTCGTCGGACAGGACCATATTACCACCATTCTGAAAAATCAGGTGCGGGAGAATAAGCTTTCCCACGCGTACCTGTTCTGCGGTTCGCGCGGAACGGGCAAGACGACCTCGGCAAAGATCCTGTCCCGCGCGGTCAACTGCCTGGATCCGAAGGACGGCGAGCCCTGCGGCGCATGCGCCGCCTGTCGGCTTGTCAAGGCGGGCAGCGCTGACGTGATCGAGATCGACGCCGCGTCCAACAACAGCGTAGACAACGTCCGCACGCTGATCGAGCAGGCGCAGTTCGCGCCGCTGGAGCTCAGGTACCGCGTGTTCATCATCGATGAGGTGCACATGCTCTCGAACGCGGCGTTCAACGCGCTTCTGAAAACGCTCGAGGAGCCGCCGAAGCACGTGCTGTTCATCCTTGCGACGACCGAGCCGCAGAAGCTCCCCGCGACCATCATTTCGCGCTGTCAGCGCTTCGATTTTCACCGTCTCACCATCGCGCATATCGTGGCGAACCTCACCGCCGTGCTCGAAAAGGCGGGGGCGAGCATCGAGCCGAACGGGCTTCGGCTGATCGCCCGCGCGGCGGACGGCGGCATGCGCGACGCGCTGTCGCTTGCCGACCAGTGCCTGTCCTATGCGGGAAACACCGTTTCCGAACAGGACGTGCTGAACGCGCTCGGCACGGTCTCCTCGGCAGTGCTGGAGGATACCGCACGCGCGCTGCTTTCCGGCAGTGCAAACGACGCGGTGCGCGCGCTTGACGAGGTCGTGCGAAACGGGCGCGATCTCGGGGTGTTCCTTGCCGATCTTTCAAAGCATTTCCGGGCGCTGCTGCTCGCAAAGACCTGCGGCGACTGCGCGGACCTTCTGGACTGCACCGACGATCAGATGCAGCGGTATCTGAAGGTCGCAAAGGGCGCGGACGAAGCGCGGATCCTTTACGCCATGGAGCAGATCCTTGCGGTGCAGAGCAAGCTCCGGCTGTTCCCCGCGCCGCGGATCCCGATCGAAACGGCGTTTTTGCGCATCTGCCGTCCGGCGGACGACGCAAGCCTTTCCGCGCTCGAAGCGCGCGTGGCGCTTCTCGAATCTCGCCCCGCGGCGGCCGCACCGCAGAATGCAGCGGCTCCTATTGGGGAGACGGCGACGCGCGAAGTTCCGCCGGAGCGAAGCGAAGCAGACGATTCGCGCGACGGCACCGCTGTAACGAAGCGAAATGACCCCGGCGTCCCGCCCGTAACAAACGCCGACCCCGGCGTCCCGCCCGTAATGAACGCCGATCCCGGCGTCCCGCCCGAACCGGCGGACGAGGCGGAAACGCTCTGGGCGCAGGCAAAGCAGCGGATCATGGAGTTGGACCCGATGGTTTATTTCTATGTAAAGGATACGCGCGGCGCAGCGATCCGCGACGGCGTGCTGACGGTCGAGTTTCCGGCGGCGCAGGAGAGCATGCTGAACGGCATGCGCGCGGCGCGGAATCTGCAGATCGCAAAGAACGCGATCGAGGCGGTGCGGCCTCAGACGGAGCTTTCGTTCCGGCTTGCGGCGCTCGCAAACGAAAACGAAGAAAAACTCAAAGAGCTATTCGGAAGCAGTTTAACCATCAAATAACGGAGGTAATCAATATGGCAAGAGGCGGATTTCCGATGGGCGGCGGCATGAACATGCAGCAGATGATGATGAAGGCCCAGAAGATGCAGCAGGAGATTCAGAAGAAACAGCAGGAGCTGTATGAGAAAGAGTTTACGGCGACCGCGGGCGGCGGCATGGTCACGGTGACCGTCAAGGGCGACAAGACGGTGCAGTCGATCAAGCTTGATCCCGCGTGCGTGGATCCCGACGACGTCGAGATGCTCGAGGATCTGATCGTTGCGGGCGTGAACGCCGCGATGAAGGAAGCGAGCGACACGGTCGAGCGTGAGATGAGCAGGATCACCGGGGGCATGAACCTCGGCTTCTGATATGGCGATCGAATCCATCGAAAAACTGACGACGCAGCTTTCGAGACTGCCGGGCATCGGGCACAAGACGGCGCAGCGGCTTGCGTACCATCTTCTGCGGGTGCAGAAGGAGCAGGCGACCGAGCTTGCCGAGGCGATCCTCACGGCGCGCGAAAAGGTGCATCCGTGCCCGATCTGCGGCGCGTTCACCGATCTCGACACCTGCGAGCTGTGCACCGATCCGAAGCGCACGGACGAGGTCGTGTGCGTTGTTTCCGACGCGCGCGACGTGCTTTCCATGGAGAAAACGCGCGAGTTCCACGGCAGATACCACGTGCTGAACGGCTCGCTCTCGCCGATGAACGGCATCGGTCCGGGCGCGCTGCGCATCAACGCGCTTCTGGAGCGCTGCAAAACCGGCACGGTGAAGGAGGTCATCCTTGCCACGAATCCCGACGTGGAGGGGGAGGCGACCGCCGCGTACATCGCAAAGCTTCTGAAGCCGATGGGGATCATGACCACGCGCATCGCGCACGGCATCCCGATCGGCGGCAATCTGGAATATACCGACGAGGTCACGCTTGCAAAAGCGCTTGAAGGACGAAGGATCGTATGAAGAAAATCAGCAAACGCCTGATCGCCGCGATACTGCTTCTGCTCCTTGCGCTCGGCTGCGAAACTGCGCAGACGGCGGAAGGTCCGGATGCGCCTGCGCCGACGGAAGCGCCGGAACAGGTCGAGGTGATCGACACGCCGCTTGCGGAGACCGTTTCCCTGGCAACGCCGGCGCCCACGCCCGAGCCGACCCCGGAACCGACGCCGACCCAGGAGCCTACGCTCCCGCCGACGCCGGAGCCGACACCGACGCCGGAGCCCACACCGACGCCGGAGCCGAAGCCGCTGGCGGGCGTCAAAATCGGACTGGACCCGGGACATCAGCAGCGCGCGAACTACAATAAAGAGCCCGTCGCGCCGGATTCGGACGAGACGAAAGCAAAGTGCTCGTCCGGCACGCGCGGCATCGCAAGCGGGATCTATGAATACGAGGTCAACCTGCTCGTTGCGCTGAAGCTCAAAGCGCTGCTGGAAAACGGCGGCGCGGAGGTTTTCATCACGCGCGAAACGAACAACGTGAATTTTTCCAATCGCGAGCGCGCGGAGTTTTTCAACGAGCATGAGGTCGATCTGGCGATCCGTCTGCACTGCAACGGTGCGGACGACACAAACGTCCGCGGCGCATTCATGCTGCTTCCGACGAAGGAACGCACCGCGTTCTACAACGAGAACGTCCGCGCGGCGACGGCGATCATCGAGCAGTACTGCGCGGCAACGGGGCTCGGCATGCGAAAGCGCAACGGCATCTCCTACAGCAGCGAGCAGACGGGCTTCAAC
>JAZNHI010000151.1:0-8825 GCA_045576895.1 Clostridia bacterium | reverse complement strand
CCGCGTTTGAAAACCCGCGCGAGGCAATGCTCGCGGCGTACGACGCGGACTGGTTCCTTTCGAGCGCGAACGCGATGACCGAGGACGGCGTGCTCGTCAACATCGACGGCAACGCAAACCGCGTCTCCTGCATTGCAAACGGTCCGAAGCACGTGCTGTTCATCGTCGGCATGAACAAGGTCTGCTCCGATATCGACGGCGCCATGAAGCGCGCACGGAACGTCGCCGCACCGATCAACGCGCAGCGTTTCGGGCTCAATACGCCCTGCGCAAAGACCGGCGCCTGCATGAACTGCAAATCGCCCGACACGATCTGCTGTCAGTTCCTGATTACGCGGTTCTCGCGCCACAAGGACCGCATCCACGTGATTCTCGTCAACGACACGCTCGGCTTCTGAGCGTGCGGAACACGGAATCCTTTTCCTCAAAGAATCCACAAAAGGAGGTCTGTACATATGTATTGTATGAAATGCGGAACCCTGATGAGTGACAGCGACAGATTCTGTCCGAACTGCGGCGCAACGGTCGTTGCGCCGGAACAGGAAGCTTCCCTCGTGCCCGTACCGCCCGCCGAAAAGAGCGGTGAAGAACCCGTCGTTGAAAACGCGGCGCCCGCCTTTGACAACGGCTTTTCCAAAGCGCTGACGCTGATGATCTTTGCGCTCGTCGGCGCAACGTTCGGCAGCTATCCGTACACCGCCCTGATCGGCGTCGTCTTCTCCGCGATCGCGCGGGGCATGGTGGGGCGCTTCCGCAGCGCGGGCTATCAGATCGGACCGCAGGGACTTCACCGAAAAGCAAGGGTCAGCGGCATCTTTGCAAAGGTCGGCAACATCGTTTCGATCGTCGGTCTCATTGTGAGCATCGTGATGTTCATCGTTTCGCTGTGCATCTTCACGGCGTTTCTCATCGCCGCCGTCTCCAGGAAGCACTGACGCAGTACATGAAAAAACGGGATGTTGACAGGTCATATCAGCATCCCGTTTCTGCATATCAGTAGATCGTTTTGATCGGTCCCTCGATGCCGTACTGCGCACGGAAGGAATCGAGATCCGCCTGCGTGCGGATCAGCATGACCTCGAGGAACCTGCCGGACGAAAGCTCCCGGAACCCCGCCGTCTTTTCCCCGGTGCAGATGCTCTGACGGATCACCGGCTCCTGCCGGTCCGTGTCGTACTGCGGTCCTCTGTTTCTGCGCAAACGCATACCCGTTCCCTCCCGTTCTTTCTTGAATCCAGTATACCATATCTTTGCGCGTTTGAAAAGCGTTTGCGTTTTCCGCGCGCGTGTGTTATAATAATAATATATTAAAAACAAGGAGGCAACCCCATGGCAACCGTAGAAGAACTCGTTCAGCAGTATCAGACCGACAAGGCGCTTCAGGACGAAGTCGCCGCGATCACCGCAGACGGCAAAGTCACGATCTCCGAATTCATCGCTTTCGCAAAGAAACATGACGTGAAGATCTCGCTTTCCGACATTCCGAAGTACATGGAACAGGCAAAGCAGCTCGGCTTCATCAAGTAAGCACGGCACGGCAGATCGCAGACGTCCTTTCCCGAAAAACGGGAGGGGCGTTTTTTATCCCACCCCCGCTTTTCACCGTAATAATATACAGAAAAACCGCCCCGTTTAGTATAAATCCCGATTGACTTTTTTTCGCGGTTTTGATACAATATCATTGATGTCGGACACCCTTGAACGGTTGTCTGACAACTAAAGAGAGGTATGACCGCGTATGAAAGAGTATTGGGTTCTGCTCGGCGCGTTCGGCAGCGGAAAAAGCGAGCTTGCGCTGAACATGGCGATTGCCGCCGCAAAGAACGGACCCTGCACGCTGGTCGACCTCGACGTCATCAACCCGTATTTTCGCACCAGTGAACGCGGCGACGTGCTGACGCCCGCCGGCGTTGAGCTGATCATGCCCCCCTATGCCCTTGAAAAGATCGAAATCATGTCGCTTTCCGCCCGCGTATACGCTGCGTTTACGCCGGGAGAGGGAAGCGTTTTTTTCGATATCGGCGGCGATCACGTGGGCTCCATTGCGCTGGGACAGTACAAGCCGAATTTTGACAGGATCCCGAAGGAAAACCTGCACGTTCTGTTCATTGTGAACCCGATGCGCCCGACGGCGGCGGACCTTGAAAGCGCGTATGCGACGCTCGAAAAGATCAAGTTCGTGTCGCGGCTCGACGTGACCGGGATCGTGAACAACGCGAACCTTGCGGGCGAAACGGACTACACGCATCTTCTGGAGGGCTACGAGCTTGTGAAGGCGCTTTCCCTTCGCACCGGCGTCCCCGTGTGGGGCACGGCGGGCATGCCGAAGGTGCTTGACGACTTCAATGCCTATGCAAAGGAGCACGGGCTCGACGAACGGTACATCGGCGTCCGGCAGCCGGTGACGGTGTACATGCACAGAAGCTGGGATAAGTTCCTAAAGGAAGGACTTTAATCATACCCTACAAACCAAATACGGAAAGAAAGGAAATGCCATGATCAAAGTAACCATTCACCAAGACGCATGCAAGAGCTGCGGACTCTGCGTGCGTGCATGTCCCAAAGACGTGCTGGCAATCTCCAAGCATCTCAACGTCAAAGGCTATTTTGCCGTTGAGGTCGCGCATCCGGAGGCCTGCATCGCCTGTGCGTCCTGCGCAAAGACTTGCCCGGACGTTGCCATTGAGATCGAGAAATAAGGAGGAACAGTATGGCTAAGAAACTGATGAAGGGCTGCGAAGCGATCGCCGAAGCGGCCATCCAGGCGGGCTGCCGGTACTTCTTCGGCTACCCGATCACGCCGCAGAACGACATTCCCGAATACATGTCGCTGCGTTTGCCGCAGGTGGGCGGATGCTTCCTGCAGGCGGAGAGCGAAGTCGCCGCAATCAACATGGTCTACGGCGCAGGCGGCGCAGGCGCGCGTGTTATGACGTCCTCCTCCTCCCCGGGCATCTCGCTGAAGCAGGAAGGCATCTCCACGATCGCGGGCGCGGAGGTTCCGTGCGTGATCGTCAACATGATGCGCGGCGGTCCGGGTCTCGGCAACATTCAGGCGAGCCAGGGCGACTACTTCCAGGCGGTCAAGGGCGGCGGTCACGGCGACTACCGCAGCATCGTCATCGCGCCTTCCTCCATCCAGGAGACGGTCGATATGATGCCCCACGCATTTGATCTGGCGGACAACTACCGCATCCCGGTCATCATCCTTGCCGACGGTCTGATCGGTCAGATGATGGAGCCGGTCGAGCTGCACATGAATCCGAATCCCACGATGCCCGAAAAACCCTGGGCGGCGCAGGGCTGGGATCCCAAGGGCACCCGTCCCCGTGCGGTCATCAACTCGCTGTACATCGAGACCGAGGATCTGGACGGTCTGATGACGCGCCTCAATGCGCGCTACGACGTGATCCGTGAAAAGGAAGTCATGGTCGAGAAGTACCACACCGAGGGCGCGGAATTCATCCTCTGCGCATACGGCACGGTCGCGCGCGTCTGCAAAGCGGCGGTCCGCATCCTCGAGGAGAACGGCATCAAGGCCGGTCTCGTCCGTCCGATCACCCTGTGGCCGTTCCCGACGAAGGAAGTCCATGAGGTCTTCGCGCAGGAGAGCGTCAAAGCCGGTCTCACCGTCGAGATCAGCAACGGCCAGATGGTCGAAGACATCCGTCTTGCGGTCAACGGCATTAAGCCCGTGGAGTACATGGGCAAGGGCGGCAGCATCATTCCGGCGGCGGAAGATATTGCCGAGCGCATTATGCAGATGAGGAGGGCGTAAACCATGGCAACCGTTTTCAAGAAAACTCCCGTTTTAACGGACGTTCCGTTCCATTACTGCCCGGGCTGCGGTCACGGCATCGTGCACCGTCTCGTCGCGGAAGTCATTGACGAGCTGGGTATCCAGGAAAAGTGCGCGGGCGTCGCTCCCGTCGGCTGCGCGGTCTTCCTTTACAACTACATGAACATCGACATGTACGAAGCGGCGCACGGCAGAGCGCCGGCAGTCGCGACGGGCTTCAAGCGCGTCCACCCGGATAAGTACATCTTCACGTATCAGGGCGACGGCGACCTCGCTTCCATCGGTACGGCGGAGATCGTCCACGCGGCGCACCGCGGCGAAAAGATCACGACGATCTTCATCAACAACGCGATCTACGGCATGACCGGCGGTCAGATGGCGCCGACGACGCTCGTCGGTCAGAAGACCACCACGAGCCCGCTGGGCCGCGATCCCGAACACTGCGGCAAGCCGATCCGCATCGCGGAGATGCTCTCCACGATCGAAGGCTCCGCGTTCATCGCGCGCTGCTCGCTCGACAGCACGCCGCACATCAACCAGACCAAGGCGGCGATCAAGAAGGCGTTCCAGGCGCAGATCGACCGCAAGGGCTTCTCGATGGTCGAGATCCTCTCCCCCTGCCCGACGAACTGGGGCAAGGCACCGGTCGAGGCGATGGAGTGGCTGAAGGACAACATGATCCCGTACTATCCGCTCGGCACGTTTAAGGAGGTATAACCATGGTTGAGAGAAATATTTTCGCAGGCTTCGGCGGACAGGGCGTCCTGCTGATGGGTCAGCTTCTGGCGGCAGCCGGCATGATGGAGGGCAAGAACACCTCCTGGATCCCGTCGTACGGTCCGGAAATGCGCGGCGGCACGGCAAACTGCAGCGTCATGCTCAGCGATCAGGAGATCGATTCTCCGCTCGTCACGCGTCCGACGTCCCTGATCGTCATGAACCGTCCGTCCCTCGAGAAGTTCGAGGACAAGGTCGTGCCCGGCGGCTCGATCTTCGTCAACAGCTCGATGATCGACATCAAGGTCAAGCGCACCGACGTGAACGCGTACTATGTACCCTGCACGGAGATCGCGGCAGAGCTCGGAAACAGCAAGGTTTCGAACATGATCATGCTCGGCGCATACCTCGGCAAGTCCAAGTGCGTTGAGGTCGAGACCGTTCTTGCGGCGCTTTTAGAGAAGCTCGGCGAGAAGAAGGCGAAGCTCATTCCGTTGAACCGTGAAGCGCTTCTGCGCGGCGCGTCCTGCATCGAAGAATAACAAAAGAAAAAGGGGTTGCCGATACCCTCGGCAGCCCCTGCGGTTTTTCTGCGTTTACGGCAGGAAACATATCGTATGCTGCAAGCGTATATCGTGTTTGCGGCGCAAACATATCGTGCGGCGGCACGCCGCATATCGCGATATGTCCCTGACGGAACACGATATGCCTGACGGCACGATATGTCCCTGGCGGGACGCGATATGCACCCAAGGGTGCGCAATGGCGGCAAAAACCGCATGAAAAAGGAGAATTTTATGGCACAGTTTATTTCTGCCGCGGAGGCAGTCCGGCTGATCCGGGACGGAGACTGCCTGATCTACAATAACTTTTTGGGCATGAACAATGCCGAACAGCTTTCTGTCGCGCTGAACGAGCGCTTTGAAGCCGAGGGACATCCCAAGGACCTCACGCTGTACTGCACCGCGGGTCTCGGCGGGTGGCTTTCCGGTCAGCCCTGCGAGAAGATCGTTCCGCTCGGCGGCGTCAGGACCGTCATCATGTCGCACTACGGCTCCATGCCCGACACGGCGAAGATGATCCTTGAAAACAAGATCGAGGCGTACAACCTGCCGTTCGGCGTCATGTCGCACGCGGTGCGCGCAGGCGCGGCGGGGCATCCGTACTACATCTCCGACGCGGGTCTCAATCTGTTCGTCGATCCGAAGTACAAGGGCTATCAGCTGAACGAGCAGTCAAAGCAGGAGCTGGTCGAGGAGATCGTGATCGACGGCAAGCGGCGTCTGAAGTACGCGACCCCGCGTCCCGACGTGGCGCTTCTGAAGGGCTCCAGCGCGGACGCGTACGGCAACATTTCGTGGGAGGACGAGCCGGTCATCGGCGACGCGCTCTCCATCGCACAGCTTACGAAACGCTGCGGCGGCAAGGTCATCGTGCAGGTTGCGCGTAAATTGGACCATCCGCGCCGTCCGACCGAGGTCGTGATCCCGTCGGTGCTCGTGGACTACATCTGCGTCTGCCCCGAACAGGACCAGATCCAGGGAATTCCGGGCACCGATCCGCGCTATGCGGGCGACGTTCCGATGACGGACGAGGAGCTCGAGGCCTACGTCAGGGAGAACGCCAAGGAGGATCCGAAGGACCTCGCAAAGCGTCTCATCGCAAAGCGCGCGGCAAAGGAATTGAAGCCCGGTCACGTCGTGAACATCGGCGTCGGCGCACCGGAGTTCGTCGCGGTCGAAGCGGCAAAGAGCGGCATGCTCTCTAAGGTCGCGCTGACCGTCGAGGCGGGCTCCATGAAGGGTCTGCCCGCGGGCGGGTTCGCCTTCGGCGCCGCGATGGGCGCGCAGGCATGCTGCACCACTGCCGAACAGTTCGACCTGTACGACGGCGGCGGGCTGGATATCTGCTTCATCGGCGCTTTGGAGATCGACGGCGAGGGCAACGTCAACGGGCATTATCACCCGAAGAAGCTTTCCGGCATCGGCGGATTCATCAACATCACGCAGTTCACGCACAAGGTCGTATTCTGCACGACGTTCTCGGCGGGCGGACTGGAGATCGAGGACACCGAAGACGGGCTGAAGATCGTGAAGGAAGGCAAGTTCCTGAAGTTTGCGGAACACGTCACGGCGCTTTCGTTCTCGGCGCAGAACGCGCACGACAACAAGCAGGAGGTCACCTACGTGACCGAGCGCTGCGTGTTCAGACTCGGCGAAAAGGGTCTGATCCTTTCCGAAGTCCGCAAGGGCGTAGACGTAAAGAAGCAGATCCTGGATCTGCTTCCGTTCAAGGTCGAAGTCGCTGAAAATCTGCTCGTTTACTAATCGAGCGGGATGTGAAACGCGCGCATCGTGTTGATGATGTGCAGCTGCATGGCGGTCTTTGCGCCTTCGGGATTGCGCTCTTTGAGGTACTGCGTCAGCACCCGATGATCGTGCAGCGTCATCTCCGCCACCTCCGGCGCCTCGTTTGCGAGCAGGATGCCGTGGTGGATGGCGCGGTTGAAGATCGGCAGCAGCGCCGTGATGAACGGGTTGTGCGTGGCGGACGCGATCGAGTTGTGGAATTTCTGCTCGGTTTCGTCCCACTGCGGATCGGCGGAGCGGATCATCTGCTCGTTCAGCTCGCAGCAGCGGAAGATCTCGTTGAGCTCGTCGCTGCTTGCGCGAAGGCACGCGTAGTACGCCGCCTGCGGCTCGAACATCAGACGCATCTCGTAAAGGTCCTTCGTGCTCACGTTCGTGTTCTGGATCTTCAGAACGTCGTAATCGGCGTGAACGCTGCGGCTTTCGGTCACGAACGTGCCGACCCCGCGGCGCACCTCGACAAGACCGCGCGTCGAAAGGATGCGCAGCGCTTCGCGAAGCGTTGTGCGGCTGACGTTCAGTTCGTCGGCAAGCGCGGGCTCGTTGGGCAGCTTGTCGCCCGGCGCGAACCTGCCGTGCACGATCATTTCACTGAGCCGGTCCGCGATGCGCACCGACAGCGCGTTGTTTCCATAGGGCATATTACGTTACCTCCGGTAATCGGATTATACCGCAGATCGCTGCGGAACACAATAAAAATTCTGAAAGAGGGAGAATCAAAAATGGAAGGCTTAACCATCATCAAAACAGAGCATCCGAAAGAGAAACCTGCAAAGGGCGCGAAGCTCGGCTTCGGCGTCGTCTTCACCGACCACATGCTGATTATGCAGTGGGATAAGGGTCAGGGCTGGCACGACGCAAAGATCGTTCCGTACGGACCGATCACCATCAGCCCAGCGAGCACCGTTCTGCATTACGCGCAGGAGACGTTCGAGGGCATGAAGGCGTACCGCGCCGAGGACGGCAGAGTCCTGTTGTTCCGTCCGGAGGAGAACTTCAAGCGCATGAATCTTTCGAACGAGCGTCTGTGCATCCCGCAACTCGACGTCGATTTCTGCGTGGAGAGCCTCAAGGAGCTCGTCATGCTCGACAAGGACTGGATCCCGTCCGATCCGGGCGCTTCGCTGTACATTCGCCCGATGTGCATCGGCAACGAGTCCCGTCTCGGCGTCAAGGAAGCGGACAGCTACCTCTATATGGTGCTTCTGAGCCCGTCCGGCGCGTACTATGAGAGCGGTCTGAAGCCCGTTCCGATCTACGTCGAGGAGGAATACGTCCGCGCGGTCCGCGGCGGCACCGGCTTTGCCAAGACCGGCGGCAACTACGCGTCCTCGATGCTTGCGCAGGAGATCGCGCATGAGAAGGGCTATTCGCAGGTCCTGTGGCTCGACGGCGTCGAAAAGAAGTACGTCGGCGAGGTCGGCGCGATGAACATCTTCTTCGTGATCGACGGCGAGGTCATCACGCCGGAGCTGGACGGCAGCATTCTCTCGGGCATCACCAGAAAGTCGATGATCGAGATCCTCCGCGACAAGGGCTACAAGGTCACCGAGCGCAGGATCGCGATCCAGGAGGTCGCCGACGCGTACGACGCGGGCAAGCTCAACGAGGTCTTCGGCACCGGCACCGCGGCGGTCATCAGCCCGGTCGGCAAGCTCGAATGGGGCGACAAGGTCATGGTCATCAACAACGGCGAGATCGGACCGATCAGCTCCTATGCCTACAAGACTCTGACCGATATCCAGTGGGGCCGCACGAAGGATCCCTTCGGCTGGTCGATCGAGATCGGTCGGATGTAAGATGTCATAGACACCTCATCACCGCCTGCGGCGGAGCTTGTCCTCAAGGAGAAGCCTCTGGAACGCCAAAAGCCTTCCCCTTGATGAGAAGAGATGGCGAAGCGCGGGAAGCGCGCGAATTACTTCCGTAACAGAGCGAAG
>JAZNHI010000150.1:0-13357 GCA_045576895.1 Clostridia bacterium | reverse complement strand
GTGCGTTGGCTCAGAACCCCGGATGAGATCATGCATGAGATCGACCTTGCCGAGCAGCGCAGAGATTCCCTTGATTTCCTGATCGACGGAATGGTCGTGAAGGTCACGGATTTTGCGCTGCGTGAAAAGCTCGGCGCAACCGAGAAATTCCCGCGTTGGGCAATGGCATATAAATTTGCCGCGGAAGAACTGACAGCAACAGTCGAAGACGTCACCTGGGAAGTCGGACGCACCGGAAAGCTGACGCCGCTTGCGCATATCGAACCGGTCGAATTCTCCGGCGTGACGGTCCGGAAGGCGACTCTGAACAACTGGGACGATGTGCAGCGGAAACGCGTCGGGATCGGTTCCCGCGTATTCATCCGCAGAAGCAACGATGTGATCCCGGAGATCCTCGGCGCCGTTCCCGATGATATGCCTGTACGACCCGTCGAGAAGCCGACCGTGTGTCCGCAATGCGGCGCACATGTCGAAATGCGAGGTGCACATCTGTTCTGCACAAATTCGCTCTCCTGCCGCCCGCAGATCGCTGCACGTCTGTCGCATTACGCTTCACGTGATGCAATGGATATCGATACTTTTGCGGGAAAAACAGCCGAGCAGCTGATCGACGCATTCGGCATCAGCACGATCCCCGAGCTGTATGCACTATCCCACGAGCAGCTTTCCGCGCTCGATCGGTTCGGTGCAAAGAAAGCGCAGAATCTTCTGGATGCTTTGGAAGCAAGCAAGCATCGTCCGCTTGCCGCATTCCTGTATGCGCTCGGCATTCCGAACGTCGGCGTTAAGACCGCAAAGGATCTTGCGCGGCACTTCGGTACGCTGAACGCCGTGCGCCACGCGACCCGTGAGGAGCTTGCCGCGATTGACGACGTGGGCGACATCGTTGCGGACGGGATCGTGATGTTCTTTGCGGATACACGCATTGCGGATCAGATCGACCGTCTCTTGGAACTCGGCGTGCACCCGGAAGAATCCGTCATGAAAGACGTCGGCGATCTTCCTTTGAAAGGAATGACCGTTGTGATCACCGGTACGCTGTCCACGCTTTCGAGAAGAGACGCGGAATCTCTGGTTGAACAGAACGGCGGCAAAGCCGCGGGAAGCGTATCGAAGAACACCTCGTTCGTCGTCGTGGGAGAAAATGCAGGCAGCAAGGCGGACAAAGCGCAGGCACTCGGCGTTCCCATGCTGAACGAAGAAGAATTTCTCAAGCGAATCGGAAAATGAAACTCGGTAAGTTAGACAACGATACATTGGAACGACTGATCCTCGATCGGTTCAAAAAGACACGCAGCGAGTCGTTCGGTGCGCCGCGCATCGGCATGGACTGCGCAACGCTCGATTTCGGCGGGGACCTGATTATTACAAGCTGCGATCCGATTACTTCTGCGGATGCACGGCACATCGGAGCGCTGTCGGTTCATGTGAACTGCAATGACGCCGCTGCGGGCGGCGCCGAACCGGTTGCGCTTCTTGTGACGCTCCTCCTCCCTCCCGACGCGGATGAGGAAACCGTTGCAATGATCGCCGCGGACCTTGAGGATGCTGCGGAACGCGCCGGTGTCGATATCGTCGGTGGGCACACAGAAGTGACCGACGCCGTTACACGCGTAACGACGTGCACGACCGTGCTTGCGCGGACGCCGAAAGCAAAGATGCTGTGCGGAGCCAAGCCCGGCGATGAGATCGTCATGACCAAATGGGCAGGGCTGGAAGGCACGATGCTGATCGCTTCCGATCATTCGGATCGTCTGTCGGGTATTCCAGACGATATTATTGCACGCGCAAGGTCTTTGTCCTCGCATCTGAGCGTGGTGCCGGAAAGCAGGATCGCAATCCGAAGCGGCGTACATGCCATGCATGACATAACCGAGGGCGGCGTGCTCGGCGCGGTCTGGGAGCTTGCCGCGCAGTCGCATTGCGGCGCGATCGTCGATAAAGGCGCGATCCCGATCCTGCCGGAAACGGAAGCGATTGCAAGCGCAGTCGGTCTCGATCCCTATCGCCTGATGTCGAGCGGTTCGATGCTGATCGCGTGCGAAAACGGCAGCAAACTGGCAGAAACGTTGAACCTGTCAGGCATCCCCGCTGCAGTCATCGGGCGCATAACCAAGCATGATTTCCGCTTTACGGACGGTTCCCTGCTCGATCCGCCGGGTCCGGATGAATTGTATCGTCTGTTTTAAGTCTTTTTTGCGAAAATAATCCGGTTCCGGTCTTGTGTTTTGTGATCGGAATATGGTATAATTTGTATTTGCGGAGGTAAGTGTATGAAAAGCATGACCGGATACGGAAAAGGCGTCGTTTCGAAGGACGGACGCGAGCTGACCGTCGAGCTGAAAAGCGTGAACCATCGCTTTCTGGACGTCTCGATGCGTCTGCCGCGCGTGCTTTCCTGTATCGAAGATACGCTCCGGACGACGATCGCAGCGCGGCTTGTGCGCGGTCATGTGGACGTATTCGTGAACTATCGCAATACGCGTGACGATGCAAAAACCGTACGTATTGACAATACGCTTCTCTGCGCGTATGTAACCGCTGCAAAAGCCGCAAATTCCGTGCTTGCGCTTCAGGACGATCTGACGCTTTCGAACGTTCTGCGTCTCCCGGATGTAACGGAGATTATTCCCTCCGATGAGGACGCGGACGCGCTGATTGCGCTTGCGAAGGACGCAGCGAATCTTGCGCTGGATGCGCTGATTGAGATGCGCATAGCCGAGGGCGAGCGTCTGAAAACCGCTTTGACTGCAGGCGTAAACGCAATGGACGCATATCGCGAGGAGATTCTTGCACGCGCGCCGTTCGTCGCCGAGGAATACCGCAAAAAGCTGAACGAACGGATCGAAGCGGTGCTTTCCGATACCGAGATCGATCGTGCACGTCTGGCTACCGAAGTTGCACTCTTTGCGGATCGCTGCTGCATCGACGAGGAGCTTGTCCGCCTCAAGAGCCATATCGCGCAGTTCCGCGCATACCTTGACGCATCGGAACCGGTCGGACGGAACATGGACTTTATCGTACAGGAAATGAACCGCGAGTGCAATACAATTGGCAGTAAGGCAAACGACGCCGCGCTGACCAAATCCGTCCTCGCCTGTAAAGCGGAGATCGAAAAGCTGCGCGAGCAGATTCAGAACGTGGAGTAACCGTATGACGGACAATTCTGCATTGGTTTCGATCGGATTCGGAAATATCGTTTCCGGTTCCCGGATCATCGCCGTCATAACGCCGGACTCCGCGCCGGTCAAGCGGCTCATTCAGGACGCACGGGAGCGTCGTCTTCTCATCGACGCAAGCTGCGGGCGCAAAACCCGCGCCGTGCTGATTATGGACAGCGGACACGTCGTTTTGTCCGCGCTGCAGTCGGAAACCATCGCGCGAAGGCTCAATGCCGAATGGAGCGCGGAAGGATAAGGAGATTCTGATGGCAAGAAAGAAAAAAGGTCTGCTTTTGGTTGTGTCCGGTCCCGCCGGCGTCGGAAAGGGAACGGTGAACGCCGCATTGATGGCGAAGCATCCGGAGATCAAGATGTCTGTTTCCGCAACGACGCGTGCGCCGCGTCCCGGCGAAATCGACGGCGTGCATTACTTCTTCCGTACGAAAGAAGAATTCGATCGCATGATCGAAGAAGACGCCTTTCTGGAATACATGCACGTATTCGGCATGAATTATTACGGAACGCCGAAAGCATTTGTGGAAGCGGAGCGCGAACAAGGCAACCACGTGATTCTGGAGATCGACGTGCAGGGTGCAATGAAGGTCAAGGCCGCCTGTCCCGATGCCGTTCTGGTGTTTATCGCTCCCCCGTCCCTGAAGATTCTCAAGGACCGTCTCGTCGGACGCGGGACCGAAACGCAGGAATCGATCAACATTCGGACCGCAACTGCGCTGAACGAGCTGAAGATGCTGCCGGAATACGACTACATGGTTATCAACGATGTTGTGGAAGAAGCGGTCGCCGAGATGGAATCCATCCTGACCGCAGAGCTCTGCCGCACCGGACGAAATACAGAACTGATCACGAAATTGACAGGAGGCGAAACGATATGATGAATTATCCTTCTCTGAACGAGCTGGTAGAAAAAGCCGGATGCCGCTATATGCTGGTAACCGCCGTTGCCAATCGCGCACGTCAGCTGCAGGATCATCCGGAAAAGCTCGGATCCAACAAGCCGGTTTCCATGGCTGTTGACGAGCTTTACCACGATAAGCTGATTCTGAACGCACCGAAAGAAGGCTGAAAAGCATCTTTCCGCCCGTTGCGTTCTCGCGCACGGGCATTTTTTATAGGAGCGCAACATGTACGCCGAAGTGATCGTTGATATCGCGCATACCGCAGTGGATCGCCGATTCACGTATCGCATTCCCGAAGATCTCCCCGTTTCCGTCGGACATCACGTGCTGGTCCCGTTCGGTCAGGGAAATCATACAAAGGAAGGCTTTGTTGTTGCGCTCAAAGAGACAAGCGACTACCCGGAAATCAAGGATATTGCTAAGATTCTCGAGCGGTATCCCGTACTGCTTCCCGAACAGATTGCGCTTGCGGACTGGATGAAGGATTCTTACCACTGTCTGTTCGTCGATGCGCTGCGCCTGATGATCCCGGCACAGATGCGCGGCATGCGGATCAAAGAAAAAAAGGTCCGTACCGTTGCGCTCTCCCCCGACGTGGATCCGGAAGCGATCCGGGAATCGCTGAAAAATGCGCCCGTGCAAAGAAGCGTCTTCGATCTGGTTGCGAAAATCGGCGCAGAAGCTTCGATCCCGGACATCAATGCATTCTGTCCCGGAAGCACGCCTGCCGTGAATGCGCTGATTCGCAAAGGATATCTTGTCGAACAGACCGAAACCGTATTCCGTCGTCCTGAAAAGCTTCGGCTGCATACGCCGGAGTATACGCTGACGCAAGCGCAGTCGGAAGCCGCGGATCAAATCCGCTCGTCGATGGAGAACTGTTCCGGGGACGTCCTGCTGCTGCACGGCGTAACCGGCAGCGGAAAAACCGAAGTGTATCTGAAAGCGATCGTGGATTGTCTTGCGCTCGGAAAACAGGCGATCGTTCTGGTGCCGGAGATCTGTCTGACACCGCAGACCGTCGGCCGGTTCACCGACCGTTTCGGCGATCGGATCGCCGTATTGCACAGCCGCCTCTCCGCCGGAGAACGGTTTGATGAATGGAGGCGGATCCGTCTCGGACTTGCGGACATTGTGATCGGCGCCAGAAGCGCTGTCTTCGCGCCCTTGGAGCGGCTCGGCCTGATCATCATCGACGAGGAACATGAGTCAAGCTATCAAAGCGAATCGCAGCCGCGCTACCTTGCCGGAGAAATTGCCGCAAAGAGGATCCGAACGGTCAACGGCGCTCTTGTTCTCGGCAGCGCAACGCCTTCTCTGATGAGCTATACACGCGCGTTATCCGGGAAATACAAACTTCTGGAGCTTCCGGAGCGGGTCGCGGGCAGGCCGCTGCCGACCGTCGAGATCGTCAACATGCGCGACGAACTGCTGATGGGCAACAACAGCATCTTCTCCGACAAGCTTGCAGAGCGTCTGTCCGAATGTCTTGCCTCCGATCAGCAGGCGATGCTGTTCATCAATCGACGCGGTTATGCGACCTTTGTTAGCTGCAGAAGCTGTGGGTATGTGCTGAAGTGCGACAACTGCGATATTTCCATGACGTACCACAAGACGGAATCCCGCACACGCTGCCATTACTGCGGTGCGGTAAAGCCGCTTCCGAAGGAGTGTCCGAACTGCAAAAAGCAATTCATCAAGCAGTTCGGCATCGGAACCGAGCAGGTTGAAGAAGCCGTGCACAGGATCTTTCCGTCCGTGAAAACGCTTCGTATGGACACGGACACGATGCGCGACAAAGGTAGCTATGAAAAGCTTCTGTCCGCATTTCACCGTCGTGAAGCGCAAGTTCTGATCGGTACGCAGATGATTGCAAAGGGGCATGACTTTCCGAATGTAACGCTTGTCGGCGTCGTCGCCGCGGACACCACGCTGAATCTGCCGGACTACCGTGCGCCGGAACGCACGTTCCAGCTTTTGACGCAGGTTGCCGGTCGTGCCGGGCGCGACACCCTTCCCGGGCGGGTCGTTCTGCAGACCTATGAGCCGAATCATCCGATCATACGTTTTGCAAAGGATCAGGATTATAAGAGCTTCTATCATTACGAAATCATGGAGCGAAAGAAGCTGCTCTATCCCCCGTTCTCCCTATTCATTCGCATTGTCTTTGCCGACCGCGACGAACGGATTGCGGAACAAGCTTGCCTTGATTATGCGAAAGCGCTGGAGCGCGAACTGCGAACGGTTCTCGGCGAAGAAGGAGAACAGGATCTGCTGCTGCTTGTCGCTGCCGAAGCGCCGATCGCCCGGATCTCCGGCTATACACGCTACCAGATCCTGATCAAACTGCTGCGCACAAAACGGCTCAGAGATGCAATACGAACCGTATCCGATTTTCATGATTCGCACCGGTCGGTCTGTTCCGAGGCGCAGCTGGAAATTAACCCACAGGAGATGTTTTGAATGAAAAACTACGATCGATATAAACCTTTGTTTTTGCCAACGCTGAAAGGCTCCGGCAAGTATTTTCTGCTCAGCGCGATCGAAGTCGTTCTTGCGATCGTGTCGCTTTACTGCGCTTCGATCATAACGAGCTACACACTTGACTGGGTGCTTCTCGGTCAGGATCCCTCGATTCCGGCGCCGCTCTTTCAATGGCTCAAATCGCTCGGTCCGCTCGGGCGAAACTATTGGCTTTGCGGTCTGGCATTTTTACTGTTCACGCTGCTGAACGGACTGTTTACGCTGCTCCGTCGCACGCATGTCGCAAAAGGTGCGGAACACATGGCAAAAGCCATGCGCGACGCACTTTATCGCAAACTGAACGCGGTCCCGTACGATTATCACAAGCATATTTCGACAGGCGATCTCGTACAGCGCTGCACCTCCGACGTAGACACCGTTCGCAAGTTTGTTACAAACCAGCTGATCGAAATTGTACGGATCGCGGTCATGTTTATCGTCGCCGCTGCGCTGATGTTTGCGATTCGATGGGAGATGGCGCTGATTTCCATGGCAGTCATGCCGATCCTGACCGTCTCGAGCTTCCTGTATTTCCGCTATGTGCGCAAGTACTTCGCGGAGGTCGACGAAGCCGAGGGCGCGTTATCGACGGCGGTGCAGGAAAACTTGACCGGCGTTCGTGTTGTACGTGCGTTCGGGCAGCAGCGCTCGGAATACGACAAGTTCACGCGGCTCAATCAGGATTTCCGTCAGAAGAATATCCGACTGGTCAATCTGCTTGGCTTCTACTGGGGCTCCTCGGACGCTGTCGGATATCTGCAGATAGCTCTTTCGCTTGTCTTCGGCGTCCTCTTTTACGTCAAAACACGCGGCACGGCTGACCCGTTCTCTCTCGGCGACATCTATCTGTTCCTTGCGCTGACAAGCCGCCTCACCTGGCCGGTGCGTCAGCTCGGGCGTGTACTTGCCGATATGGGCAAGGCGACAGTCTCTCTGGACCGTCTCAACGAGATCATGAATGCCGACAATGAAACAGAGCCAGGCAAAGACCTGACCGATTGCAATCTCGTCGGCGATATCACGTTCCGGGACGTCACGTTCGGCTATGACGCGCCGAATGATGTGCTTGACGGCATCAACTTTACCGCGGAAGCGGGACAAACGATCGGCATTCTCGGAAGCACGGGAAGCGGCAAGAGCTCTCTTGTACAGCTTCTGCAGCGTCTGTACCCCGTCACAGGCGGCGAGATCACGATCAACGGTACACCGATCAACGACATCGATCATGCGCTCTTGCGCAGGAATATTGCGATCGTTCTGCAGGAACCGTTCCTGTACTCGCGCTCAATCCGCGAAAACATTATGCTGACGGCGCCGGATGCAAGCGAGGCGGAACTGTTTGAAGCCGCGCGGGAAGCGGCGGTGCACGACGTCATCGAGAAGTTTGCGGACGGCTACGATACAGTCGTCGGCGAACGCGGTGTGACGCTTTCCGGCGGTCAGCAGCAGCGTGTTGCGATTGCACGTGCGCTGATGCAGAAAGCGCCGATCATGATCTTTGACGATTCCATGAGCGCAGTCGATACGGAAACCGATGCAAAAATCCGCAGCGCGCTGCAGCATCACCACGGCGACGGGATTCTTTTTATCATCTCGCACCGTATTACAACGCTCAAGGAAGCGGACAGGATCCTTGTACTCGATCACGGCAAGCTCGTACAGCAAGGAACGCATGACGAGCTGATCCGCGAAGATGGTCTGTATAAGCGGATTGCCGAAATCCAGGATTTTCGCATCGAAGGAGGTGAGCAGGCATGAGTTACGAAAATGAAGTCGATTTCAATCAGGAAGAAAAGATGGATTCAAAGCTTTGGAAGCGTCTGTTCGGCTATGCGATGCGCAACCGTGCGCTGTTTATCCGTATCTTTTTGAGCATGCTGATCGTTGCGATCATCGATGCGTTCTACCCCATCCTGACACGGTTTGCGATCGATCATTTCGTGCGTCCGGAGGCAGAACCGACGACCGACGGAATCTGGTTATTCTTCGGCATCTATGCCGTACTCGTGATTCTGCAGGGTTTCTGTACCACACGGTTTATCGGTCGTTCCGGAGAAATGGAGATGGCGATCTCCTATGCAATCCGTCAGGAAGCGTATCTGAAACTGCAAACATTATCGTTCTCGTTCTACGATAAAACCTCTGCCGGATATCTGATGGCACGCATAGTCAGCGACGTCGCAAGGCTGTCCGATATGATCGCATGGAGCATTACGGACTTTATGTGGTGCGGGTTTTATATGCTGTTCTGCTTCGGCGCCATGTTCTGGTTCAACTGGAAGCTTGCACTGATCGTGCTTGCGGTCATTCCGCCGCTTGCGATCGTGAGTCTGTATCTCCAGAAACGGATCCTCCGCTATCAGCGCGTGGCAAGAAAGCACAATTCCCGCATAACGAGCGCGTTCAACGAAGGCATCATGGGTGCAATGACAACCAAGACGCTGGTGCGCGAGGAACAGAATGCCGCTGAATTTGAAACGATCACCGAGGAAATGCGCAAAGCGAGCATCAAGGCTTCGGTCCTCTCAGCAACCTTCTTCCCGCTCGTCATCTCGCTCGGCGCAGTCGGTACTGCGCTTGCATTGATTTTCGGCGGCGCCGGCGTGCAGGCAACGCTCGGCGGAACGCAAACCTTCCTCGGCGTGATCACCGCGGGAACGCTTGTGTCGTTTATCAACTATGCGTCGAGTCTGTTTGATCCGATCCAGCAGCTTGCCGGTATCTTTGCCGATATGCAAAGCGCGCAGGCGAGCGCAGAACGAGTTCTCTCCCTGCTCGATACGGAGTCTGAAGTAAAGGATTCCAAAGAAGCAGAAGAGAAATACGGTACATCAATGGATCCGAAACGTGAGAACTGGGAACCGATTGCCGGTGATATTGTCTTCGATCATGTGGACTTTTATTACAAGGAAACCGAACCGCTGCTCAACGACTTCAATCTGCATATCCGCGCAGGCGAAACGGTCGCGCTTGTCGGCGAGACCGGCGCGGGAAAAAGCACTATCGTAAACCTGATCTGTCGCTTCTACGAGCCGAAGCAAGGTCATATTCTGATCGACGACAAAGACTACCGCGAACGTTCGCAGCTCTGGCTTCAGTCGTCCCTCGGCTACGTTTTGCAGCAGCCGCATCTGTTCTCCGGAACGATCCGTGACAATATCCGCTTCGGAAAACCAGACGCCGATGAAGATAGCGTCAGACGCGCTGCGGAGATGGTTCATGCAGATGAATTCATCGAACGTCAGCCGAACGGCTATGATACCGAAGTCGGCGAAGGCGGCGTACGCCTGTCGACCGGTCAGAAGCAGCTGATCTCCTTTGCACGCGTAATCCTTGCAGATCCGCAGATCTTTGTTCTGGATGAGGCAACGAGTTCGATCGACACCGAGACCGAGCAGCTAATCCAAAGCGCGATCACCGAGGTTCTGAAAGGTCGTACCAGCATCGTTGTGGCACACCGGCTCAGTACGATCCGAAACGCAGATCGCATCCTTGTGATCCGCAACGGAGCGATCGTCGAGGAAGGCGATCACGAAACGCTCCTGAAGAAGGGCGGCTATTACCACGACCTGTATATGCATCAGTATCAGGAAGACGCAATGCAGGAAGCGCTGAAATAAGCCAAAACGACAAAAACCCGGCCGGGAAAAACCCGACCGGGTTTATGTTTTCTTCGCTTACAGGTACTTGACCTGCACGGCGCCGAAGTTGACGTCCGCACGAATGATGATCGTCTGCGTTGCGTTCGGATCGGAATCGCCGGTCACACTGAACGCCGCGAACGAGGTGTCGGACGATTTCACCATATTGACGCCGCGCGGCAGCAGGATCGTGATGTTGCCGAAGCTCGTGTCGACCTTCAAGAGGCAGTTCTGCGCGAATGTGACAACTTTCGTAAGATCGACGGTATAATCGCCGAAGCTCGAATCAATGTCCCCGCCGACAAGCAAATCGCGGTCATAGACAATTGTGCTGTTGCCGAAATGCATGTCTGCCTTCAGATAGTTGTTGTCGTCCGTATACTCCATCTTGGAATGACGACCCTTATCGGTGTAAACGCCGTTCCGATCCGCGCAGCAGCGCTTGCGGCGGAAGAACGATTTGTTGAGGATGACGGAGAGCAGCCATGCGATCGCGAAGATGAGCAGGATCACGTACCACGCGATCTCGGGCAGTTTGCAGACCTGATACCCGATCAGGATGCGGCGAACGAACTCATAGCTCCCCAAAGCCATCATCGTGACGCCCATCGTGATGCTCGAACGGACGCTGATCAGACCGAAAGTGAATACAAGCAGCGGCCATACGTAGTTCCATCCGTTCAGTATGATGTCCGGATACTTTTCAATCGGCGAGTACGGGAACATACCTGCCCAGCTGTGCAGCAGGAAGAACAGACAGACGAGGATCGCGCCGATGCAGAAGGCAATGGTCGACCATTGGCCGTTGTGCTTGTTCCATTCCCAGTTGAAAGAGCCCTTGCCCTTCTTGTCGTCGTCCGGCGTTTCATCCTTATCTAAGATAATGACGTGCGGCTCGACCGGCTTGACGCCCAAGAGCTCGTCTACCGAAACATCGAACAGATCCGCAAGAAGCGGAAGAAGCGTGATGTCCGGACAGCTGATGTCGTTTTCCCATTTGCTGACCGCCTGCGCGGAAACGCCGACCTTTTCAGCAAGCTGTTCCTGCGTAAGTCCCTTTTCTTTTCTGAGTGCGGCAATGCGCTTGCCGAGCGTTTCTTTTTGTTCCATGAAAGTTTCCTCCTTCTTTCGATGGCTAAATCATATCAGATTCTGTTTGGTTGGACCATCGACCGTCGGTTGAGTTTTGCAAAAGTGCTCTACCTTGTCGGTTGAGTGTGGCTGTTTTTCTCTCCACGTCCGGTTGATTTGACTGTTTCGGCTATACACCTGCGGTTGAGTTATGAGTTTTCATGGATATTTTACCGATTTTATTTACAAAGGTCAATAAAAAATGTATAATATTATTTTGAAATGGAGGATGGTTTATGGCATTACGAATCATTCGCAAAAATGAAGACCCTGCACTGTATAAAGTCTGCAAAGAGGTCAAAAAGTTTGACGCGCGCCTTTCCGAGCTGATCGACGATATGATTGAAACGATGAACGACGCGGACGGCGTCGGTCTTGCTGCACCGCAGATCGGTGTTCTTCGCCGCGTTGCCGTAATCGACGTCGGAGACGGGCCAGTCGAATTGGTCAATCCCGTGATACTTGACTCGTCCGGTGAGCAGGGCGGTATGGAAGGCTGCCTCTCGTTTCCGGGAGAAAGCGGCTATGTCGTGCGTCCGAACTGGGTCAAGGTCGAAGCTTACGATCGGCATGGCGATCTGTATGAATACGAAGGCGAAGGGCTGTTTGCCCGTGCTGTCTTTCATGAAACGGATCATCTCGACGGCAAGGTGTATCTGCGCCTTGTGACGGAGCCTCCTGCCGATTTCAAGGAGTAACGCATGCGCATTGCTTTTTTAGGCACACCCGAATTTGCTCTTCCCAGTTTGCAGGCATTGATCGATCGCGGCGACACGCTTGCTGTATTTACGCAGCCTGACCGTCCTGTCGGGCGCAAAGCTGTGCTGACGCCGCCGCCTGTTAAGGTGCTTGCCGTGCAGTACGGCACCCCTGTCTTTCAGTTTGAGAAAATCCGCAGACCCGAGGGGCTCGAAGCACTTGAAGCGTTTGCACCCGATCTGATGGTTACGGCAGCATTCGGACAGCTTTTGTCCGCAAAGAATCTTGCGATCCCCCGCCTGGGTACGATCAATGTGCACGGATCGCTGCTGCCGAAATATCGCGGCGCTTCACCGATTCAAAGCGCGATCATTGCGGGCGAAACCGAAACAGGCGTAACGACTATGATGACCGATATCGGCATGGATACCGGCGATATGCTGCTGAAAGCCGCAACGCCGATCGATCCGGACGAGACCTACGAACAGCTTTCCGAAAGACTTTCCATTCTCGGTGCTGACCTTCTTTTGAAAACGCTCGATCAACTCGAATCCGGTACACTCGTCAGCACGCCGCAAGATCCGTCGGAAGCGACGGTCTGTCATATGCTGACGAAAGAGGACGGACATATCGATTGTTCACGCACGGCAAAATCTGTTCACGATCTTGTACGCGGAACCAATCCGTGGCCATGCGCATTCGGGTTACTCGACGGACAGCCGCTGAAAGTCTTTCAAACGAAGCAGACCGATGAATCGTTTCCCGATCCTTCCGGTACGCTTCGTGTGAGAAACGGCAAGCTGTATCTGTGCTGTGCCGACCGTGCTCTGGAGATTGTCTCCCTGCAGGCAAGCGGCAAAAAGCGTATGGACACCATTGCGTTTCTGCGCGGATGCACACTTGACGGAAAGCGGCTATGCTGAGCGTACGGCGCGCTGCGCTTGAAACGCTTGTCCGGATTCTGGAGGACGGCGCATATACGAATCTTGCTTTGAAAGAAGCGTCCGCTTCCGTTTCTCCAAAGGAAGTACCCTTCCTGTACGCCTTAGTCAACGAAACGATCAAGCAGGGATCGTATCTGGATTTCGTTCTCTCGCACTTCTGCAAACGTCAGAAGCGCGTTATACGGAATCTGCTGCGGATGTCCGGCACGGAGCTTCTGTTTCTCGAGACGCCAGCGCATGCCGCGATCGACGAAGCGGTGAAGCTTTGTCGCCAGATCGGAAAACAGGATTGCTGCGGACTTGTGAACGCCGTTCTGCGTCGGCTGGACCGCGAACGCGAC
>JAZNHI010000149.1:0-16929 GCA_045576895.1 Clostridia bacterium | reverse complement strand
ATGGATGTACGCACGGCGAGAGCCGGAGAACTTGCGGTCGATGCGCAGGATGGATTCGCGTGTACGATAAGTGAGTTCCGTGAAGAATTTCTCATTCTGCATAAACCGCACCGCAAAGTTGTGATACATCGGTTCTCCCGGCGCGGGACGCACGGTAATCGTCAGATCAACCGTCCTCCCCGTTATCCCGTCCAGGCGCATTTCATCCTCGATGCGGACGTTTTCGTAATGCACGCCGCCGCGGCGGAGTTTTTCCAGCTCCCGGATCGGTTGTTGATACAGGCGACCGTTTTTAATGCAAATCTCACGCGGAAGCGACATCTGTCCGAACCATCTGCGATCCTTTCTGCCGGTCAGCTTGGTCGTGTCCCAGTTCTGCATCCAGCCGAGCATGACGCGCCGTCCGTCGGGCATCAGAATCGTCGTCGGCGCATAGAAGTCGATGCCGTAGTCGACCGCATGATCGCTTTCCGGAATGAATCTGCGGCTTTCGGGATCAAAATGACCGATCAGACACACCGTGCCGTTGCCGTTGTGATATTCAAATCCCTGCGGCAGCATATCCTGCGGGCTGACGAGCAGTACCTGTTTCCCGTCGAGATCAAAATAATCCGGGCATTCCCACATCAGACCGAGACGGCCGTCGTTTTCGATCAGTATGCCGTCATATGCCCATTTGATCCCGTCCGCACTGCGATAACGCAGAAGCTTGCCTAAGCCGTTTTCGTCACAGGAGCCGACGATGCAGAAGAACGTGCCGTCCGCTTCACGCCAGACTTTGGGATCGCGGAAGTTGTACTTCTCACAGCCGTCCGGAAGATCATGTTCGTCCAAGACCGGATTGTGCGGGATTTTTTTGTAATCCAGACCGTCGCCGATCGCAACGCACTGCGTCTGAATGTCCTTGTCGCTCTCGCCGCCCTCTTTGCATACGCCGGTATAGAGCAGCAGATGTCTGCCGTCGTCCAGCTCGATCGCGCTGCCCGAAAAGCAGCCGAATCCGTCGTATGGTTTATCCGGCGCCATGATTGCGGGCAGATACTCCCAACGCAGCAAATCCGTACTGACGGCATGCCCCCAGTGCATGTCGTTCCAAACCGTATCGTATGGATAATACTGATAGAACAGATGGAACTTGCCCTTATAGAAGGAAAATCCGTTCGGATCGTTCATCCAGCCGGTATACGGTGTCAAATGGAACAACGGACGCGCAGTATCGGGAATCAGCTTTGCTGCTTCCTTTTCGTATGCTCTTGCAAACAACAGTTTTTGCTTCATCAGTCTTCCCCTCTCTGCACCCGTTCAAGATCCTCCGGACGCATATGCTTTTTGAATATCGCTTCCATCGGGAAGGTCGAACCCCAATAGATCCCGGCCGGGATAATGATCATCAGCGGCGGAATCGTCAGCGCAAGCGCGATCCCCCCGACCAGCAGCACCATGATGCACAGCAGCAGAAGCGGATGCGCACGGAACAGGATCCAGCTGTATTTCAGCACTTCCTTCACTGTCCCGTTGAACCGCGCGCCGTAGGCCGCAAGATAGATCGTCCATGTCAACACAAACGTGATGATGACCAGAACAGCATAGTAAACCCATCCGAACGGTTTGCCCTGCAGGTAGATGCTGCGGAATACGATCGCGTCAAACGTCAGCACGATCAAAATGCCGAGCGGAACGAGCCATGCAAGCGTGGAGCGTTTGAAGTTGGACTTAAATGCCGACCAAAAGCTGCTCCAGAGATAGTCGTCGCCTTTCCTGACGTGCTGATAGACCGCGTGATACAGCGCGGCGGACGCCGCGCCCATCGTGACAATAGGCAGTGAAAACACCGTCCAGAAGATGCTTAGAGCGATCAGATCGAATATCGTGATCAGCGCCTTCATGATCGGGTTGTTGATGTCAAGCAGTTTGCGCATAGCGCTCCTTTCGTCAGCGGGTGTATTGTTTGAGATTCGAAATCGTTACAGTGTTATTCTCGACAAACAGGCGCACCGGTCTGCCGGAGACGCCGTAGAGACGCACGGTCAGGGATGCAATGCCGTCAAGGCATAAGATGCCGACGGATCCTTCCTGCACGTAGGTGAACGTGTAGTCCTTGCCCGGTTCGATCGGGGCGGCGGTTTCGGTGATCAGCGTATCGCCCTCGTTGAACGCAAGCGACAGCTTGTCTCCCGCGGGATCGAGCGTGATCGTCTTGTATTTGTCGGTTCTGCCGTTGTAATCGAATGCAAATCCGAACGTGCCGTTCTTCTCAAACCGGATCGTGCCGGTCAGAAGAAAGCTTTCATACGCTATGCAAAGGTCGGTATAGCTGTAAGCCGCGCCGGACGAAAGCGTTGCCGTCATGCTGTCGATCAACAGTTCACGGCGGTTCTTGAACTGGTTGACAAGCGCATCCACAGGCGCAAGCGTCAGCGTGCCGTCCGGATTCTGTACGACCTTCTGCACGGCAAGGTTGCCCGCCCAGCCGGAGACCTCCTGCGTAGAGGAAACGGATTCGGAGCGGCGCGCCCAACCAACCATATAGGTGTTGGAACCGTCTTCGATATGCTTTGCGGCGTAGAACAGTTCGCCGTCGAGGCGCACCGGATCGGAATACGGACCGTACGGCGTATCGGACATCGCATACCACAGCGTATCGTCTTGTCCGGAATAGGTCAAGTAGTATGTGTTTCCGATTTGGAATGTATCGGTGCATTCAAGGTTCCAGAACGTCTCCGGATCGGTGAAGATGATTCCGTCGTAGACAACGTTCTGAAGATCCCCGGAAAGCGTGTACTTGATGACGCGCGCCTTGTTGCTCTGCGACGCGGTCACAGTCAGGGTGATCGTATCGGTTTCCGCGTCATAGTAGCCCTGCGGATCGCGGAAGTCGTTCTTCTGTCCGAGGTCGTTCGGCGGAATGATTTCCCAACCCTCTACCTTCTCGAACGAGGTCAGATCGCTGCTCTTGGCAACCATGATCTTTTCTTTGTACTCGTAGGAATCCGAGCCTGCGTGCCCGGTATAGAAGAAGTAATAAATGTCATTCACTTTGACGACCGAGCCCGTGCCGATCCAGCCGTCCTGACCGCCACTGCGCGACGCTTCGAGCACGACTGCGTCCTGTTCCGTATAGGTTACGAAGTCGCTGGTGGTCGTCAGATAGACCGAGTGATTATAGGAATCGCCGCCCTCTTTGAGATAATAGATATAATACGTGCCGTCCTCATAGTATGGCATAGTATCCCCGACGTAAGGCTGTACGCCGTTATCTTCCGCGGGGAGGAAAAAACTTTGGTAGTTATAAGCGGCTTCCTGCGATCCGGGCGTGCGCAGCGCGGCAAAGTCCGTTTCATCCTCGGGGAATACGAACGCTTCTCCGTCCTCCGCTACTGCAGGTTTTGCGGCTTCCGCCGGTTTGTTGCATGCACACAGCAATAATACGAAAGCGAGCAGGATCGCAAGCAATACGGTTGCATGAGTTTTTTTCATAAGACTACCCCCCTGATAATTCGAGAAGGGGGACGGGTTTTCCATCCCCCTTCGATCTATGCGTTCTTACTGAACGACTTTCTGATAGATCTTGACGCTGGTAAACTCGATGGTGACGTCACCAAGCGCAGCGGTTGCTTCGGAGCCGAACTGGAACAGAAGTTCACACGGCATATCCATAATGAAGGTATCGTTGGTTTCAAACGTGAAGGTCTGCTCCTCGGTCGTGAAGTCGATGCCCTCACTTACACGCGGATCCCAGCCGCCCTGCGGGTTCAGGAAGAAGCCGCAGCTCACATTCTTCGTTGCCTTTGCCGTGATCTCGACAATGAAGTAGCTGTCCGCAGGCAGCGTGACCGGGCAGATCAGCTTGTTGTGCCAGTCGACCGTGCCGCCGTCGTCGATGCGATAGAACAAGCTGCCGTCCGCCACCCAGATGGTGCCGACGCCGTGCTCGTTGTCCTCATCGGTGCCGTTGAAGGTCTCCCACGGATACTTTTCTTTGTCAATGTTGTCGATACGCATACCGATCGGTGCGAACGCTTCGATTGTCTTGATCGTCTCCTTGTCGCCGCCGACCTTGCTGAACACGAAATCCTTGATTGTGAGCTTGTTGGAGGTCACGCCCTCGGACGGGTTGCCGATCTGCATACGGATGACCGGATCGCTGACGTTTGCTTCCGCAACAAACTGTGCGGAGATCGTCTTTTCCTCGCCTGCGTCGACGTCGAGTCCGTTGAAGTTCGCGCGCGCTTCGTGATACAGCGTCGCGCTTTCGGTCAGCGCTTCGCCGCCCTGCGCGTTCTCCGCAGCGATCGTGAAGCTGTAGTTATACTTCGTGCCCTGCTCGATGGTGATGCCCGGGAGCTCGAGGTTTGCCTTGATGCTCCAGACGCCGCCCTCGGTCGGGTAGTTCTCGATTGTAAACACGGCCGCGCCGTCTTCAAACGCAACGTTTGCCGCCGCGCCGTCGCCTGCTTCTATGGTTGCGCCGCCATCAGCAAAGTCAGCGGTGTACAGCGGTTCCAGAACCTCTGCGCCGATGCTCTCATAGATCTCGACCTTGTCGATCGTGACGGTGAAGTTCTCCGGCGTGGTGTCCGCGGGGTTGTCCGGGTTCGGCGTGATCTTGCCGAGATGGAGACGGAGTTCCGCGTTGCCGTCTTCCGCAGGCGTGAAGTTGGATTCGATGCAGGCGACCTTCTCATCCAGACGTGCGTTCCAGACTTCGCCGCCGAAGGTAGCCCAGTCTTCCACATCCGCCTTCTTCGGAATGAAATGTGCAAACGTCGGCGCCGTGGACTTTGCCCAGATCTTGATCTTATAATCCGCGCCCGCCTTCACGGGGAGAGTCTTGACGAAGCGGACCGCGCCGTCGCCCTCACCGGGGTTCACGATGTCGATGACGAACGCGCCGTCTTTCAGTGCGCCGGTTGCTTCCGCGCCGTCGATCACGGCTTCCCAGCCGTGCGCGTCGGTCGCTTCGAGGGTGCTGAAGTCAAAGTCCTTCAGAAGGACCGCTTCACCGGTCTTCTTGGTGACAGTCAGCGTGGCATATGCCTCAACGGTTTTGCCGCTGTTGTCGGTGACGGAATACACCAGCTCATAGTTGCCGGCGGTTTCCGGGGTCGCTTTGCCGCCCTTGATGTCGAGCGTCGGAGAGGATTCGATCGTGATCATGGAGGTCAGATCGCCCGCGGAGACACCTTCGAGCACGTCGATCTCATGTCCCGCTTCCACGGTCATGTCATGCACGCCTGTGATCTCGACTTTGCCGCCGTCCGTCGCAGGCGTTTCCGGCTTGGTGCCGTTGCACGCCAGAAGCCCAGCGATCATGACAAGGGACAACAGAATTGCCAACAGTTTTTTCATGATACTTTCCTCCGTTGATTACTGATTCAGATAACGGTCATACGCATCCTGATAGACCTTCTGAAGCGCCGCAATGTTGCACTTGCCGGAAAGGTCCTTCTGGAACGCATCCCACTGTGCGTCGCTGACGCCGCCGCCCATCAGCCATTTAATCAGGTTGGTGCGGATGTAGTCGTTCAGGTTGGTCTCATAGTTCGAGAGCGTATTGAGCTCGTCGAGCGTGAACTGGAGGTTCGGGCACGGACGTACGTTGCTCGGCATGAAAGGCGTTGCGAATGCCGTCAGACGCTCGAGACGCAGCTTTGCGCGCGGCTCCATGTTGACGACGTTGTTCCACGCATACTCGCTGAGGTAGATGATGCCCAGCGGTGCGTTCTGGAGACGCAGTTCGTCGGTGGTCATGCCTTCCGGAACCGGCTTCTGCACGAGCATGCCTTTTTCATCGCGCTGTTCCTCGTAGACGATGCCGATCGGACCGTAGTTGATCTGTGCGGAGATGACCGGATCATAGTAGCGATCGAAGTATGCAAGCAGGACTTCGACGTTCGGGCAGTCCGCAAAAATGACGACTTCGCCCGCACCGACTTCCGGATTGTTCGAGATGCAGACCGTCTGATCGCCGTTCGGACCGATCAGCGGGTTGCAAACGATATAGTTCTCGGGATTCGAAACGACCGTCTCGCTCTCCCACCAGTAGAATGCGCCGTAGGTTTCGAGGCCTTTGCCGTTTGCAAGGAAGTTGTCCTGCGAAAGCTCGAAGGAGACCTTGTCAATCAGGTTGTTGCTGACCCAGTTTGCGAGGAAGTTCGTCGCTTCCTTGAAGCGCGGATCCTGCACGGTGTAGGTCACCTTGCCGTCGATGATGATGCGGTGCTCAAGATTGTCGTTGAGACCGAACATACCGTAGAGGTCGCACTGATTGCCCTGCCAGTTGTTGTAGACAAAGCTCAGCGGGCGCTCATCGTCGGTCTTGCCGTTTCCGTTCATATCGTTGTCGCGGAAATAGGTGAGCATGGCTTCCATCTGATCGCAGGTCAGGTTGATGCCGTCCTTGAGATCCGCTTCGGAGAGACCCTGGACTGCGCCTGCATCGATCGCGGCTTTTGCCCATGTCTTGTTGAGGAACAGGATGTTCGGGTTCTGCAGAAGTCCCATTTCCTCAATACGCGGCAGAGAATAGATCTTGCCGTCCTCGACGTTGATCAGCTGGTTCTTGATGTCCGGGCGCTCTTCCAGAATCTTGGAGAAGTTCGGCATGTACTCAAGGTAATCGCTGATCGGGACCAGCACCTTGCGCTTGGCGTATTTGATGATCTCGCCCGCGCCCATACCGGCGTGATAGATCGCGTCAGGACGCTTGTCGGCGTTGCCGAAGATCAGGTTTTTCTGCTGCGAGTACACCGATTCGGAGACGTTCTCCCAGGAGACGAATACATTGGTGCTCTCGAAGAGGTCCTGCATGATCTTCATGTCGTTGTAGTCGAGCGCGGAAGCGTTTTTGGACGAATAGACCGAGAACGACAGTTCCTTTGCGCCCTTCTCGTTGAGAATCGGCGCATTCGGATCCTTCCACTGGAAGCCGTATTCTTCGACCAGTTTTTCCACGCCGGCGCTTTCCTGCTTCGTATTGCTCTTGCCGCCGCAGGCAACCGCGGACAGAACGAACAACAGCGCTACGATCAGTGCGAGTGTTTTTTTCATGATGCTTTCCTCCTATTTGATTTAGATGGGTACGATTACTCTTTCAGGGAGCCGATCATGACGCCCTGCGCAAAGTATTTCTGCACAAACGGGTACAGGCACAGCACCGGGACGCTCGATACGATGACCGAAACGTACTTCAGCTGGTTTGCAAGACGATACTGCTGGAGGATCGTTTCGCCGCTGCCGCCGGTGGTGCTTTCAGACGCGATCAGGATCTCTTTCAGGACGAGCTGCAGCGGATAGAGCGTTTCATCCTGCAGGAAGATCATCGCGTTGAAGTAACTGTTCCACTGACCGACCGCATAGTAGAGCGCCATAACCGCGATGATCGCTTTTGAGAGCGGGAGAACGATCGATCCGAATATCCGGAAACTCCCCGCGCCGTCGATCGTCGCAGCCTCGATCAAGCTTGACGGAATACTTGACTCGAAGAACGTCTTGGTCATGAACAGATTCCATACCGACAGGATCGACGGTAACACGACCGCCCAGATCGTATTGACCAGTCCGAGGCTGGATACGACGTTGTAGAACGGGATCAGACCGCCGCCGAAGAACATCGGGATGATGAAGTAGATCATGAAGAGCTTCTTGCCCGGCAGCGTTTTACGGCTCAGCGCCCAACCGGCGGGAACCGTGACGAGCAGCGACAGCACGACGGTCAAAGCCGTATAAAGGATCGTGTTGCCGTAGCCGCGCCAGATATCGGTACGCTCCAGGATCTTGGAATACCCTTCGAACGTGATGTTCATCGGGTACAGAACAACTTTACCGGCGAGAACCGCATCCGGGTCGGAGAACGACGCGATGACGATGAAATATACCGGATAGAGAACGATCAGCGTGAGGATCAGAAGGACGATGATATTGATCGTATAAAAGATTTTATCGCCTACGGTGTCGCGCAGCGCTCTTTTGGGAGCTTTTTCTTTAGCCATACGATCCCCTCCTTACCACAGCGAGTTCTCGGAGAACCGCTTCGAGGTCGTGTTGGCGATGATCAGCAGCACGACGTTGATGATCGAGTTGAAGAGACCGATCGCCGTTGCGTACGCCTGATCCGGTACACCGGTCAGACCGCGTTTATAAACGTAGGTCGATATCAGCTCGGACACCTGCAGGTTGCCGTCCGTCTGCATCAGCAGCGCCTTTTCATAACCGACGCCCATCAGGCCGCCGATCGACATGATCAACATAACGGAAATCATCGGCATGATCGCGGGAAGATCGATGCTCCATACGCGCTGGAATCGGGTCGCGCCGTCAAGGATCGCCGCCTCATGCTGCTGCGGATCGACGTTTGACAGCGCCGCGATGTAGATGATCGCGCTCCACCCGAAGTCCTGCCAGTTGCTGGACAGAATGTACATCGGTCGGAACGCTTTACTCTCAAGGAAGTATGAGTACCGCTCGCCTCCGATACTCGCCGCGATGTTGTTGACCAGGCCGTAGCGCCCGAAGAACAGCGTCAGCATACCGACCAGAACGACCAGCGAGATAAAGTGCGGCGCATTGAAAATCGTCTGAATGACCTTCGCCATGCGCTTGCCCTTCAAAGCGTTCAGCATCAGCGCAACGATGATCGGCAGCGGGAAGCCGATGATAAAACCGATGATACAGATCAGGAACGTGTTCTGCATCAAAGGCCAGAACATCGGATCGGTGAAGAACCGCTCAAAATTCTGGAAGCCAACCCAGATCGTCGAATCCGACAGGATCTTATCGCCGGGCATGAAGTCCTGGAACGCGATCAGGATGCCATAGATCGGCAGATAGTTGAACAGGAACACCACGAGCACCGCGGGAAGGATCATCAGCAGGTAAGGAGAATTCTCCTTAAACTTGCGCCAGCGTCTTCCCTTCGGCGCTGCTGCTTTTTCTTTGCGCAGCTTTTTGGACTGCACATTATTGACTGCTTCCATGTGCGTCCTCCTTGCTCAAAAATCGTAACGCTTGCAGACCGGTGCGTCCTTGGACGCCGACTCCGCATCGTACCAGATCAGGTTATTGCCCGTCTCCTTATCGAACATCTGGATCAGCATAGGCTTTGTGGTGAAGTTGACCGTTCTGCCCATCGAAACGTCGGTTTCAAGATCAAAGGTCGGAATCAGCATGACGACCTCGTCCTGTTCGCAGCGCGCATGGATGTTGTACTCGCTGCCCATCATCTCGGAAACTTCGATCTTTGCCTTGAGCTCGCCTTCGCCGACGGTAACATGCTGCGGACGAATGCCGGCGATGATGTCCTGCGTCTCAATCCCGTTCTGCTTCAGCGCCTTCTGCTGGAACTCATCGAGCTTGAAACGGACGCCGCGGATCTCCGCATAGTACAAGCCCTGTTCGTGGATGACCTTGCAGTTATCGAAGAAGTTCATGACCGGCATACCAATGAAGCCCGCAACAAACAGATTCACCGGCTTGTTGAAGACCTCCTGCGGAGTGCCGATCTGGTTCACGTAGCCGTCCTTCATGATGACGATGCGATCGCCGAGCGTCATCGCTTCGGTCTGGTCGTGCGTGACATACATGAACGTCGTGTTGATGCGGGAACGGAGCTTGATGATCTCCGCGCGCATCTGGTTTCTGAGCTTTGCGTCGAGGTTCGAAAGCGGTTCGTCCATCAGGAACACCTTCGGATCGCGGACCATGGCGCGTCCGATCGCGACACGCTGACGCTGACCACCGGACAAAGCTTTCGGCTTGCGCTTCAGGTACTGGGTGATGTCGAGGATCTCCGCGACCTCGCGCACCTTTTTGTCGATTTCGGCCTTCTTGACCTTGCGCAGCTTCAAAGCATAAGCAAGGTTGTCATACACGGTCATGTGCGGATACAGCGCGTAGTTCTGGAAAACCATCGCGATGTCCCTGTCTTTCGGCGGCGTTTCATTGACCAGTTTTCCGTCGATATACAGCTCACCGCCGGAAATCTCCTCAAGTCCCGCGACCATTCTGAGGGTCGTGGATTTACCGCATCCGGAAGGTCCGACCAGAACGATAAATTCTTTGTCCTTGATTTCCAGATTGACATCATGTACCGCGGTTACTTTGTTGTCGTAGACCTTTTTCAGCCCCTTCATGACGACTTCTGACATTCTTCCGTTCTCCTCCTTTTGAACTCTTTTGCAGTGATTTACATATCGTAAATATAAATTTACAAATATACTCCTCTCTGACGCCTATATCATACAGGATAGTTTACGTTTTGTCAATACTAAATGTAAAATTATTTTTACATACTGTAATTTTATTCAAGTCTGTTGTGTATAACGAGCCGTTCAAAATAGTGAATGTTTACATTTTGCACATCTTGATTTTTCATTATGTTTATGTTATAGTAAACTTAATGAAACACAAGCGGAAAGGAAGCAACCTTATGGCGATCAAACGGGTCACCATTTCAGATATCGCAAAGGAATGCGGATTCAGCCGCAACACCGTTTCCAAGGTGTTCAACGGTCGCGGATCGGTTCCGGAATCAACAAAACAACTCATTCTGCAAAAGGCACAGGAACTCGGCTACGGTGTGTTTTCCGAAACGGTTCCTTCCGAACCGGGCGAGAATCGTGGGAGTATAGCCGTCCTGACGCAGCACAAGATGCTGAGCCACCACTTCGGTACCTCCTTTATGACGAGCTTCACCAATCATATCAGCCGCATGGGTTATATGATGAAGCTGTTTGAAATCTCTTCGGAAGAGATCGCCGCCGGAAAACTGCCGCCGCATCTTCTTTTGGAAGAAACCGCAGGATTCCTTTGTATTGAATTGTTTGACGAATCGTATTTGAATATGATCAGTTCGTTAGGGCTCCCCTGCGTCCTTGTTGACGGACACAAGCAAATGTCCCGTTCCCTCCTGAACAGTGATTTTATCTGTATGGAAAGCTACGCCGCCACAATCGCACTGACCGAACGGATGATCTCCGCAGGGGCAAAGCGTATCGGCTTTGTCGGCGACCGTAATCACTGCAGCAGTTTCTACCGGCGCTGGCTCGGTTACCGTACCGCTGTTATCGATGCCGGTTTGGCGTTCACCGATGAGTACTCTATTCTCAAAGAGGACAGCGATCTGTACGGCGATCCCGATTGGCTGATCGAGCAGCTCAATCGCATGCCCTCAATCCCCGACGGTTTCGTGTGTGCCAACGACTTTCTTGCGATCCGTCTGATGACCGCCCTGAAGCGCAAAGGACTTTCGATCCCGAAAGACGTGATGGTCACCGGTTTCGACGGCTCGCCCGAATCGGTCGTCGTGGAACCGGCTTTGACGACCGCAGAGATTCCGAGCAGCGACATCGGACGCTCCGCGGCTGAGCTTCTGCATATGCGCATCAAAACCCCTTCTGCGCCCTACGTCCTCGTCCACTACAAAACGACCCCGATCTTCCGCGGCACAACCCGCTGATCCGCAAAAGCAAAAAGAAACAGCCCAACGCTTTCGTCGGGCTGTTTCTTTTTCAACAATCGTGTGCGGTCTATCAATGGTGTTTTCTATTGGTCTATTTGTAATGAAAACTGGAAGTATGGGTTTCAAACCCTCAAAGAAAGAGTACTGAATAACATAGAATGGCCAAGAGAAAGGCTCCCGATAGCCATTTCTCTTATTGATAATCCATTTGAGAACGGATGCAATGCGCCAGTAGGAATAGATGTGCTACCTCTTGAATGCAATGTATACGACTTCATCACGACAGAATGCAAATAATGCGCCAGTGACCATATGAACGTCGCTGGCTCAAGTTTTAATATCCAAATGAAGCTTTGACCTGCTCCAAAAACCGTTCGGCAATCGGTGTAAACGGTTGATACTTCTTCCAGACAAGATACAGCTTTGTTTCAAGGCACGGCGTAAGCGGCCGGAATACCAGCCCACTGTCTGATGATACGTCGATCAGTTTATCAAAGGTCAGCAGGTACCCGAGCCCTGCCTTGGCAAAGATCGATCCGTTGTATGACAGCCGGAACGAGCCTTCCAGATGAAAAGCATCAAAATCGCGTCCAGCCCAATTCTTTATTTCCTGATGCCAAGCCTGCTCTGAACAGAACATCGGAAGCCCGCGGAGGTCGGAAGGGCGGAAGCTCTCACGCTCCGCAAGAGGATCATCTGCGGGGAATATCACCCCCCAACAATCCGCTTCTGGAAGAGCTATAAATTCGTACTTGTTCCTGTCCGGTTCTTCAGCGAGGACAACAAAGTCCAAAAGCCCTTTCTGCAGCTTTTCCGCAACCTGCTCCGTGTCGCCGCTGGTGATGTGGTATTGCAGCTTCGGATATTGCTCCTTCAAGGCTTTAATCGCATCTGCAATATACTTGATCTGATAGGATTCCGCCAATCCGAGGAACAACTCACCGCCGGAGATATCATCAAGAGAAATGAATTCCTTTTCAATTTTATCCGCCATGCTGACAAGATCTTCCGCTCTGTCGCGGAGCAGGACGCCTTCATCCGTCAGACGAATGCTGAAGCTGTGCCGGGTGAACAGCTTTTTATCGAGTTCGTCCTCAAGAGACTTCAAAGCCTTTGACAGTGTCGGCTGCGTCACGTGAAGCTGCTCGGCGGCCCTCGTCATATTTTCCTCCCGCGCAACGGAAAGAAAGTACCGAAGTGTTCTTATCTCCATGGTATTCCTCCTTCATGATATTCCTAATACGAATATCACGATATTCATTATAGCCATTAGCGAGCATAAAGTCAATGCGTTATCATAAAAACGAACCAAGGAACAAGGAGCCAAGGAGTGCGGATTACTGTGTCAGATTATTCGGAAACAATGAAATCCTTTCTTGCCGATACCGGTGTACGGCAAGAGCTCATAGAGAGGGCGATGCAGTTATATCAATCTGGGCAGGAAGCAGAGCTTGTCAGATTCCTGAAACTGCAGCGCTGCGATATGGTGGAGGATATGCACGAGTGCCAGCGGAAAATTGATCGGATTGATTATCTGATCAGACAAACAAAGAATAATAATCACCGAAAGGAAGATTGAATCATGATGAAACCAGCAGAACTTACATTGACAAAAGAATGGGACAAGACCTTTCCCAAAAGCGACAAGGTGGATCACAGCAAGGTCACTTTTATCAATCGCTACGGCATCACGCTGGCAGCGGATCTGTACGTTCCGAAGGGCGTAGAGGGAAAGCTCCCGGCCATCGCGGTCTGCGGCCCCTTCGGAGCCGTCAAGGAGCAGTGCTCCGGGCTGTATGCGCAGACGATGGCGGAGCGCGGCTTTCTGACGCTTGCCTTTGACCCCTCCTTCACTGGTGAGAGCGGCGGGAACGTGCGCTACATGGCTTCCCCGGATATCAACACTGAGGATTTCATGGCGGCGGTGGATTTCCTCTCCCTGTGCGACAAGGTCGATCCGAATCGGATCGGTATCATCGGCATTTGCGGCTGGGGCGGTCTGGCGCTGAATACCGCGGCGCTGGACACCCGCATCAAGGCGACGGTCGCCTCGACCATGTATGACATGACCCGTGTCAACGCGAAGGGATACTTCGATTCTGAGGACAGCGAGGAAGCCCGCTATCAGAAGAGAGCCGCTATGTGCTCACAGCGTCTGGAAGACCTGAAAAGCGGCGAATACAAGCTCGGCGGCGGTGTCGTCGATCCGCTGCCGGAGGACGCGCCGTATTTTGTGAAGGATTACTACGACTATTACAAGACAGGTCGCGGCTATCATCCCCGTTCCCTCAACTCCAACGGCGGCTGGAATGTGATCGGCTGCGAGAGCTTTATCAATCAGCCGATCCTGCAGTACTCCAATGAGATTCGCTCTGCGGTTTTGGTGATGCACGGCGATGCGGCGCATTCCTGCTACTTTGGCAGGGACGCCTATGCTGACATGGTGAAGGACAGCAAGTACGCCGAAAACAAGGAACTGTTCATCATTCCGGGTGCTTCCCATACCGATCTTTATGACGGCGGCGGCAAGGGCGCGATCCCATTTGATAAGATCGAGGCGTTTATGAAGGAGTATCTTAAATGAGCAAGGTTTTAGTGATTACAACCAGTCTGCGTGCAAAGAGCAATTCCGATCGACTGGCCGAAGAACTGATCCGCGGAGCAACGGCAGCAGGGCATGAAGTCGAGAGTATCAGCCTCAAAGGGAAAGAGATCAAATTCTGCGTCGGATGCCTTGCTTGCCAGAAAACACAAAAGTGTGTTCTGAAGGATGATGTCGTGGAGATCGCTGAAAAGGTGAAGAAAGCGGATACGCTGGTCTTCGTGACGCCGATTTACTACTATGAGATGAGCGGTCAGATGAAGACTCTACTTGACCGGCTCAATCCGCTTTTCCCATCTGACTATCGCTTCCGCAGCATCTATATGCTGTCGGTCGCCGCAGAGGACGATACAAATGTTCCCGAAAAGGCAGTTTCCGGACTGCAGGGTTGGGTCGACTGCTTTGAAAAAGCGGAGCTTGTTGATACGCTCTTCTGCGGAGGTATCAGCGATGCAGGTGAGGCCGAACAGCATCGAGCCAAATTAGAGGAAGCGTATGAATTCGGTCGCCAACTCAAATAGCAGAATCATTTTACTGCCATTGGAAGCGAGACTATGGATATGAAAAGATTACTGGCTATTCTTTCATTTACATTGTTGCTCTTGATCTGCCTTTCTGCTTGTAAGCAAACGGAAACCGGGCGAGAACCAAGTCTTGATCCTTCCGAAGCACAGAACCAAGAGCATAATAATTCTACGCAACCGGAGGAAATCCATGATTCCGAAAACAAGACGTCTGCCGATCAGGTTCCGGCGGACAAGTCAGATGGAAACGGAGAAACTATGATTTATGCACATGTCGGTGACGAAACCCTGATCATCAAGCCGGAGGACAATTCCTCAGCAGAGGCTTTAATTGAATTACTGAAAAGGGGCGATATTGCCGTCGCCATGCACGATTACGGCGGGTTTGAAAAAGTCGGCTCTCTTGGTGCTTCGATTCCAACTAATGATGAAAGAATCACTACGGAACCCGGAGACTTGATTCTGTATCAGGGGAACCAGATCACCATCTATTATGACACGAACACGTGGAACTTTACCCGTCTCGGCAAGGTACAGGATTTGACATCGGAGCAGATTCGTAAGGTGTTGGGAGACGGCGATCCTACTGTGGTGTTTTCGCTGAACAAAACGCCTACCGACAGCTCTGCAGTGGGAGTGTTCAACTATGATACCCTCACCGTGCTGCTGAACAGCGGATATGAGATGCCGATCCTCGGTCTCGGCACCTATGCGCTCGATCACGATACCTGCGTGAGTTCCGTGATGGCGCTTCTGGAAAACGGTGGCAGGCTCATCGACACGGCCTATATGTACGGAAATGAGGAGGCCGTGGGCGAGGGTGTCCGCAGAGGCATGGAGGAATATGGCATTCCCCGTGAGGAAATCTTTGTTATCACCAAGATATACCCGAATCAATTCAGCGATCCCGAGGTCGCCATCGATATGGCGCTTAATAAGCTGGATATCGGGTACATCGACATGATGCTCCTTCACCATCCCGGAACCAACGATGTGAAGGCATATCAGGCTATGGAAAAATATGTGGAGCAGGGCAAGATTCGCTCTCTTGGTCTCTCCAACTGGTATGTAGAAGAATTGACCGAGTTCCTGCCGCAGGTCACGATCACACCGGCACTGGTGCAGAACGAGATCCACCCCTATTATCAGGAGCAGGATGTCGTTCCGTTCATTCAGGAAAAAGGCATTGTGGTGCAGTGCTGGTATCCGCTGGGTGGGAGAGGCTACACTGCCGATCTGTTGGGAAACGAAACGATCAAAGCGATTGCGGAAGCTCATGGCGTATCTTCTGCGCAAGTCATCCTGCGCTGGGATCTACAGCGAGGCATCGTCGTGATCCCCGGTTCGAGCAATCCCGATCATATAAGGGAAAACCTCGATCTGTTCGGTTTTGAGCTGACTGACGATGAGATGGCAAAGATCGGAGAACTGGATCGTGGTGAGAAGCATGACTGGTATTGAGAAAAACGAGGAAACGCGATGAAAATTCTTGTATTGAACGGGAGCCCGCGCCCGCAGGGCGATACGGCGAAAATGGTCGCTGTGTTTCGGGAAACTGCTGAAAGCGCAGGACATGACGTAGCGGTAATCAATGTGTGCCGAAAGAACATCAAGGGCTGCCTTGCCTGTGAATATTGCCATGGGAAAGGGCACGGCGTATGTGTTCAAAAGGACGACATGCAGGAGATCTATGCTGAGCTGAAGGATACTCAGATGTTGGTGCTTGCCTCGCCGATCTACTATCACGGTATCAGCGGGCAGCTGAAATGTACAATCGATCGTTTTTATTCCGTGCTTTACCCCAAAGCGCCGGAGACGCTTAAGAAAGTTGCCATGTTTCTGAGTTCTGGTGATCCGGACATGTATGATGGCGCCAAATTTTCTTATGATGGTGATTTTCTTGGTTATCTTGGATTGGAAGATATGGGGATCATCACGAATCACGACAAGGACTGCTTAGCGGCGGTCAGGCAAATGGCGGCATCTTTGTAAAGCAAGCAAAAAAATGTAGCCTGATATCATTATATCGGCTATCTCAAAAAATGAAATAAAGCAGGAGTCATCCTCTTGACTTCTGGTTTATGATGGAGAAATTGGCCTCGATAACACAAAAAAAGCAAAATATCTTTTTTGGTGCAACGTGCCAACATTGCGAACCGAAAAAGATATCGGTTCGGAAAACCCAGAAACCACAACGGTTTCTGGGTTTTTTCGAGCCATTTTTCGAGATGGAATTCAAAAGATATCATTTCCCCAAAACGACCTTTGGGGAGGACTTGAACTATAGGTCAGAGAAACATTGGGTTGAAGAAGCGATAATTATATGATATTATCAGTTCGATAAA
>JAZNHI010000148.1:0-2168 GCA_045576895.1 Clostridia bacterium | reverse complement strand
AAAGAACGTCATCATCGTTCCCGGCTACGGCATGGCGCTTTCGCAGGCGCAGCACAAGGTCAAGGAGCTTTCTGACAAGCTCGAAGCGAACGGCGCAACCGTGCGGTTCGCAATCCATCCGGTCGCAGGTCGTATGCCCGGTCACATGAACGTGCTGCTTGCCGAAGCGGACGTCGATTACGAGCATCTTTATGAGCTCGACGCGATCAACGACGACTTCAAGGACTGCGACGCGGTCGTGGTCGTCGGCGCAAGCGACGTTATGAACCCCGCTGCGCGCGAAGCGGAAGGCACCCCAATCTACGGCATGCCGATCCTGTACGTCGACCAGGCGCCGGAGGTCATCGTGTGCAACTATGACCTCAAGCCCGGCTACGCGGGCGTTGAGAATCCCATTTACACCCGTAAGCACGGTCTCCGTCTGCTGCTCGGCGACGCAAAGGATTCGCTCGACACGCTGATTTCCGAGCTGTAAACGTAGCACATAAGGAGCGGTCGTTTGATCGCTCTTTTCGTTTGCTTGACTGTCGTCGTTTCATTCTATATAATAATAACATCAAAGTGGTTCGGAGATAACATCATGCAGCAAAAGGATTTCAAAAGCGCCATGCAAAAAGGGCTTGGGCGGTGTGTGCTTGCCTGCCGGAATGATCCCGAACGGTACCGTTACGCGGTGCTTTGGGGATGCGCGCATTCGCTGGCGTACGATCCGCAGTGCGAGGGCACGCGGGCGTGGCTGCTTTATCAGCTGATTTGCTGTTATACCGACCGCACGCCTTTTGTGGATGTGCTCATGCACACGCTGCAAAGCCGCAGAACACACGGCTGGCTGCTGCTGCAAACAGAAGAACTGCTTCTTTTGATGGCAAACGACGGTGACGAAACGGCGAAAGCCGCGCTTTGGAATAAATACGGCGAGATGCTTTCGAGGCTTCGGGCGCGCCGCAAGCCCGATCTGCTCGACGATTATGTATTCCTTTCGATCACGCTTTGCGGCAAGACAAAGAATGCGCTTCGCATTGCCGCCGATATGGGACGTCTTCTGCGTGAACAACCGGCTTATGACGCCGAGGACTTCGGTCAATTCCTTTGGCATGTGAGCGCCAATCGACAAACGACCGCTCTACGGCAGTTTGCAAAGACGAACGCAGACGCCACATTTTTCCTGCGTGTTTACGATGCGGCAGCGGAACAGGCGGCGCGTCCTCTTTCGGAAGAACAGCAAACGCGTGTTTCCGGGTATCACATTGCGCACGACGCCGACGAGGACGCGTTCCGTCTCCACGCGGAGCAATACCAGAAGGAACCCGATCCCGGAAAGCGTGCAAAGCTCCTGAACGCATTCAAATGGGATCGCCCGTTCCCGCTTGACCCGGAACCGATCCTACAGGACGCGCAGTCCGAAAACGCGCAGCTGCGCGTCTGTGCGTGGGACGCGCTCTCCCTCCTTCGGCATCCGAAGGTCCGAGCGTTTGCGCTTTCGCACGCAGATGAGACTCCCGGCGACCTGGTCCCTGTTCTGATTACAAATTACACAAAGGACGACCGCCCCCTCTTGGAACAGCTTTTTACGACGATTCCGGACAACGCGGAAGGCGCGGATACGATCCATGCCATAGGAATGTACATCGACCGGCGCCGCGATCCCAAATTCCCCGTTCCCGCATGGATTCTTCTTCGGTTATACGAAACCGATCCCTGTTCCTTCTGCCGCGAAGCGATCGTACGCGCGCTTGGCAGACGCAGGCTGTTGACGGATGAGCTTCTCGAAGAGCTGACCTATGACGCGAACGACCAAATTCGCGCCTACGCCGAGAAGAAAAAAACGCTCCGGAAGGGAAGGCACGATTGATCGTCACAGTCTCGATGATCCTCTTGTTTTTCAGAGCGGTCTTCGGACCGCTCTTTCTTTCGCCCAAAATTTCAACCGATGGTTGTAAAATCTCCGAATAAGTTCATATGGACTTTTTGCGGGTTTTCCGGTATGCTCCTATCGAACCGGTTACAAAAGACAAAGGGAGAACGAATATGAATATCGGAGCAAAAATCAGAGAACTCAGAAAAGAAAAGAAGGTCACGCAGGAGGAGCTTGCGGAATACCTGCACATTTCCTCTCAGGCGGTCAGCAAATGGGAAACGGGGGCTTCGAGTCCCGACATCGACATGCT
>JAZNHI010000147.1:0-12594 GCA_045576895.1 Clostridia bacterium | reverse complement strand
GCTTCGGAGCGCGCTCTTTTTGATCTCGCGCACGGGGATGCCGTCGTAGGTGATCGTGCCGTCCGTGATGTCGTAGAAGCGGTTGATCAGGTTCGTGATCGTCGTCTTGCCCGCGCCGGTGGAGCCGACGAACGCGATCTTCTGTCCCGGATGCGCATAGAGCGTGACGTCGGTAAGCACCTGTTTTTTGCCGTCGTAAGAGAAGTCAACGTCGTTGAAGCGCACCTCGCCGCGCAGCGGGATCAGTTCGTCGCCGCGCTTCCATGCCCAGCGTCCGGTGCGGCGGTCGGTTTCTTTGAGCGTCCCGTCCTTTTCTTCGACGCGGACGAGCGTGACCGTGCCCTCGTCCACCTCGGCGGGAGTGTCCACAAGCGCAAAGATGCGCTCCGCGCCCGCAAGTGCCAGAAGGATCGAGTTGAACTGCTGCGAGATCTGGCTGATGCGGTTCGATACCTGACGGACGAAGTTCAGCGACGCGATCAGCTTGCTGCTTTCAACGAGCAGCAGCGGCTGCTCCGCAAGGAACGTGCCCTCGAGAAGGAACGGCTGTCCCTCGACCGGCGCCGCCAACAGCACGCCCACGGTGCAGGTGATCGCATAGAAGATGTGGGAGATGTTGTTCATCAGCGGACCGACGATGCTTGCGAACGTGTTCGCGTCGGTCGCGACCTTGCACAGCTCGTCGTTGTGCACCTTGAAGTTCGCCCTTGCCGCTTCCTCGTGGGTGAAGACCTTGACGACCTTCTGTCCTTCCATCATCTCTTCGATGTAGCCGTTCAGCCCCGCCAGCTCGCGCTGCTGTTTCTTGAAGTTTTTCCGGCTCTGCCGGGTGACGCCGCGCATCACGTAGAACACGGTCAGCCCCATGCAGATCATGATGAAGATCACGGGGATCGACAGCGCCGTCATCAGCCCGAAGATGAACACGAGCGACGTGACCGAGATCAGCATCTGCGTGATCGAGTGGTGCAGAAGCTCGTTGACCGCCTCGGTATCGTTCGTGTAATAGCTCATCAGCTCGCCGTGCGTGCGTCCGTCGAAGAACGCGATCGGAAGCGACTGCATCTTTTCAAACATCTCCTTGCGCAGCGCGCACATGACGCGGGCGGAGCAGGAGAGCATCAGCCGGTTCAGAAGGAAATTGGTGAACGCTGCGATCGCGTACAGAATCGCCATGCCGATCAAAACGCCCGTGTACTTTGCCATATCGGCGCCGACCGATGTTTCGAGCGTCTTGACAAGCTTCTGCGTCTCGAAGACCGCGAAGTTCGACGCGAGCGAGTACGCGAGGATCGAGAGGATCGCAACGGTCAGGATCCCCGTGCAGTGTTTGAAATACCGGAACAGGCGCAGAAGCGTCTTTAAGGGCTTTTCGGCGCGCTTTCCGCCCATCTTGCTGTTGAAGGAACTTCCTCTCGGGGGCATTACGCGTTCGCCTCCTCTCTGACCTGCGATTCATAGACCTCGCGGTAGATGAGACTCCGCTGCATCAGCTCTTCATGCGTGCCGACGTCGGAGATCGTGCCGCGTTCCATCACGACGATCTGATCCGCGTTCATGATCGAGCCGATGCGCTGCGCGATGATGATCTTCGTCATGTCGGTGAGCGATTTCAGCCCGTCTCGGATCCTCGCCTCGGTCGCGGTGTCGACCGCGCTCGTCGAGTCGTCGAGGATCAGGATCTTCGGTTTTTTCAGCAGCGCACGCGCAATGCACAGGCGCTGCTTCTGTCCGCCGGACACGTTGCAGCCGCCCTGTCCGAGGTCGGTGTTGTATCCGTCCGGGAAGGCGGTGATGAATTCGTCGGCGCACGCGATCCTGCACGCCGCGCGGATCTCCTCGTCCGTCGCGTCCGGATCGCCCCAGCGCATGTTTTCACGGATGCTGCCCGAGAACAGCAGGTTTTTCTGCAGCACCATCGAAACGCCGTCGCGCAGCGCCTTCAGACTGTATTCGCGCACGTCGTGACCGGACACGCGCACGGAGCCCGAAAGCACGTCGTAGAGCCGCGGGATCATCTGTACGAGCGTGGATTTGCCCTCGCCCGTGCCGCCGACGACGCCGACGGTCTGTCCGGGCAGGATGCGGAGATTGATGTCCTTGAGATTCAGAACGTCCGGATTGCCGGAATACGAGAAGTCGACGTGCTCGAACTCGATCGCGCCGTTCTCGACCGTGAGATCGCTTTCGGGCGAATCGATGTCGATCTGTTCTTCAAAGACCTCATTGATGCGGTCCAGAGACGCGCGCGTTCTCGAAAGCAGCATCGGGAACATCGAGACCATCTGCAGCGCGCCGATGACCTGCGTCGAAAAGCCGATCAGCGCGGACAGATCGCCGATGCCGAGCGTGCTGCCGGGCGCCGTGACGACCTTGCCGCCCCAGAACCACAGAAGCACGGTCGCGCCCCACATGATGCCGAGCTGGATCGGACTTGCGAGGGAGAAGAGCTTTTGCGCGTAGATCTGCGTCCGCATCAGATCGTCGGCGCTCGCCTGAAACTTTTCGTTTTCGTAATCGCCGCGCACGAACGATTTGACGACGCGCGTGCCGATCAGGTTCTCCTGCACCGCGCCGTTCATCGTGTCGAGCTTTTTGAACATCAGCCGGAAGCGCTTGCGCCCGACGAACATGAACAGCAGCATCGGCGTCATGACGAGCGGCAGCGCGACGACGAAGATCAGCGACAGCCGCGCATTGATGCGGAACGCCATGACCGACGCGAAGATCATCTGGAACGGCGCGCGGAACATCATGCGAAGAAACATCTGGTACGTGTTCTGCATGCTGTTCACGTCCGTCGTCGCGCGGATGACGAGCGACGAGGTCTGGAAGCGATCGGTGTTTTTGAACGAAAACTGCAGGATCTTGTTGAAGATCCGTTCGCGCAGATTCTTTGCAAAGCCCATCGACGCGACCGCCGACGTGCGCGCGCCGAGCGCGCCGCATGTGAGCGACAGCAGCGCCGCGATCACCATCAGCCCGCCGACCCACAGCACGAACTGGAGATTGTTCGTGTACGGCAGGCGCGAGAGGTAGCTCTGCAGCTGGTATTCGTCCTTGTGATACAGCGCGCCGTCGACCAGCGCCGCCATGAACAGCGGGATCAGCGTTTCGAGCGCGACCTCAAAGACCATCAGCACCGGCGTCAGCGCCGAGGGCAGCACATAGCCTTTGACACACGGCTTCAGATACTTGATGCCCGGTCCTTTTTTCTTCTTTTTTTCCATTGGAAACAATTCTTTCCCCTATAACTTGATAGATTATTATATACCACAAAACCGACCGTTTCGCAAGCGTTGTCCGCCGATTTTTCCGTAGGTTCACAATCGTTGCGAAATTGCGCGGACTCTGTTATACTGTGCATATGGAAGCAAACAAAAACCGCATTGTCGCGATCGACGTCGAAACGCCGAACGGACGCGACGCCGCAATCTGTCAGATCGGCATCGTCGTCGCGGAATTCGGCGACGTCGTCAAAACCGAATCGTATCTCGTCGATCCCGAAACGTCGTTCGACCCGATCAACATCTCGATCCACGGCATCACGCCCGCGGACGTGCGGAATGCGCCGAATTTTCCGACGCTGTGGCCGCGGATCGCGGGATATTTTACCGATTCGGTGATCGTGGCGCACAACGCGCCGTTCGACCTCGGCATGCTTGCGGGAACGCTTGCGCGCTACGGCATCCCCGTACCGCCGATCGAATACTGCTGCACGGTACAGATGGCGCGGCGGCGGTTCTCCCGCGAGACCTACGGCTCCTATCGGCTCGACACGCTCTGCGCCGCGTTCGACATTCCGCTGCCCCACCACCACGACGCGCTGTGCGACGCCATGGCGTGCTACAGGCTCTATCGGGAACTGCTCGCCGATTTCGGCGAGGACCCGCGCGACATGCGTCCGTACCGACGCGCCGTGAAGCCGATGCAAAAGCCTGCGGGGAAGTTTTCGACCGAATCGGAAACGGATATGACCCTGCGCAAGCTCCGCGATCTTCTGGAGGGCGTGCATCCGACGACGTTCCTGAATCCGGGCGATTCGATGGCGATCGCGCACTGGATGGACCGGCACGCCGATCTCTGCTCCGATCCGCCGTTCGACGAGATCTTCCGGTACCTGTACCGCATGATCTCGGACAAGCCGCTCTCCTGCGCGGAGGAAGCCGATCTACAGCGCCTGATCGGGAAATGAGCGCCTTTGCTGGTCCTTCGGTCAGAAGCATCACCTTTGAGAATATAGAAACGACCCGGAACTTCGGGTCGTTTTTTCGTTTCGGCGGATCCTATCCGTTCAGCAGCTTTTTCCGTGCTTTCCAGTCCGGCATATGGGCGTTGAGGATCGCCTTGAACTCCGGTCCGTGCCCGTGTACCTGAAGATGCGCAAGCTCGTGCAGGATCACGTATTCCAGGCAGATCACGGGATAACGGACGAGCTGCAGGTTCAGATTGATCTTTTTCGTGCGCGTGTTGCAGCTGCCCCAGCGCGAGGTCATGTCGCGCACCGCCCATGCGTCCGGCACAAGCCCGGTGAGGCCCGACCACAGCGGCAGATAGTGTTCGATCTCCGCCTTCAGCCGCTCGCGCAGCCAGTCGTTCAGGATCTCCTCGCGCTTTTCCTTCGGCACGTCGCCGCGAAGCGACAGCACGATGCGGTCCGGCTCAAGCGCGACGCCGTTCTTTTTCTGATGCTCCCGCACTTCAAGCGGAAGCGTCTGTCCGAAGAGCCTGACCGTTTCGCCGGAAACATAGTTCCTCGGCTCGTCAGCGTGGCTGCTGCGGACCTGTTCGATGTGCGCCCGGATCCAGTCGGCACGTTCCAGAAGGAACGCGCGGATCAGCGCTTCCGGGCAGAAGCGCGGCGCGGAAACGCGCACCTCGCCGTCCGGCGGCACGATGGTGACGCGGACGTTCTTGACCTTTTTTCGGATGAGGATCGCGGTAAACCCCGCGACCGTGATCGTTTTTCCTGCGTCCATCTTATTCTCCGCCGGCATCGACGCGGATGAAGTTTTCCGTCATGCAGCGCTCCCGGTAAGCGTCGGCTTCGGTTTCGTCCTTCAGCGCCGGATAATTGTATTCCACCTTCTGTTCCACGGCATGTTCGGCGAGCGCGCACGCTTCGGCCCCCTCCTGCTAGGCGGATCTCAGGTCATTGAGATACCGGTAACCCGTGGTGTTGTGCTGATGTCCGATGTCGACCCCGTGAAAGACCGTTTCGGGATACCGCTCCTTGATCGTGTGATAGAAGCGCAGCGTCTCCCCGGAATGCGCCTGTTGCCCGGACGGATCAGATCTCCGGCTTGATCTTGCGGAACAGCTCCGCCATGCGCGCGGCGTCCTCGGGCGAAGGATCTTCGTTTGTGCGGTACCGGGCGCGCTCATAATACGCCGTGAACGCGGCAAGATCCGCTTCGTCGGCGCGGGAAAGCGTTTGAGCGCGCTCCCTGATCTCGCCGCAGGTGCTCGTTTTGAAGACCCGCACCGTTTGGACGCCCTGCCTCCGCTCCTTGGGACGGCGGTCGAACCATCGCATGACGGTTGCCGCGCTGTCATACCTGAGCCCCTCGTCCCGCATATGCAGATAGGAGCCGGACGCCGAATGCGCGGGCAGACCGGACATGCCGGCGCGCGTCCATGCGTGTCCGCTGTTGCTCGTTTCGCTCCAGGCGTTCGGATCGACGTCTGCGGCGTTCGGATTTTTCGCCGCACGGGTCCGCTGCAGGACGACTTTTTTGAGCTGCTTCAGAAAGTCCGCGTACAGATACCGCATGCGTCTGCGCGGATCGGCGCTGTGCTTCGCAAGCTTTTTCTCTTTTTTCGGCTCGTCGGTCTCCGGAAGCTCCTCGCGGCTCTCGTTCGGATAGCTGCGCTCATGCTTTTTGAAACGGCGCAGCGCCTTTATCAGAATGATCGCCGCCAGGGCTATCACGATTGCGATGATCAGGAACGCGATCAGCGTGTAGAGATACGTCCCCTGCCGGATCTCGGCGGGGGGAGGTGTGTGGTTTTCGAATATTGCGCCCGACGAGGGCGAGGGCGTTGCGATCGGTGCGGCCTGTGACGGCGCCTGCGTCGGTTTTGCCGAAGCAACGGCTTCATTGAATTGGGAGAGCGGGTTCGATTCCATGGCTTTGGAAACGATACGTTCCAAAAGCGAGGCAAACAGCCGCCCGATCGGCGCAAGGACCTTTTCGGCAAAGAGCGTCCAGACCGGCTTCAGAAGCGGCAGGATGAGGAAAATAACGCTGACACTGACGGTGAAGATCAGCGCGTCGCGAAGCTGGCGGCGCTGATAGGACTTCGAATCGACGGCGCCGTTTTGCGCGCGCAGACCTCTGAGACACAGCACGCCCGACGACAGCAGAACGATGGCGATGGGGATGATATCGTTCATCGCAAGCTTCAGCGATTCGGGATCCAGAATGGGCTTGGACTGCACGCTGTTTTCGACCTTGCGTATCGTCGTTGCGGACACCACGAAATAGATCAGCAGACAGACGAGAATGATCGTGATGAACGAGAATCGCGCCTTGAAATTGTTGTGCGTCGTATTGTGGCGGAGCGAAACGAGAAAGATCGCCGCCGCCGAAACGGAAAGCCCGTAGGAAACGAAGTGGAAGACCGGACAGCGCAGGATCAGAAGCGGCAGGAATCCGAGCAGCGCCGCTGCCGCGCCGAGCAGGGCGAAAAGCGTTTTTTTGCTTTCCGCCTTTGACGACGATTCCGGCAGCAGAAAGAGCAGAAGTCCGGAAAGCAGGCAGGTAAACGACAGGAAGGGCATATGCACGCCCGTTGCGACGACCGCGACAAGCGTCAGCACCAGCGAAGCGAGCGAAGCCGCGAAAGCGGTGCGGAAAAATCTGGTCATTCCGCCTCCCTCCCTTCTTCCTGCGCCGGTTCGATCTCCTCCGCAAACAGCGTGATCAGCTGTCCGCCCGAGAGCGTTTTCATTTTTTGCAGCACGCGATCCGTCGTTTCATCCCTGCACGACGAGATGAAAACGATCACGTCGCGGCGTGCGGCGCCGAGACATGCTGCGCGCATCAGCTCCTCCGCGGAACAGACGCTGCCGCGTTTCGCAACGCCGAGGGCAAAGAGGATCCTGCCGTAGGACGCATCCGCTCCGGTGCCGCCGGCAAAGCTCGAGATCTCGCTTGTAATGATCGCGTTTGTCATCAGCCGGTATCCGATCTGCCGCTGTTCGAGCATGTCGCATACGGTGCGGGTCAGTGAAAAACAGATCTCGAGCCGCGCGCTGTAGCGCCCGAATCCGCCGTGATATGACGTATCGAGCACGAGCAGCACGGACTGTGTCCAGACCGGATCGAACTGCTTGACGATCAGCGAGCCGCGCACGGCGCTCTGCGTCCAGCTGATATTCCGCATCGGTTCTTTGCCGGTGTACTCGCGGTAGCCGCGCACGGAGATCGGATCCTCCAGAAACTGCTTCTTCAGCGCGATCTCGTCGATCTCGTTGGTGAACGCTTTCAGGCAGTCGGTGTTTTCCCACTTCGGCGGATAGATGACGATGCTGTGATTGTTTTCGATCCGGTAATCGTTTTCCCAAAAACCCAAAAAATCGCCGGCATGAAAGTCCGCGTATTCGAACCGGTATTCGCCGCGTTCCGAAATGGAGGCGCGCAGATACCGCCTGATCAGCTCCCGCCTGTGCAGCGTGACCGTGCTGTAATAGATGCGGTGCTCTTCCGAATAGTTTTTGATGTCAAATTCTTCCGATTCGTGAACGGTGAGATTGTGCGGGAAATGCTCCTCCATGCGGATCGCGGGCGTTTTCAGACGGGAATGGTTCTGTACCGTGCTGAACACAAGGAACTCAGCCCCCGGTTCGCAGGAGCGGACCGACGGCTTGCATTCATACCGTATGCTCCGGGAGTCCGATGCGCTGCGGATGTAGATCCGCTGCAGCACCAGCGCAACCAGAATGACGATCACAAAGAGAGGGAACATATACGGCGTTATTCTTCCGTGGGAACGGGGATCTCCCGAAGCATCCCGCGGAACAGCTCTTCCGCCTCGGCGCTGCCCACGGCGGTCCGATAATAGAGGCGGTGCGCAAGCACGTACGGTGCGAGCGTCTTCACGTCGTCCGGCGTAACGAATGTGCGGCCGCGGAACGCGGCGAACGCGCGGCACGTTTTGCACAGCGCGATCGTCCCGCGGGGAGACGCGCCGATGTTGAACCGGTCGTCGTTTCGCGTTTTTCCGACGATATCCATGATGTATCCGATCACGGGCTCGCTGATCTCGACCTTGTCGAGCCCTGCGCGAAGCGCCAGGGTCTCCTCCGCCGTCACGACCTGCCGAAGCTCAGCGATCAGATCGTTGGTGTCCTTCCGAAGCGCAACGCCGATCTCCTCGCCACGCGACATGTAGCCGAGCTTCATCCGCATCATAAAGCGGTCCATCTGCGCCTCGGGAAGCGGGAACGTGCCGTAGGACTCGATCGGGTTCTGCGTGGCGGCGACCATGAATGTGCCGCTGAGCGTTCGGGTGACGCCGTCGACGGAGACCTGTCCCTCCGCCATCGCCTCCAGAAGACTGGACTGCGTGCGCGGCGTCGCACGGTTGATCTCGTCGGCAAGCACCATGTCCGCAAAGACGGGACCCGGACGGAACTCGAATTCGCCGGCTTTCATGTTGTAGAAATTGATGCCGGTCACGTCGCTCGGCATGACGTCCGGCGTAAACTGAATGCGCTTAAAGCTTCCGCCGCACGCCTTTGCGAACGCGCGGAACAGCATGGTCTTTCCGGTGCCGGGAACGTCCTCCAAAAGGATGTGCCCGCCGCAGAGGTAACAGATCGCGATCAATTCGATCTCTTGTTCTTTTCCGACGATCACCTCGGAAACCGCGCCGACCAGACGGTCGCGATAGGAAACGAAATCCTGTGTTGTCATGTTGCTTTCTCCGTTATCTTTTTCATATGGGGAATTGCATAGCGGGATCAATCGGCCGTGTCGCACTGCGGCTTGAAGCACATCGGACTCAGAAAGACCGGCGTTTCCCGTTCCTCAGACGTATCGACGAATTCCCTCCGCGCGGCTTTTTCTCGCATTGCTTTCGGCAGCGGCAGCTTCGTTTGCGTGACGACAGCCTCTGTTTCGGTGGTTCTTGCGGGCTTCGGCGTCGTCAGAAAGCAGACGGCAAACGCGGCGCCGGTGATCAGCGCGGCGAGAACGACCCACAGCGCAGGCTTTTTGTAATGCAGGACCGATCTGACGCGACTTTTGACGCCGATCTCGCCGAACGCAACGGGGCAGACCGTGATCGCCTTCTGCGGGCGGCTGAACGCGAGCAGCGTGTGGGAATACGCGGCTTTTCCTTCGGCGTCAAGCTGCGAGACGACCTTTTCATCGCAGGCGAGCTCGATGTCGCGGCTGAGCAGAACAAACGCGAGCCAGATCATCGGATTGAACCAGTGGATCGCAAGGAGCAGAAAGCCCAAGGGCTTCCAGATATAATCCAGCCGCCGAAGATGCGCGCGTTCATGCGCAAGGATGTGCGCGCAGGAGCGTTCGTCGAGTCCGGAGGGGAGATAGATCTTCGGGCGAATCACGCCGAGGATAAACGGATTTTTGACCTCGTCGCAGATATACACGCCGGGCTCTGCCTCGATCGACACGCGCACCTTATATCTCATATAGAAATAACAGACGATCGCGTACAGCAGCACGGCGCCGGCGCCGGCGCACCAGATCCATGTGACTGTTCCGATCAACGCGGCGGCGTCCGTTCCGTTCTTTGCCGTGCGTTCCGCCGTTTCAGCCATGGCAGGGTTCACCGCGTCGTCGACTGCGGCAAATCCGCTTCGGATCACAACCCGCTCATAAGCGGTCGACGATGCATGCGCATCTGCCGCCGCCTCGATCGTAACGGTTTCCGTCTGTATCGGTTCCGCACTGGGCAGGAGGGAAAAACTGCTTTCGATCGAGAACGGCAGCAGAAGCCGCAGTGCGACGACGCCCCAAAGAGCGCATCGGATCCATTTCGGTGCTTTCTTCAAAACAAAACGCAGCATCACAACCGCCGGCACAAGCCAGCAGGCAGTGATGCTGATATTCAGTATCTTCAGGAAGCACGCGCTCATTTACGGTTCTCCTTTCGATATGCTTCGATCATTCGCACGATCTCGTCCGCCTCCTCGTCCGACAGTCCCTTCCGCGTCGTAAACGCGGTCAGGAACGCCGGAAGAGACCCGTTGAACGTGCTGTCGACGAACTGCTCGCTTCGGGCGGCGTAGAACGCCTCCCGCGAGATGCGGGTCTTGACGACGCCGTTGTCGTTTTCAAACAGACCGCGTTCGCAAAGCTTTCTGAGAACGGTGTAGGTCGTGGGTTTTTTCCAGTTCAGCTCCTTTTCACAAAGCTTCACCAGCTCGCCCGACGGGATCGGTGCGTTTGCCCAAACGAGCTTTGCAAACCGTTCCTGGACCTCTCCGAGCTCCATCTGCTGTTCCATGTCCGATTCCTCTCTTTGCAGTTGATTTTCCGGATATCTGTTATCCTGACAATGTCAGACCCGATGAATCGAGATCGACCCCGATCGCCGGACGCACGGCGCAGCCGCGGTTCAGAATGGCGTGACCGACCTCGATGATCTCACCGGACGTGCCGACGCAGGCTGCACGATCTCCCACATAGCCGGGCTCGTCCTCGGCTTTTCTCCGCCGTTTCGGCATTGCCGGATCGTGATCGGCCGTTGTACTTTCTGCTTTTGTGTATCGAGTCCCTTCGTTCCTATTATGCACGAACGGGACCCGTTTCGCAATCCTTTTTTTATTTTGGGAACTTCAAACCCGCTGCCGCTTCCGTATCGACCCAGATCACGGGGCGTACGGCGTTGCCGCGAATCAGAATTTCGTAACCGATCTCGACGATCTCGCCGTCGGTGCTGACGCAGGAAATGCGCGGCATCGTAAAGTTCGAGGTGTCCGTAGCTTCGTCCGCCATGAACTCAGCGATCTTGACTTCGTCGGCAGGCGTGCGCAGCCACCACGAACAGGTCGCGCCGATGCTGCTGCGGTACGCGCCGTACCCGAGCGCATACTTCGTCGCAACGCATTTGCGTGCTTCATTGGTGGGGAAATACGTCTCTGCTTCGTCGACGCTCAGCACGAACACCCGATCCACGATCATCATGCCGTACGAACCGTCCGGAAGGATGTTGTTCATCGACGTGCGCTCCAGCATGCGGATCTCGCCCTCGTCAAACGCGGTGTTCAGAAACTCGTTGTTCAGCCAGCTGCGCACCAGACTCGACTGCCAGGTCACGACCGTCGTCGACGTGTCATAATCGTACCGCATGAACGGAAGAGCGTCCAGCGCGTATTTGCTGATCAGAAGCAGCCGGCTGCCGTCCTTATCGAGCACGATCCATTCGATGGGATCCTTCTTCTCGGAGGTGATCCTGCCCTGCGGGTAGGAACCGAACAGAACGGTGGATCCGACTTCGGCATCCTTGAGACGGTTCTTTGCAATGTCAAAGACCAGATCGCTGCTGTCCCGGTAGTTCATGTCATGCAGGGTGCGATACGCTTCGTCGGTTTCGCCGGCTTCGATCTGTTCGACCGCGCGGCGGTACTGCAGGGCGGGGACGGCGTATTTTTTGAACAGGAACACGCCGGCGACGCAGACCGCCGCGGCGCAGACGGCGATGATCGCAAGCCGGATGATGCGCTTTCTGCGCGCTTTCCGTTTCTGCTCCTCCTCTTTTGCGACGCGGATGGCTTCCTCGCGGTCCGTCCGTTCTTTCTGCGTGATCTCCTCGATCCTGCGCTTCGCCTGCTCGATCCGTTCGTCGGCGTCCCGGTGCCCGGGGATCCTTTCAAAGAGCTGGATCGCCTTTTCCTGGCTTCGCACGTTGAAATTGGCGGCGGCTTTGTCGGCTTCCGCATAGAGATCGTCCAAATGCTTCGTTTCCGCTTTTTGTTCGCATTCGAGCTTCCTCTCCGCCGCGTCCTTGTAGTCGGGGATGCGGGCGAATTCGGCTGCAGCTTCCGCATAGAGCCGTCCCTCGATCAGAATCAGCGCGTTCTGATAGATCCGTTCATTGACTTCGACGATGGTTTCCTTCTGACTCATAAGGCTTGCCTCCTTTGGTTTACTTCTGATAAACCAAGTTTATCTCAGATAAACCAATTTGTCAATAGGGAATTTTGAATTTTTCGCAAGTTTTTTATTTTTTGCAGAACGCGGCGTCCGGTCATTCGCGCGCCTCGCTCCGGACGACGGCAAGCACGACGTCGACGGAGGGCGGGTCGGCAATGCTGTCCGATGTCGTGCCGTCGACGGACCCTCCGCCCCATCCTTGTTCTTCAAGTACAGCATAGCACGCTTCTTCCGGAGGGTCCATCCGATCCCGACGGAAACAGAGGCGCTTATTCGAGCGATCTTGCAGCATAAGCCGCGTCTTTTTCCCCGCGCGCAGATTCTTGCACGGAAAGCTGCTTTGCGCGGTTTATTTATGGTACGCCTCGTGCGCGCGGATCTTGCAGCCGCGGTAAAGCTGTTCGAGCAGCAGAAGTCTTGCGATGCGGTGCGGGAAGGTCATTTTGGAGAACGAGATCTTCGC
>JAZNHI010000146.1:0-9622 GCA_045576895.1 Clostridia bacterium | reverse complement strand
TGCGGAGACGGAAGCGACCGAAGCGCCCGCTGAGCCGGTCGACACCGCAGCGGCGGACAAGGAAGCGGCGGACAAGGTCGCGGCGCTGATCGACGCGATCTATGTGCAGGAGCGCAACGAAAACACCGACGAGCAGTGCGCAGCGGCGAAAGCAGCGTGGGATGCGCTCACCGACGCACAGAAGGAACTCGTATCCGGTGAGGAAGCCGATCCCGATTACTTCGGCAGAGACACCGGCGACGCGTCGAAGGACGATCCGAGAAATGCGGATGAGATCGGAGAAAAGGAACTGCTGGTCGTGAGCTTCGGCACGTCGTTTAACGACAGCCGCGCAGAGGACATCGGCGGCATCGAAGCGGCACTCGAAAAAGCGTTTCCCGATTGGTCGGTGCGCAGAGCGTTCACCGCGCAGATCATCATCAATCATGTGCAGGCGCGCGACGGCGAGAAGATCGACAACGTGGAGCAGGCATTGGAACGTGCAGTCGCTAACGGCGTGAAGAACCTCGTGGTGCAGCCGACGCATCTGATGCACGGCGCGGAATACGATGAGCTTTGCGCGGCGGTCGAAGCGTACGCGGACAAGTTCGATTCCGTGAAGATCGCGGAGCCGCTTCTGGGCGAAGTCGGCAAGGATGAGACGGAAGTCAACACCGACAAGGAACGCGTTGCAAAGGCAGTCGTTGCAGATGCGGTGATGAGCGAAGGTTATGAGACGCTTGAAGCGGCAGAAGCAGAAGGCGTTGCGTTCGTGTTCATGGGACACGGCACCTCGCACAAGGCGAAGGTCACCTATTCCCAGATGCAGACCATGATGAACGAGCTCGGCTACAAAAACGTGTTTATCGGCACCGTCGAAGGCGAGCCGGAGTCCACGTCCTGCGAGAACGTCATCAACGCGGTTCACGAAGCGGGTTATACCAAAGTCGTGCTGCAGCCGCTGATGGTCGTTGCGGGCGATCACGCAAACAACGATATGGCGGATATGGAGGATCCGGAATCCTGGTTCTCCCAGTTTGATGCAAGCGGATACTTTGATGCCATCACGGCCTGTATCTCCGGTCTCGGCAGAATCGAAGCCGTTCAGAAGATTTACGTTTCCCACAGTAAAGCGGCGATCCTTGCGCTTGCGCCGGCAGGCGAGAGCGATGAAGCGGCAGCGGCCAGAGTCGCGGCGCTGATCGACGCGATCTACGTGCAGGAGCGCACGGAAGATACCGACGCACAGTGCATCGCGGCAAAGGCGGCATGGGACGCGCTGACCGACGCGCAGAAGGAGCTCGTCGAGGGTGAGGAAGCCGATCCCGATTATTTCGGCAGAGACACCGGCGACGCGTCGAAGGACGATCCGAGAAACGCGGACGAGATCGGCGAGAACGAGCTGCTGGTCGTGAGCTTCGGTACCTCGTTCAACGACAGCCGCGCCGAGGACATCGGCGGCATCGAAGCGGCACTTCAGGCAGCATATCCCGACTGGGCGGTTCGCAGAGCGTTCACCGCGCAGATCATCATCAATCACGTGCAGGCGCGCGACGGCGAGTTCATCGACAACATGGATCAGGCGCTTGAGCGCGCAGTCGCAAACGGCGTCAAGAACCTTGTGGTCCAGCCCACGCACCTGATGCAGGGCGCGGAATACGACGAGCTTTGCGCTGCGGTCGAAGCATACAAGGACAAGTTCGAATCCGTGAAGATCGCGCTGCCGCTGCTCGGCACCGTCGGCAAGGACGCGGCGGAAGTCAATGCGGACAAGGAAACCGTTGCAAAGGCGGTCGTCGCGGAAGCGGTGAAGACCGCGGGCTATGAAACGCTCGAGGACGCGGAAGCGGACGGAGTTGCGTTCGTGCTCATGGGACACGGCACCTCGCACAACGCGAAGGTCACCTACACGCAGATGCAGAACATGATGAACAGTCTCGGCTACAAGAACGTGTTCATCGGCACGGTCGAGGGTGAGCCGGAGGAGACCGCATGCGAAGCGGTCATCGAAGCGGTCCATGCGGCAGGCTATGACAAGGTCATCCTGCGCCCGCTGATGGTCGTTGCAGGCGATCACGCGAACAACGACATGGCGGATCCCGACGATCCCGAATCCTGGCTCCGTCAGTTCAAGGACGCGGGTCTGTTCTTCACCGTTGACGTGCAGATCGCGGGTCTCGGCCGTATCGAAGCGATCCAGAAGCTCTATGTCGAGCACACCGGCGAAGTCATCAGCGCCGAATAATACCGAAAAGGAAAGGAACCTATGAAACGTATCATTGCTCTGACCGTTACGGTCCTGCTGCTTGCGGCGATCTGCCTTGCCTGCAGCAAGAAACACGAACCCTCGCCCGCGCCTTTGCCCGAGCTGTTTGAAACCGAAGCGCCGACGGCGGAACCGGAAAAAACGGCGGAACCCGAGGCGACCGAAGAACCCGCGCCCGCATCGAAGATCGATCTTCCGGACGGCGTGTATCTTGCGGAGTTCAAGACCGACAGCTCAATGTTCCACGTGAACGAGGCGAACAAGGGCATGGGCGTGCTGACCGTCAAGGACGGCGTCGCCGTGATCCACATCAGCCTGGTCGGAAAGTCCATCCTGAACCTGTATCCGGGTCTTGCGGAGGACGCGCAGAAGGACGGCGCGGTGCTTCTGGACCCCACGACGGACACCGTGACCTATGAGGACGGCATGACCGAGGAGGTCTACGGTTTCGACGTGCCCGTTCCGGTCATCGGCGAGGAGTTCGATCTTGCGCTGATCGGCAAGAAGGGCAAGTGGTACGATCATAAGGTCGTCGTTCTGAACCCCGTTCCGCAAAACTGACGCTTGCGGATCGGATCAAAGAATAGTACAATAGGATAAAAGAACAGGCGGCACGGCGGATCCGCTCGGAATGCCGCGCCGCCGTTTGTTTTTCGGAGGAAGATGTATGAAAAAGAGAATCATCGTTCTGCTGCTTGCGGCGCTGATGCTGCTTGCGGCGACCGCCTGCGGAAAGCAGGCGCTGCCGAAGGAGGGGACCTATACGATCGGCGTGACGCTGACCGGCGGCACCGGCAAGGCAAAGATCCAGTCGCCCGCGGAGCTGACCGTGTTTCAGGACGGCACGGCGACCCTGATCGTGATCTGGAGCAGCGATAAATACGATTACATGCTTGTCGACGGCGAACGGTACGAACCGGCGATCAGGGACGGACATTCGATCTTTGCGATCCCCGTCAAGAGCATTCAGACGCCGCTCTCCGTGATCGCGGACACCACGGCGATGAGCACGCCGCACGAGGTCGAATACACGATCACGTTCGACGCGGCGTCGCTTGCGCCCGCGTCATGAACCGCGGCAGGATCATCCGAATCAGCGCACTTGTACTGTGCGCTGCTTTTTGCGTTCTGAGCGCTGCCTGCGGCGGCGCAAATGCGGCGGAGACCCGCCCGGCGGGACCGGAATGGGACACGCTTCGGGCGGTTTCCGAAACATCGGTGCGGTACGCGACGGAGTTTTCGATCACACAGCTGTCGGACGGCTACGAAATGATCGAAATCCCCGCGACGGGAAAGCTGCTGCTTGTACCGGAGGGAAAGGGGAAACCCTTGAATCTTCCTGACGACGTTGCCGTGCTGTACCGTCCGGTCGACCGGATCTATCTTGCGGCAACAAGCGCGATGGACTTTTTCCGGGCGCTGGACGGCGTTTCCGCCGTGCGGCTGTCCGGCGCCAAAGCGGACGGCTGGACGATCGACGAAGCGCGCGAGGCGATGGAGCGCGGCGAGATGCTGTTTGCGGGCAAGTACAGCGCGCCGGATTTTGAGCTGATCCTTTCGGAGCGCTGCGATCTTGCGATCGAATCGACGATGATCTACCATTCGCCCGCGATCAGCGAAAAGCTCGAGGATTACGGGATCCCGGTACTGATCGAGCGGTCGAGCTACGAGCAGGATCCTTTGGGGCGCATGGAGTGGATCAAGGTGTACGGCGCGATCCTCGGCAAAGAGGAGACCGCGGAAGCGCTGTTCGACGCGGAGGTTTCGGAGATCGAAACGATCGGCGACATGGAGAAGAGCGGCAAGACCGTCGCGTTCTTCTATGTCACCGGCGCAGGCGCGGTGAACGTCCGCAAGAGCGAGGATTACGTCGTGAAGATGATCGAGACCGCGGGCGGCACGTACGCGTTCTCCGGACTGGACAGCGGCAGCGCGCTCTCGACGGTCAACATGACGATGGAAAGCTTTTATACCGGCGCGAAGGACGCGGACGTGCTGATCTACAACAGCACGATCGACGGCGAGATCTTTTCGCTTGCCGAGCTCATCGACAAGAGCCCGCTGTTTCGGGAATTCAAGGCGGTGAAGACCGGCGACGTCTGGTGCACGGGCAAGAATCTGTTTCAGGAGCCGATGGGGATCGGAAAGCTCATTGGCGATTTTTACCGGGTGCTGTCGGGCGAAGGGACCGACGGGCTCGTTTATCTGCATAAGCTCAACTGACGGAGGCGGATCGCGGTGCAGAACGGCAACACCGAACGGAATACGGCAAATCAGCGGCACGGACGGCTGGCGCTCGGCTTCGTCCTGCTTTCCGTCGCGCTGATCGCACTGGTGTTTTTGAACATCGTGGCGGGCAGCACGTCGCTTTCGATCCGCGAGGTCTTCGACGGGCTTACAAACGCGCAGAGTCCGCATCGCGTGATCGTGATGGACGTGCGCATGGTGCGCATCCTTCCGGCGATCCTTCTGGGCGGCGCGCTGGCGCTGTCCGGCTTTCTGCTGCAGACCTTCTTCGCAAACCCGATCGCGGGTCCGTTCATCCTCGGGATCTCGTCCGGCGCGAAGCTCGTGCTTTCGGTCACGATGATCGGATTTTTAAGCTGCGGGATCGCCGTCGGCTCGGTCACGCTGATCGTCGCTTCGTTTGTCGGCGCCATGCTCTCGATGGGCTTCGTGCTTGCGATCTCCTATAAGGTCAAGCGCATGTCGATGCTGATCATCTGCGGCGTTATGATCGGCTATATCTGCTCGGCGGTCACGGAGTTCGTGATCCGGTTTGCCGACGATTCGAACATCGTCAAGCTCCACGACTGGGCGATGGGCAGCTTTGCAAGCATCAAGTGGGACAACGTGATCGTCATCGCGGCGGTCGTGCTGCCCGCGCTCGTCGTCACGTTTCTCATGAGCAAGCCGATCGGCGCGTATCAGCTCGGCGAGGTCTATGCGCAGAACATGGGCGTGAACATCCGAGCGTTCCGGATCGCGCTGATCCTGCTCTCCGGCGTCCTTTCCGCGTGCGTGACCGCGTTCGCGGGTCCGATCAGCTTCGTCGGCGTCGCCGTGCCGCATCTGATGCGAAGGCTGTTCAAAACCGCAAAGCCGATCGTGATGATCCCGGCGTGCTTTCTGGGCGGCGCGGTGTTCTGCCTGCTCTGCGATCTCATTGCGCGGACGGCGTTCGCGCCGAACGAGCTTTCCATCAGTTCGGTGACCGCCGTGTTCGGCGCGCCGATCGTCATCCTTGTCATGCTCAGAAGGCAAAAGGAGGGCGAACGATGAACGGTACGTACTATATTTCCGCCGAACAGATGACCGTCGGCTACGACGGCAAGCCGCTGATCGAAAACATCTCGATCGGCGTTCGGCGCGGCGAGATTCTGACGCTGATCGGTCCGAACGGCTCCGGCAAGTCCACGATCCTGAAAAGCATGATCAAGCAGCTTAAACTGATCGCGGGCACGGTCGTGCTCGACGGGCGCGACATGGCGGGCTTACGGGAGCGCGACATTGCGAAAAAGCTTGCGATCGTGATGACAGAGCGGATCAAGGCGGAGCTTCTGACCTGCTGGGACATTGCCGCAACCGGGCGCTATCCGTATACCGGCAGGCTCGGACTCCTTTCAGGGGAGGATCGCGGGATCGTCGACGCCGCGCTCGAAACGGTCCATGCGACGGACTTTGCCGACCGCCCGTTTTCCGCGATCTCGGACGGACAGCGCCAGCGCATCCTGCTTGCCCGCGCGATCGCGCAGCAGCCGGAGATCATCGTGCTCGACGAGCCGACCTCGTTCCTCGACGTGAAGCACAAGCTGGAACTGCTCGACATCCTGAAGCGCATGGTGCGTGAAAACAACGTCGCGGTCATCGTGTCCCTGCACGAGCTCGACCTTGCCGAGAAGATCTCGGACCGCGTGGTCTGCGTGGCGAACAACCGCATCGATCGCTGCGACACGCCGGAAAACATCTTTACGGACGCGTATATCGCCGCGCTGTACGGGATTGAACGCGGCAGCTTCAACGCGCTGTTCGGAAGCGTGGAGCTTCCCGCCGTTTCGGGCGAGCCGCAGGTCTTTGTGATCGGCGGCGGGGGCAGCGGCGTTCCCGTGTATCGCGCGCTGCAGCGGGCGGGGATCCCGTTTGCGGCGGGCATCCTGCCCGAAAGCGATCTCGACTATCCGACGGCGAAGGCGCTTGCGGCGGAGCTCTATGGGATCCCGGCGTTTGCGGCGGCTGCGGACACGGAGAACGTCAGAAAGCGCATGACGGAGATCGGCAGAGTCCTTTCGACCGTCCCCGCGTTCGGCGAGGCCAACGCGGTAAACAAGGAATTATACGACGCGGCGCAGGCGGCGGGCATTCTCGTCGACGCCGACGCGCTTTTCGGGGAGGGCGAAGCATGACGCTTTGGCAGCTGACACTGTTATCCGTTCTGCTCGGCTTTCTGATCGACTGCGCGATCGGAGACCCTGCGTGGCTTTTGCATCCGGTGGTGCTGATCGGCAAGCTGATCTCCCTTTCCGAAAAGGGTCTGCGGCGCATCTTTCCGAAGACCGACCGCGGCGCGTTCCAAGCGGGGCTTACCATGGCGATCCTGGTGCCGATTCTGTCCGCGGGCGTAAGCTTCGGAATCCTGTTCGGACTGTATCTGCTGTCCCCGTGGGCGTATTTTGCCATGAGCTCGATTATGTGCTGGCAGTGCTTTGCGGCAAGGTGCCTTGCAAAGGAGGCGCAAAAGGTCGTGAAGGCGCTCGAAACGGACGGGCTTGAAGCCGGTCGGAAACAGGTCTCCATGCTCGTGGGACGCGACACGGACGAGCTCTCGGAGGAACAGGTTTTGAAGGCGACGGTCGAGACCGTGGCGGAGAATGCGTCGGACGGCGTGATCGCGCCGATGCTCTTCATGCTTCTGTTCGGCGCGGTCGGTGGGTTTTTCTACAAGGCGATCAATACGATGGATTCGATGGTCGGCTATAAAAACGACCGCTATCTGTATTTCGGACGCGCCGCGGCAAAGCTGGACGACGCGGCAAACTTTATCCCGGCAAGGCTTTCCGCGCTTGCCATGATCGCCGCCGCGCCGGCTTTCCGGCTCGACGGGAGGAACGCGTTCCGCATTTGGAAGCGCGATCGCAGAAAGCACGCGAGCCCGAACTCCGCGCAGACCGAATCGGTCGCGGCGGGTGCGCTGCACATTGAGCTTGCGGGACCGGCAAGCTATTTCGGCAAACGCGTGGAAAAGCCCACGCTCGGCGACGGCGATCGCCCGATCGAACGCGCGGATGTACGGCGCACGTCCGGGCTTATGTACGGTGCGAGCATCCTGGTGCTGCTCCTGTTCGAAGCGATCCTGCTGCCGCTTGCGTTTTTCGGAGGGCTCGGTCTATGATTTTGGGGAAGTATGTTCACGGCGGCGACGTCTATCGGAACCGCGTCACGCTCGATTTTTCCGCGAACGTGAACCCGTTCGGCACGCCGGAGCCCGTCAAGGCGGCGATCCGCGCTGCGGCGGAGGACGTTTCGCGCTATCCGGATCCGTACTGTACCGCGCTGCGGGAGAAGCTTGCGGCGCGGCACGGCGTTCTGCCGGAGGAGATCCTTTGCGGCAACGGCGCCGCGGAACTGATCTTTTCGTTTGTGCAGGCGGTCCGTCCGAAGCGCGCGCTGCTGCCCGTGCCGTCGTTTGCGGAGTACGAGACCGCGCTCCGTGCAAACGGCGTCGAGCCGGTATTTTATCCGCTTCGGCGGGAGAACGGCTTTGCGCCGACCGGGGATCTGCTCGGTGCGATCACGGAGAACACGGACGTTCTGCTGCTCTGCTCGCCGAACAATCCGACGGGACGCAGCGTCGGCAAAGGATTGCTTCTGAAGATCCTCGATCGCTGCCGGGAGACCGGGACGCGGCTGTTTCTGGACGAATGCTTTCAGGATCTTTGCGACGGGGACAAGGCGTTTTCGCTCGTCGGGCATCTTGCAAAAAACGATCGCGTGCTGACGCTGCACGCGTTTACGAAGACCTACGGCATGGCGGGCGTGCGGCTGGGCTATGCAATCTCAAGGGATCGCGGGCTGCTTTCCGGCATGTCCGAAGCCGTACAGCCGTGGAACGTGTCGACGGTCGCGCAGGCGGCGGGGCTTGCCGCGCTGGGCTGTCCGGATTGGGCGGAAAAAGCGCGGGCGCTGTTCCGCGCGGAAAAGGCGTATCTATCTGAGGAATTGACGGCGCTCGGCGTTTCGGCGCTGCCCGGCGACGCAAACTTTCTGCTGCTGTCCGGCGTGCCGACGCTGTACGAAACGCTGCTGGAACGCGGCATTCTGGTGCGCGACTGCAGCAATTATCGCGGACTTTTGAAGGGCGACGTGCGCATTGCGGTGCGCACGCATGAGGAAAACGCCGCACTGATCGCGGCGATTGCGGAGGCACTGCATGGGCAAGACCGGCGTTGAGGATCTGTTCGTTCAGAAGGACGGCAAAAAACTGCGTTTCGGCTTCACGACCGGGACCTGCGCCGCCGCGGCGGCAAAGGCGGCGGCGATCCTGCTGCTGTCCGGCGCGGCATCGGAGACCGTTTCGCTGCGCACGCCGAAGGGGATCGACCTTTCGCTGCCGGTGCATGAACCCGTGCGCGGCGCGGACTTTGCTTCCTGCGCGGTGCGCAAGGATGCGGGCGACGATCCGGATGTGACCGACGGCGTGCTCGTCTTTGCGCGGGTCGCGTTTTCGGACGAACCGGGGATCGCGATCGACGGCGGCGTCGGCGTCGGCAGGGTGACAAAGCCCGGATTGAAGCAGAACATCGGCGAGGCGGCGATCAATCCCGTCCCGCGCGAGATGATCCGGCTTGCGGTCGAAACGGTCGCGGAGGAATGGGAATACCGCGGCGGGCTTTCGGTCGTGATCTCGATCCCGGAGGGCGAAGCGCTTGCGGAGAAAACGTTCAATCCGCGGCTCGGCATTGTCGGCGGGATCTCGATCCTCGGCACCAGCGGCATCGTCGAACCGATGAGCGAAGACGCGCTGATCGACAGCATCGTGCTGGAGATCCGGCAAAGAAAAGCGCTCGGCGACACGCGGCTGATATTAACGCCCGGCAACTACGGCGCGGACTTCCTTGCCGCGCGGTACGGGATCCCGGACGAGCGGATCGTGAAGTGCTCGAACTACGTCGGCAAGGCGATCGAAGCCGCGATTGACGCGGGCTTTTCCGAAGCGCTGCTCTGCGGGCACATCGGCAAGTTCGTCAAGCTGTCCGGCGGGATCATGAACACACATTCGAGGGAGGGCGACTGCCGCGCGGAGCTGATGGCGGCGGCGGCGCTGCGAAGTCGGAGGCCAAGCGGGCTTAGGAAGACAAGGATTTGGTTCAACTCCTTGGG
>JAZNHI010000145.1:0-12216 GCA_045576895.1 Clostridia bacterium | reverse complement strand
GCAAGCGCAATCAGCTGCTTCTGCTGCGTGCGGATCAGGAACAGGTCCTTCGTTTCGGTCAGCAGCTTCAGCGAGGTATAGGGCAGGCGCATCTCGGCGTTCGACGCAAGGTTGTGAAACGCGACCTCGTCGTCGAAAAACGCCGCACGGATCTCGATCCGGTCTGTGCCGTACGTTTCCTGTATCCGGCGTGTTTCCCGCTTTGCGAACGTGCGCGGCGCAAAGATCTCCCGTACGATCAGCCAGACATACAACGCCACGGCGACGATGCTGAGCCAGAACAGCGTTTGCGTATAGACCGGCACCCTGTAATCCGCCGCCCAACGGATCACCCAAACGAGATAATAAACAACCATGGCGAGAAATCCCGTTACGAGCAGGAAAATCAGCAGCCGCCGCACAAAGCGGACGTGCCTGTAGATCTGCCGGTCGGTCTGCTCGTTCGGAACATAGACGTTGGTAAAGATCGCTTTGCGTTCGGTTTCTTCCATCGGTTTTTCCTCCCTCAGTCTGCTTTCTTCCATTTCCGTTTCGCGTTCGGGCACTTCCCGTCCATGAACGCGCGGAAGCCCTCGACGGTGACGCCCGAAAAGCCGTGCTTGGCAAGCGGAACGACCTGCTTCTGCTGCGTCCACAGCAGGAACAGATCCTCCGTCTCTTCGCATTTTTTGAAGACCGGATACCGAAGAACGGTTTCGCCGTTGGTCGCATCGTTGTGGAATTCGACCATGTCGTCAAAGAAGTCCGCGCGGATCGCCGGCGTCTTGCCGCCGCTCATCTCCTGCAGACGCTTCATCGCCTTTTTCGCCAGCCGCCGCGGCGCACATGCGATAAATATGATCGCAAAGATCATATACGCCGCCATCGCGACCATCAGCCACGGGTAAACCGACCCGAAGATCGATCCGCCGTAGACCGACGTCAGCTGCAGCAGCTTATAGATCGCAAAGATCGCCGCCGCGCCGAACAGGATCGCCGCGAACCACGTCATCGCCATGCGGATGCGCCGGTACATCTGCCGGTACGTTTCCGCGCTCGGCACATAGGTGTTTGCAAAGATCGCTTTGCGTTCGGTTTCTTCCATCGGTTCCTCCTTATTCGTCCTGCATGCCGCCGAACAGCGCGGCAAGGTGCAGCAAAATCTCCACGTTCTTTTCCATCGACGGGATCGGGACGTACTCGAACCGCCCGTGCGCGTTCTCGTACCCTGCCGAGAGGTTCGGGCACGGCAGCCCGCGTTCCGAAAGCGCCGACCCGTCCGTGCCGCCGCGGAACGCCTCCGTCTTCGGCGTAAGTCCCGCCATACGGATCGCCTCGGTGAGGTTTTCGATCAGACACGGCTCGCGGTCGACGTACTCCTTCATGTTGCGGTACGACTGCGCGATCGTAAGCGAAATACGGTCCGCGCCGTATTGCTCCCGCAGCGCGTCGGCGCATTTATTCAGGTACGCCTCGCGGTGTTCAAACTGGATGCGGTCGTGGTCGCGGATGATCAGAACGACCTTTGCGTGCTCCACGTCGGCGTTCACCGCGATCACGTGGAAGAAGCCCTCGCGCCCCGCCGTGTACCGCGGCTTTTCGAAGCGCGGCAGCATCGCAAGGAACTCGCCCGCAACGTCCGCGGCGTTGACCATGATGCCCTTTGCGGTGGCGGGATGCACGCTGAGCCCTTTGACCTCGAGCGTGGCTTCGGACGCGTTGAACGTCTCGTCCATGTAATAGCCCAGATGATCGCCGTCGAGCGTGTACGCGATCTTCGCCCCGAAGCGGTCGAAATCGAGATTCTTCGCCAGTCCCCCGACCTCCTCGTCCGGCGTGAACGCCAGCGACACCGGTCCGTGCGGGATTTCCGGATGTGCAAGGCAGTGCTCGGCAAACGTCATGACCGACGCGATCGCCGCCTTGTCGTCGCCGCCTAAAAGCGTCGTGCCGTCGGTGAGGATCAGGTCCTGTCCGACGTAGTTCAGAAGACTCGGGAATTCCTTCGGTGACATGACGATGCCGCGTTCCGCGTTCAGCAGAATATCGCCGCCGTCATAGGTTTCGAGCACCCACGGTTTTACGTTCGCGCCCGGCGCGTCCGGCGCGGTGTCCATGTGCGTGACCAGTCCGAAGGGTTTTCCCCCGCCGTCCGGCATCGTCGACGGAAGCTTGGCATAGACCACGCAGGCGGTCTCGTCGATCCGGACCTCGCTTGCGCCGGTCGCGCCGAGCTCGTCAAAGAGCATGCGCGCAAGGTCGAACTGCTTCTGCGTCGTCGGCGTGTCCTTGCCGTAATGGTCGGACTGCGTGTCGACCTTTGCATAGCGGATCAGACGCTCCTTCACTTTTTCATAAAACGGCGTTCTATCGTACATACTGTTTCCTTTCCGCGATCGCTCGCTCTCATTCAAATGCAAACACAGCCCCGGGCGCGGTGACGCTCCCGTCGGCGTGCAGCAGCAAAACATAGGTCCCGGCGACCGACATGCCGGTCACGTCCTTCTCCGCGGCAAGCGCGGTAAGCAGCGCGTCCGAAACCGGCATCAGCGGAAGAACCAGCAGCGTGCCGTCGGTCTTCAGTCCCACAAGCAGCGCCGCGCTGCCGTCGATCGCAATGAGGTCCGTCCAGTCCGAAAGGTTGCGGACCTCCGAGTGCGCCGTTCCGTCGCGATCCAGTCCAACGGGGAAATATCCCGCCGCCGTGATCGCGCAAAGATCGTTCCGGTCCCCCATGCCGTTCTGCGGGAAACCAAGCGGCATTCCGTTCTTCCGCACGGCAAACACCGTGCCCTCCCCCGCGGCGATCGCGATCACGTCCGTCCAGCCGGAGATCACCGTGCGCTCGGAAAGATACCCGCAGCACAGGACCGTGCCGTCCGATCGGATCGCATAGCTGTCGAACGGACCGCAGGCGATCTGCACCACGTCCGTCCAGCCGGAAACCGCGCACTGTCCGCAGTCGTTGTTCCCTGCGGCAACGACCGTACCGTCCGAACGGAGTCCCAGCGTATGCGCATAGCCCGCCGCGACTGCAATAAGGTCCGTCCAGTTCTCCGCTTCCGCCTTGCCGCACGCCGCATCCCCGGCAAAGCGCACCGTGCCGGATCCGGTCAGATACACCGCATGCGCGTGACCCGCAGCGACGCGGCGTCCTTCATATGCCTCGCGCAGTTCGGAAAGCTGCGCCAGCTCGGAGATCTCCTCCGGCCGGTAGCCCTGCGCATACAAAAGCGCCTTCTCCTCGTCGGGCTCCCCCGTCATCTGCACGGCGACGTCCGCAGCGCGCTGCGCGGCGTCCCGATACGAGCCCAGCGCCAGGAAATCCCGGAATGCGCCCTCCGCGTCGCCGTCGGAAAGCCTGCGTTCCGCGATCGCGTAGCGGCATCCGTCCGCGCGGGAAAGCGCGTCCCGATACCCGCCGGCGGACAGGAATCCGTCCCGCGCGGCTTCGAATTCTCCGCGGCGTTCCGCCTCCGCGGCAAGCCCGTACGTGCAGGCAAGCGCCATTTCGTCCGCGTTCCGGAATCCCGCAAGCCCGGAAAACAGCTCACGCGCCTCGGCATACGCCGCGTCCGCGTAAAGCGCTTCCGCCCGTTCATAGGAGACCGTTTTCGCCGTGTCCTTCGCGCCGTACCGATCCGCCTGCTCCGCAAGAGAGAGCGCGCGGTCCCAGTCCCCTGCGGCGACGGCGTCCGCCGTCTTCTGCGCAAAGATCTCCCCGCGGTGCGCCGTGCGCCAGTAAAACGCAAACAGCCCGCCGAGCACAAGCGCCGCGATGAGGATCATCCCGAGGATCGGGAATGCGGATCGTTTCTTTGTCTGTTCCATGCCGCGCCTCACAGATATCTCAGCAGATTGTCGATCAGTCCGACGGAGTTCACGCCGGACGCCGTCGAAAGGACAAAATACACGTCGTCGATCCCGTGCTCCGCAATGTATTCCGAGATCGTCCAGCCGGCATGGGCAAAGTCGAAATACCCCTGCCGCGGATCCATGCAATGCACCGTTTCATAGTACGGCGTCAGGTACGGAACGAATACGTTCGAATAGGAATCCCCGATCACAAGACAGCTCCGTCCGCAGTCGACGCCCGTTTCGAACCTGCGCCAGGGTCCCAGCGTGCCGCCCAGAAACGCCTTGTAGGAATGCTCGTCGCAGATCAGCGGCGCTTCCCGCTCGGAACGGTCGCCGAAGACCCGATAGCCCTTGACCGGCGTGGACGGGACCAGAAGGTCCACGACATCCGGCGCGTGCTTCGAGCGATACCCCGGGCTGCTGCTTGCGCTGCCGTAGAAATCGGTGATGACGCGATGGCTGAAGTCTTCATAGGGTCTCGGATCGATCCCGAGCTGTTTCACGCACGCGTTTGCGGTATAGCACGCGGCGTGCGGCGTCCAGTGATGGTCCGTCGTCAGGTACATGTCCTCGCCGGAAAGCAGCGGCTGCTCGAGCAGCTTCGGCACGCTGACCGCATACACGCCGTCGTCGGCATACGCGTTGATCACATCCTCCAGGTCCCCGTCCCAGCCCGTGCACTCGCCGCGGCTCAGAAATCCCGCAAGCCCCGGGAACGGCGGCTGCGCAAAGAACACGTGCCCGTCCGCCGGAAGCAGCGCGCGGTACGCGTTGAACAGGCGGATCGCCTTCTGCACGTTCTCCTTCGGGAACGTGTACTGCAGTTTTTTCTCGCCGCTTTTCTCCGTCAGGGTGAACGTGCATTCCGGAACGTCCGAAAGATCCTTCTTCTCCGTCGCGGGCGCTTCGACCGGCTCCGCCGTCGGCGCGGGCTGCGGCGTTTCCTCCGCATCCTTTGCGGGCGTCGGAACGGGCGTTTCCGGCTCCGCCGTCGGCGCGGGCGAGAACGTGTCCGCCGGTGCGGGCGTCTGCTGCGCAAGCGCTTCGATCTCGCGATACAGCGCGTCGTCCGGGTCCTCCGCCTCCGCAAGCGAGAACCGTCCGAGCACGAGATCCGTCTTCTCGATGATCCCGTCGCGATCCGGAACGTTGTCGGAAAGATACGACTCGATCCCGCTCATGAAGCTGCCGTCCCGCACCGCGGACACGGACAGCTCCGGGAACCCCGCCAGCATGCGGTTTTCCCGCTCGGACGCATGCGGCGTCTTTTGCCCGAAGATCAGCAGCAGCAGACCGAGCCCTCCGAGGAGGACCGTCATGCCGTATAGAAGATAGAACGAAACCCTGTTTTTCATAGCTCAGAACCGGAAATAGATGAATGGATTGTAGCTTTGCTGGATGAGCAGCAGCAGCGACGCAAGCCCGATCAGCACCGAACAGACCGTGCCGAGGATCTCCTGCACGCGCGGCGCGCGCGCCGTGATCCGCCGCAGCAGCGGCACCGTCGGAACCGCGGCAATGCACATCAGCGGCAGGAACAGCGCGTACTGCCGCAGCGCGGCACCGGTGTCCGCATCGAACAGCGCAGCGCCTCCGCCGCCGAACATCGCCGAAAGGTGCGCGCCGACCGCCGCAATGTCCGTATGGTAAAAGATCACCCAGCCGATCACCGCCGCGACGAACGTGAAGATCCCGCGGAGTACGTTCGGAACATGCTTCCAGAGCATGTCCAGATCCTTGTCAAGCACCAGCAGCACGAACCAGAAGAGCCCCCACAGCACGAAATTCCACGCCGCGCCGTGCCAGAGCCCGGTGAGCGACCACACGATCAGCAGGTTCAGCACCCGGCGAAGCTTGCCGCGGCGGCTGCCGCCCAGAGGAATGTATACGTAATCGCGGAAGAAGCTGCCGAGCGAGATGTGCCAGCGCCGCCAGAAATCCGAAGGCGACAACGCACAGTACGGATAGCGGAAGTTCTCCTTATAGGTGAAGCCGAGCACGCGCCCGAGCCCGATCGCCATGTCGGAATACGCGGAGAAGTCAAAATAGAGCTGCAGCGAAAAGAGCAGTCCGGACAGCCACGCCGCCGAAACCGAGCGCGGCGCGGTCCCCTCCGGCAGCACGGCAAGCAGGAAGCTGCCGCAGGTGTTCGCGATCAGCACCTTCTTTCCGAGCCCGACAAAGAACCGCCGCATGCCGTCGGTGAAATCCGCAGACGAGACCGTGCGCCCGTCCAGCGCGCCGTACACATCCCCGTACTGCACGATCGGACCCGCGATCAGCTGCGGGAAGCAGCTCACGTACAGCAGCAGCTTCCAGAAGCTCTTCTGCAGCGGGACCTTCTTCCGGTAGACGTCGATCGTATAGGTCAGGATCTGAAAGGTGTAGAACGAAATGCCGATGGGCAGCCGCGGCGCGGAAAACGTCATCGGCACGGAAAGGATCGAACAGACGTTGGAAACGAAGAATCCCGCGTACTTGAAATAAAAAAGCCCCGCAAGCGAAACGGCGACCCCGATCCCGAGCCAGAGCTTTTTCAGCGCGGCGGAGGTCGCCCGCTCCATTGCGTGCGCGCAGAGATAGTTGACGAGCGTGCTGCCGATGAGCAGCAGCACCATGGCCGGCTCGCCCCATGCGTAAAAGATCAAAGAAAACAGGACCAGAATTCCGTTGCGCCAGCGCATGCTGCGGCTCACAAAATACAGCGCCAGCAGCAGCGGCAGAAACAGCAGCAGAAATGTCAGTCCCGAAAAAACCACGAAAAGCCCCTCTGTCCGAAAGATACTACAGTATACCATTTCTGCGCGGTACTGTCAATTCGACAGGACGCCGAGCGCCTGCAAAAAAGACGCCCGATCCGGGCGGCGCAAAGGGGATCCGGGTTATGCGTCGAGACGCGCTTCCCTGCGCACGGGCAGGAACAGCAGAACGGCGATGCCGATTACGTAGACGATCGTAACGGCGAGCCCGCCTTCGAGTCCGAACGACCCGCCGTTGATCCATTTGCCGCTCTCGGTCATCGTCACGCTGAACACAGACGACGCAAGCGGCGTGCCGCTGACCTCCACGCCGAACAGGTTGCCCTGCGCGAAATTCCATGCCGAATGCAGCGCCGCAATGCCCCAGATATTGCCGCGCTTCCACATATACAGCGAAGCGAAGACGCCGAACAGGATCAGGTTCGGGATCGCCAGCGGCGTGAGTCCGGGGTTCATCAGATGCAGCGCGGCAAAGAAAATCGCGTTCAGAAGCACGGCGACGATCGGCGCGTACCGGATCGCAAGCTTCTGCATCAGAACACCGCGGCAGAGCACCTCCTCGGACAGGCCCTGCACGAGATACCCGACAAAATACAGCAGGATCACCCACGACATCCCCGCGGAGATCCCCTCGATTCTTGCGGTCCCGGTCGCAACGCACAGCAGCATCGCCGCCGTCAGCATGCCGACGCCGATCGCATATCCGATCAGGTATTCCCGAACCGGTCGGGAGCCGCAGAAGCCCACGGTCGCGATCCTGCGTCGGTCGATCTTTTTGGTGTAGAACAGACAGACGAGGATCACCGTGAACGTCAGAAAAAGGCTCAGAAGCATATACCACGGCGGCAGCTGATCCATGACCGCCGACACCTTCGAAAGCGTCTCCGTCAAGTTCCAGCCCGACACCGCCTGCAGAAACGACGGATCGCGGAACAGGAAGATCAACGTTGCCGGGATCAAAACGACCGCCTGCAGTTCGGATGCAATCAGAAACAGCAGCAGCGTGATCAGGATGCAGAGAAACCAGTTGTTTTTGAACCGCGCCGTTTTGGTGCTCTCCGAAAGCTTCGTCCGCGGAATCAGTTTCATTTCAGTTCAGTCCTCCCTTGTCCGGATGTCTGCCTGCATCATAGCACAGCGCGTCGCTTTTTGCAACCTCCCGCCGCGTATGTGCACTGTCAATGAAACAAGCGGACGTATTCAAATAATGATCCGCCGGCTAAGCCGATGGATCATTATGATACAGACAAAAGGCGGGCGGAGGTCCGGAGACAGTACGCCGGCGAGAAACAGGAGATTTCTCAAAACAGATTGGGAAACCGTTATCTGCGATCCGCGACCCGGATCGGCTTCAGCATGACATGTCCCCAGTAATCGCTGCGCCAGTGTTCGCCCTTGACGCCGAACACCTCGGTATTGCAGATCGTGATCGGGATCATGTTCCGGATGCAGTCGCATTTTTCCCGTGCAAAAGAACGATTGCGCTGCAGCACACTGATCTCAAAGTAATACTGTCCGTCGGCAAGCCCCTCAAGCGGAATGGAGACCGCGATCTCGTTTCTGCCCCGGTGAACTTCAAAGCCCTCGGACTCGGTCTTGCCGATCCGCGTGCCGTCCTGACAGAACAGGATCATCATGAACCGCACACCGTCAAAGTCGTCGGCAGCGTCCAGCGTATAGACAAGATCCAAGGATTCTTCCGAGGAATACACATTATTGTCTCTTTGGATCTCCGTCTTTTCAAACAGGATTTTTTGGGAGATCCCGGTGGGTCTCGGCGCATTTCGAAGATCCCTCTCCCGTTCAAAGGGAACGCCGCCCGCATCCATATACCGTGCGATCGCCTCCTCCACCTCGCCGTCGAAGATCAGATGACCGCGATCGAGCAGAATACAGCGGGTGCAAAGCTGCCGGATCGTGTTCATGTTGTGGCTGACATACAGGATCGTGCGTCCCTGCGCGTTCGAAACGTCGTTCATTTTGCCGATGCATTTCCTTTGGAACGCCATATCACCGACCGCCAGAACCTCGTCCATGATCATGATCTCCGAGTCGAGATGCGCCGCCACAGAAAACGCGAGCTTCACATACATGCCGCTGGAATACCGTTTCACCGGCGTGTCGATGAACTGCCGGCACTCCGAAAAATCAATGATGTCCTCGATCTTGGCATCGATCTCACGCTTGGTCATGCCGAGGATCGCGCCGTTCATATAGATATTCTCGCGGCCGGTCAGCTCGGGGTGAAAACCGGTCCCGACCTCGAGCATGGAGGCGACGCGGCCGTTCAGACCGATCATGCCGGCGGTCGGCGCAGTGACCCGCGAGATCAGCTTCAGCAGCGTGGACTTGCCTGCGCCGTTCCGTCCGATGATGCCGATGCGCTCGCCCGGCGCCACGTCGAAGGACACGTCGTCCAGGGCCAGGAAGATTTCGCCCTTCCCGAACTCCCGCGCCCCGATTTTTTTGTCGGATCTTCTTTTTTTCGGATGCGGGCACCGAACCGCTGCAGCTCGTCCCTGAACGTCGTCCCCCCGATCTGGCCAAGCATATATTCTTTAGAAACATGTTCCGCTCTGATCATCGGGTCACTCATTCTGCAATACGTTCCTCCTTTTCCATTTTTGCGCGAAAAACATTCCTGCACTTTTGGATCCCCATTTTCACCACGATATATGCTACTGCAGAAAAGGGCATCCAGCGAGAAAACGCCTTTATCCTCTGTCCGGCCGAAGCATCTTTCGGCAGGGCGTTGCGGATCAGCCGCTTATAATTGACCGAATACACGAATCTGTTGAACTTTCTGCAATCGTAGATCCGTTTCTCCGCATTTGCTGCCATCAATCGTTCAAACCAGTTGGCTGCTTCCTTTGAAATAACCGTACCCTCATAACGTACGCCAGAGTACCGGTGATGCAAAGCAAGTTCTTCCGTCGTCACTTCACCCAAAAGTTGTGTAAGAAGCTTCTGTTGGGTTATAATAATGTGCTAAAATGTGCTAAAAGCGCAGTTTGAAGGCCAAAATCGCCTGAAATTAACGTTGTTCTAATATGCATTTTCAATTGGATTATGCAAACGTAAAAAAGTATGTGCTACGGTATGTGCTACAAAAGCAAAAAAAGAAAAGCCCCGAAAACATAGTGTTTTAGGGGCTTTTCTGGCGTGCCTGACACGATTCGAACGTGCGACCTACAGAGTCGGAGTCGCCAAAATGCGAAACCCGGAAATGCCCTAAATATCTGGAAAAGTGCCTATTTTAGGGCGTTTCCCGCCATTCCATATCAGTCCGCATAAGTCCAATATACACCCCATAATCCAACCGTCGTGTGCTACTGGTGTGCTACTAGACAGGTCTATTTTGCCAGTCTTATGATGTCAAATCTTGATCTCTCATGCCAGCAATTGCCTGTTTCGCGACTGCAGAATATTAGCTAGTGAGCACGCTTTCTCGCTTATTGTTGAACGAAGAACTGAAAGGCTGTATGGAGAAAATCGAGCACTTAACCCTATAGAACGAGTTTATTCACAGGCAAGAAAACGTCATGTCGAATAATATATTATAGCACTATTATGACCGATTTGCCAAACAGGAGGATAAAAGACAGCAGACCGGTTCGGTCAACCGGTTTAAAAGTGTCCACTTTTGGGGTGCAGGTCACTTTAAATGTGCTAAGGAGTATCATTTCGCTCTACAAAAAAGCGACATAGTTGGTGGTTTCATGTTATGCTTCGCTCACTTGTTTATAGTTATTATTTGCGTCATAATGGTACAAAATGTTGTACACCAACAACACCTGACAGGCTATTATATCGTATATACGCTCACCTATCAGATCCTCGACTGATAATACCCGAGTTATTTAAACAGAATGTGATTTTTGCCGAATCACGCAAGACATCTTACGACTCGTTTCTTCGGTCTCACATGATTGTATTTTCCATTTAGGCCATTTAGAAATCGTTTGTGATACGATTTCTAATTCGCTCTTCACATCCTCAGTATTATAAGAAAAATTAGTAGATATTGCAACGCTTTCCATATTAATCTCCTGATTGATAATTACTAATTACTTCCAAGTACTCTTTTACACCATATTCTTCACGCTCGAAGTATGATGTCGGTTGCATTATACACCTTACAGTAGCTTGATTGCAACACCAATTTACTATGTTCCCTTTTTCATCCTTTCGTATGATCTCCATTCCACTACTTAATTTCATTGAGAACAAGTCAAAAAATCTTCTTGGACCAATACCAACAAACTCTTCGAAACATACATGGTTCTCCTTATTGCTTTCGTCTTCTGCCCCCCCTAATTGTATTGAATCTGAAAAAAGCTCAACCGCTTTGCTTTTAGGATATGGTTCAATAAACACAACACGTTTTATCCCCGAACCGACAATGTGTTTTGCACAATTATGGCACGGGAAAGTTGTGCAATACAGTGTCGAATCTTGGAGAGATATACCCATTCTTGCACAACTCAATATCGCAGCCATTTCCGCATGTACAGCTCTTCCAAATTCCGTTAAATACCTTATTCTAGATTGATAAACTCTAGCCCTTGTTTTTTCTTTATTGCTTTGACCTTCTTCAGAATCGCCGAAATCAAACAAATCAACTATCTCGTCGACCAAATCCAAATACTCCTTTTTATTAGGATCAAATCCGCGTTTATAATCTCGACCATTTTCTTCATCTTGATACTCAAATGTATCATTATCTAATATCGGCCAATACTGTCCACCTCTAAATCGAGGACAGTCATTTGCTCCTGTCGCTATTATTTCTTTGTTAGGCGATGCAATAACTGCACCAACTTGTCTAGATAAATCAGCTGAACGCAAGCCGGATGAATATGCCATAAACATAGCAAATTCATCAAAAGTTGGTGTAATAAACGGGTTTGCAAAAATCGCTTTGATAGTCCTGTTAATCTGAGCTTGAATTATTCTTTCCTTATTGTCTTTATTATTTGATTTAGGCAAGCTTGTACCATCATTAATATTCAGAGATAAATGAAAATCAGCTAATTCGAATACTTTTCTCGTGTTTTGTCCATATTCAGATCCTTCATCTTTATCTCGATTAATTAGTTTTTCTGCATCATTTTGACCTACATTCTTTTGAAACAAATTGACCGTTCGTGCATGTTCGGATTCATTAATTGCAAACAAATAGAATCCAGAACCATACACATTTCGCAATACAACAACCTCTTCTGGATTTTTCAAGGAATCAATTATATATGCTGTCGCAGGCGATGGTTTATGAACGTCCTTTGTTTTCTGTTGTCTAATTAAACTAATCTGATGAATTGCGCCTTTAGCTAATATCCCTGCATCTTGACTCGTTTCCCTTAGGGCGTTACCTAAATCCATAAGATGGTTGATACGAGTAGCGCCTTTTTCGTTCTTTGTATTTGGATTTAAAGGCACTAAAAGAGAATTAGATATTTTAATAATATGTGTATCGTAGTTATACTCCTTTAAAATTGATTGCATCGTATCAGTAACAGAAAGAATATCCGTTCCTACAGCACATGCCAAAGCAATAACTATTTCCGATTGATAACTATCCATATTCGCTCTCCTTATCATGTAACTAATAATATCACCA
>JAZNHI010000144.1:0-2315 GCA_045576895.1 Clostridia bacterium | reverse complement strand
ACAGCGTGCGATATGTTCCCTGCGGGAACGTTCAGGAGGATTCTCCTGCCGGAGAATCTCGGATTTGAACCCCTCATCCGGTGCAAGCGGTTCCCCTTCCCCTCGGAGGGGAAGGCAAGAATCGTGCCAACGGACCGTAGGGGCGGATATCATCCGCCCGCCGCAACAGCGAAGCGGGAAGATACGATCTTCCCCTATGGGTTGTACGGAGTCCCGGCATACGTGAAGCGCAATAAAAAAGGATGTTCGGAAACGAAACACACGTTCCGAACATCCCTTTTTTGTGATCCTTACAGTTCTTCGAGCAGGGCTTTGAGTTCGCGGACGGAATCGCCGAAGACCTTCAGCGCGTCCTTGACCGGCTGCGGACTCGTGAGGTCGACGCCTGCAAGCTTCAGCTCGTTCAGCGGATAGTCGCTGCCGCCGGTGGTCAGGAACTTCAGGTACCCTTCCGCGTCGCCGGTCTCGAAGATGTGCGACGCGATCGCGACGGCGGAGGAGAAGCCCGTTGCGTACTGGAAGACGTAGAACGCGGTGTAGAAGTGCGGGATGTACGCCCACTCGTAGGCGATGTTCTCCGGCACCTCGGCGCCCTCATAGTAGAGCTCGACGAGCGAACGGTAGATCGACGTCAGCTTCTCGGCGGTCAGCGGCTCGCCGTTCTGGTACGCCTCGTGCGCCTTGCGCTCGAACTCGGCGAACAGCGTCTGACGGAACAGCGTCGTGCGGAAGCCCTCCAGGAAGTGGTTCAGCACGTATGCGCGGCGCGCCTTGTCGGTCTCGGTCGCAAGCAGGTACTTCGTCAGCAGCACTTCGTTGACGGTCGAGGCGACCTCCGCGACGAAGATGCAGTAGTCGTGGTTCATGTAATCCTGCGTGTTGTGGGACTTATAGGAGTGCATGGCGTGACCGAGCTCGTGCGCGGTGGTATACGCGTCGTCGAGCGCGTCGGTGTAGTTTAAGAGCACGTAGGGATGCACGCCGAATACGCCGCAGGAGAACGCGCCGCTGCGCTTGCCCTTGTTCTCGTAAACGTCCATCCAGTTCTCACTGTACGCCTTGTCCAGAAGCTTCTGATACTCTTCGCCGAGCGGCTTCGTCGCCGCCTTGACGAGCTTCTTCGCTTCCTCGAACGGCACCTTGAATTCGACGTCCTTCACCATCGGGCAGTAGAGATCGTACATGTCGATCTTCTCAAGCCCCAACGCTTCCTTGCGCAGCTCCAGGTATTCGCGCATGGTCGGCAGGCTTTCGTGGACCGCTTCGATCAGACTGTCGTAAACGGAGACCGGGATGTTGTTGCGGAACAGCGCCGCTTCGCACGCGCTCGGGTAATTGCGCACGTTCGCGTTGAACTGATCCAGCTTGACGTTGCCGCCGTACAGCGCGGCGAACGTGTTGATGTACTTCTTATAGGTGCCGAACATGGCGTTGAACGCTTCCTCGCGGACGGCGCGGACCGGGCTTTCGCGGAACACGCCGAAGTTGCCGGCGGTCAGCTGCACCTCATTGCCCTCGGCGTCGTGGATCTTCGGCAGCTCCATGTCGACGTTCGTCAGCATCTCGTATGCGTCCTGCGGCGTCTGCGCGGCGTCGCCCATCATGGCAAGCATGCGCTCGCGCTGCGCGTCGAGACAGTGCGCGCGGGTGCGGGTAATGTTTTCGATCGTGAAGCGATAGGGCTTCATCCCGTCCGGCGCAAGGAATTCGCTGAGCTTCTCCTCGGGGATCGCAAGGATCTCCGGCTCGAAGAACGCCAGCATCGTCGAAAACTGCACGTATACGTTCGTCGCCTTGCCGTCCATCTCCTGATGCTTCGTCTCGGAACCGTCGGCGCAGCGGTGCAGATTCGCGTAGATATACGCCTTTTCCAGCCGCTGTGCGATCCCGTTGACCGTGTCGATGCCCGCCTTGAAGCTTTCGCGGGAATTGCCGAGGGTGCCCTCGATCGCCGCGATCTTCGGAAGGTCCTGTTCGATCGCATTGAGTTCCGCTTCCCAAGCCTCGTCGCTTGCGTACATGTGCGTAAAGTCCCACTGGAATTTCGGGTCCATGTCTTTTCTTGCCTGCATGTTCGTTTCTCCTTTGTTTGATCTGCCGACAGTATACCGCATTTTATGTCCGTTGTCCACGGGTCACAGCGTTTTTTTCAGCGAATACACGGTCGACCTGCCGCGGCGGATGCACACGACGGGCAGCCCGTACTGCCGGAGAAGCCGCATGTCGTCCGACACGCTCTTGCGCTCGGCAGGGATGCCGTGCGCCGACAGGTGCGCAATGATCTCGCGCATCGTGACCGTGCGTCCGTTCTCCCG
>JAZNHI010000143.1:0-6363 GCA_045576895.1 Clostridia bacterium | reverse complement strand
GCGGCGGATGCACACGACGGGCAGCCCGTACTGCCGGAGAAGCCGCATGTCGTCCGACACGCTCTTGCGCTCGGCAGGGATGCCGTGCGCCGACAGGTGCGCAATGATCTCGCGCATCGTGACCGTGCGTCCGTTCTCCCGCGCCTGCTCCAGAAAGTCCTTCACATACAGGATCTTCAGTTTTCCGTCCGTTCTCTTTGCCATGTCGGGTTCCTCCTTTCCGGCTTTGCAGGCTCAGTATCGCACGTGATCTGTCCCATAAACAGGAAAGAAGACGCTTCCGTGCGGAAGCGTCTTCCCAGACTGTCAATAAAGGGGTCAGACCACTTCGCTGTCGCTTCGTTACAGAAGTGCCGTCGCGCGCTACCCGCGCGTCGCCATCGACCGTTTGCGGCGTGGATTTATAAAAGAATACTTGTCAGATGAAAAGGCGCAAAAACGCCTTTTCTTTTCATTAGTTCGCCGCAAACTATCCGCGTTTTCGCTCGGTCCACTTCGTTACAAAGGTAGATCGCGCGCTACCCGCGCGTACCATGCATACTCTAGTATAGCTCCGTCGCGAAGAACGCGAATTCAGAGGAGGTTTGTCAAGGGGTTATTTCAAACAAACGGCGCACATCTTTTTTGTTTGCTCCATTTTGTTCCTCCCTAATAAAGTCTCTGAAAATCGCTGTTTTTGCGTTCTTTCACAAGTTCTCTTGCCGCAAGGATCATCTTCACATTCTGCGCTATGATGTTTTGCTCTTGCACGGTGGCGATCGGCGCAAAGACGTCCTCCGGTCGAATGATCTCTTTCGGTCGGTAATCGGCGCAAAGCTCGATTTCCCGATCGTATCGCGCTGCGGTTTTGACCCTGTTTTTCAGGTGTATACCCCATGCTTCAATTGAATTCTGCGCATTTCCCAATTCTTCCTGCCATGTCGATTGCCCGTATTGCTCCATCATCAAGTAATACCAGGAGGCGAGCTTGTCCCGGATCCGTTCCAGAGCTTCTTTTTCCGTAAGGTCGTCAATCTGTATCGGGTCGTCGATTACCGTATGGATCGGATTATCCTTTTCTCGCCCGGTCTCGTCGCGGATGTAATGCACGATCGGAACGACTTTCGCGCCTGTTTCGCGCGCGATACGATAGACACCGCTGTAAAGGTTTAAGATCGGAATGTGCGGCGTTTTGTTCCAGACGCCCTCCGGATAGATCAGCAGATCCGCACCGAACGACATGGCGCGAATGCATTTACCGATGCTTGCCTGTGCACTTTCCCGAATTTTGCGGTTGATCAGTACGACGCCGTTCAGCCACGCGGTGATTCCGTCAAAGGTGTTATAGAACTGCGGCAGGCTGCCGAACAGGATCACGGCGTGACGGCGCGCAGCGAGAATTGAAGCCAATACGTCGTCCTTAAATGCATGGTTCGATATCCAAATCATCGGTTCTTTCGGCAAAGTAATGCCCGGATCCGTCGGCACATTTTCAGAAAGGGGATCTAAAAGACGGTTTCTGTTTTCAAAAATCTGCTTGCTTTTCAAAAAGTGCGGACCGAGCTTTTGAATCAAATAGTGAGCTCTTTTTCTACAGGACACACTGCGCTGCGTAATGAGAGCCTCGGCGTCTTTGGTCAGCATATAACGGAAGCAGCCCGAAGAAAGATAGAACAACGGTGACGGCGCATCGTCTCCGATCAGATCGTGAATGCCGGTGATCGTATTTCCGTATTTTCGCCGAATACGCTCCGTGAACAGCATTTTATTTTCTCCTTTCTCCAAAACAAAAAAGTGCGCAGCCGGAGCCGCGCACGAAAAACGCAAGCCCCTTTGCTGCTACACAATCATGCCGGTATCTCCAAAGAGAACCACATTTGAAGAGCGTACGTTTTTACCTAATGGACAAACGTAGCCCTCAATGAAGAAATACTCCGGCACTATTTGATTGTGTAGCATAAAGATCATATCATAAAACAATTGTTATTTCAAGATTTCGCGGTTTAATCTATTAAATAGATGTTCTCGTCGTTTTCTCTGTCGCACGGTTTAGCAAGCAGGACATTTGTCCGGACAAATGTCAAAAGCCGAGGTCGAATTGCCTCGGCTTTGTGCTTCAAGGGACGCCCTTGCCCCCGTTTTCGTTAGGTTCACGCTATGCTTTCCAGTCGACTGGAACAAGAAGGCGAAAGCAGGAAGCGCACGTCCCGACGCAGGAGGGTATCACCGCCGTAAGGTGGTGAGTAAGTGCGCCCTTACGGTACAAAATTGAGCTCCCCTTGTCAGGGGAGCTGTCAACGCAGTTGACTGAGGGGTAGTCAGGAAACTACCCTCCCGTCTCGCTTCGCGAGCCACCCTCCCTGACAAGGGAGGGTCGAAAAGTGTACCGATTTGAAAACCACCCTTTACAGAGTAACTCTTCTGCCTCCCTTCTTGGCAGCCTGGCAGCGTGTCAAAAGGTTTTTTGACACGCTGCAATAGCATTTGCAGTTATTCGTGCCGCAGGGCTTCGATCGGATCGAGCCGCGCTGCGCGGTAGGCGGGGATCGCGCCGAACGCCATGCCGATGATGAACGAGAACACGACGGTCGCGGCGACGATATACCAGCTGATGAAGATCGGCACGCCCGACATCTTCGAGATGCCGTACGCAAGCCCGATGCCCACGAGCACGCCCAGAATGCCGCCGAGGCAGGTCAGTACGCCCGCTTCGATCAGAAACTGCGCCGAGATGCGCCGTCTGCGCGCGCCGAGCGCCTTTTTAAGACCGATCTCCGGCGTGCGCTCGGTGACCGACACCAGCATGATGTTCATAACGCCGATGCCGCCGACGATGAGCGAAATGCCCGCAACAAGGATCAGCTGGCGGTTTGTGGCGCTCGAAAGCTCCTGCAGGTTCTTCGCCTGTTCCAAAAGGTCTTCGCTCTTGTAGCGCACCTCGGGGTTATCCTTTTGGATCGTGCCGTTCAGGATCTCTTCCGCTCTGCGCCCCGCCGCCGTCATCGAATCGGTGTTCACGGCGCGCAGCACCAGCGAGCGCGGCTCGTCGTAGCGGAACAGCACCGGCCAGGTCGAAAACGGGATCAGCACCTTGCCGCCGGTCGACGTGTTGTAGGTAAAGTATTCCTCGAGCGTGCTCACCGTGGGACGGAAATCCGACGCCTGCGCAAACTCGCCGATCACGACGTACGGTTCGCCGCAGATGTCGATCGTCTCGCCGACCGGGTTTGCGCCGGAGAACAGCGCGGCGGAGACCGATTCGTCGATCAGGGCGACCTTCCGGAACTTCGCGTTGTCGCTGTCCGTGAATCCGCGTCCGGCGCGGATCGTGTACCCGTGAACCGAAAGGAACGTGTCGTCCACGCCGTAGATCGTGCCGGCGGACAGCGCCTTGCCGCCGGTTCGGATCTGTCCGTAGGCGTCGCGCTGCGCGTAGTACGCCGCGGATGCGACCTCCTTGACGCTGCGGATCTCGTTCAGCGTGTCCCCGTCAAGCGGCGGAATGTACTCCGGCGCGGCCTGCTGGCTGTCAAACGGGTAATCGCCCTGATACAGGCGCACCGTCACCACATTGGAACCGGCGCCGACCAGGTTCTGCTTGATCTGCTCGTTCGTGCCCATGATCGTGGAGGAGATCGCGATGATGCTCGCAATGCCGATGATGATGCCGAGCATCGTCAAAGCGCTTCGAAGCTTGTGCGACCGGATGCCGTCAAACGCTTCGCGGAAGTTTTCCAACATGCCGATCCCTCCTTACCATCCGTAATAGGCGCCCTTGGCGTCCTCGACCGGATTGCCTTCTTTGCAGTTCTTGTCGTACGGGAACGCGATGCGATCCTCGGGCAGAACGGGGCTTCCGATCAGCTCCACGAATTCGTTCATGCGGCTGCCGGTCTGCACGACGCGCTTTTCGAGCACGCCGTCCTTTGCGACAAATACACAGGTCTCGCCGTCAATCTCCCTGAGGAATGCCTCGTGCAGATAGATCGTGCCCTGCTCATAGAGCGAGGAAAAATTGGAAAACTCAATGTATTCGCCGATGCCGGGAACCGTGCTGCCGACGATGTCCAGCACCATCAGGTAGCCGGACGAGTTCGGATTGCCGCTGGTCGAATAGCTCGTGGAGATCGGCATCGTGCCGATCTTCGTCACGCGTGCGGTTACGGTCTGTCCCATCTGATAGGAGAAGCCGGACAGTTCGGTGCCGACCGGATATTTCGAGAGCTCGTCTTCGCCGACGATCACGCTGATGTGCAGCCCGCTGCCGCCGCGGATCTCGTCGATCGTTTCGCCGATGCCTGCCGCGTCCGGCTGCACGACGTTCATCACCGTGCCGTTGACCTCGGAAAACTGAATGCCGTCCAGCCCGCTGCGCTGCGCCTTCTCAAGGTCCAGCACCAGCTGCCGGTATTGAAGCTCGTCTTCGCGGATGCTCTTCGCGATCTCGCGGGCGTACGCTTCGCGCTCCGCCTTCGACATGCCGCCGTGGTACGGCGGGACGGTCGGTTCTTCGGACGGATCCAATGTGGGTTCCGCGCTCGGATCCAAAGTCGGCTCCGCAGAGGGGTCCGGCGTCGGTGTCGGGGTCGGCGTCGGTGTGGGTGTCGGCGTAGGCGTGGGAGTCGGTGTGGGCGTCGGTGTGGGCGTCGGGGTAGGCGTCGGCGTCGGGGTAGGCGTGGGCGTGGGCGTCGGTGTCGGTGTCGGCGTCGGAACCGGCCAGACCGCAGTGGTCAGGACAAAGCTGCCGTCCGGCGCAAAGCGGAACGCCGCCGCAAAGCGCTCTGCCTTGAGAAGCACGTACCAATCGCGTGACAGCTCCATAGCCTTCTCGCTCTGCGCCATCAGGAATTCTTGCGGGATCACCGTGTCGGACGCAAAGGAATAGGTCAGCGGGTCGATCATGGTGCCGTTTCCGCGCACAGGGATCTCAAAATCCGCGCTTGCCGTGTCGTTCTCTACGTGCATGGAAAGCTCGAACGTCGCATCGGGCAGAACGGTGAGCAGGATCTCCGCCTCCGGCTGCACGATCCGCACGTAAACGTCTTCCTCGCGCTCCGCGGCGAGATCGATAAACGGCTGCAGGAACGAGGAGGGGACGGAGTCTTCCGCGCCGATCTCGTACAGGAACGGGTTGAGCGCCGAGCCGTCGCCGTCGATCGGCGTAATGAGATCGGGCGCATACCGCATCGAAAGCCGCGAAATGCCCGCGGCGCGGCTCCCTGCGCTGCTGTGCCGCGCACGCGCCGTCGGACGCGGGGTGGGGGTCAGAAGCGGATGCTCGTAATCCTCGCGCGCGTACTTGCGGTACTCCGCGTAGGAAGCGCGCAGTTTGTTTTCGAGCTTCACAAGGTCCAGCTTGTTCTGTTCATAGGACAGCTGCGCGCGCGTCGCGTCATATCGGAGCAGCGGATCGCCGACGGACACGACATCGCCGGGGTTCACCAGAATTTCCAGTACCGTGCGGTCCATGCTCTTCGTGATGATCTGCGATGCGTCCGAGGTCACGATGCCGTAGAGATACGACTGGTTCGGCAAATAGGACATCATCCACTGCATGGCGGGGTACACCTCGCAGGGCGGAACCTTGCGGAATTTGAAATACGCAAACACGCCGCCGCCCAAAAGACCGAGGCAGAGCACGCAGATGAGAAGGATCTTCAGCGCTTTTTTCATCGGACCCCCTCCTTGCTGAGCACGCCGTCATAGATGTGCATCATCTCGGACGCGCGCTTTGCCACCGCAAGCTCGTGCGTGATCATGATGATCGACATGCCGCGTTCGTGCAGGGAATCGAAGATGTCCATGATCTGCTGACCGGACCTGGAATCCAGCGCGCCGGTGGGCTCGTCGGCAAGCAGCAGCTTCGGCTGCGTGCAGATCGCCCGTGCGATCGCCACGCGCTGACACTGTCCGCCGGAAAGCTGCGTGGGATAAAAGTCCATGCGGTCCTTCAATCCGACCTCCGTAAGCGCCTGTTCCGCGCGTTCTCTGCGTTCGCGCTTCGGCACGTTTCCGTACATCAGCGGCAGCGCGACGTTCTCCCAGGCCTTGCGGCGCTGCAGAAGATGGAACGACTGGAACACGAATCCGATCTTTTCGTTGCGGATCTTCGCCATCTGTGTGTCGGACGCGCGGGAATTGTCGACGTCCTCAAAGAAATACCTGCCCTTCGTGGGTGTGTCGAGATAGCCGAGGATGTTCATCAGCGTCGACTTGCCCGAGCCGGAGGGACCCATGATCGCGTAATACGCGCCGTCCTGCATTTCAAAGTTGACGTCGTGCAGCACGGGAACGGGATGATCGGGAGTGCCGTATGTTTTTTCGATGTGTTCGAGACGGATCAGCATATCAGCCTCCGAAATCGACGGTGTCGACGCCGTCCTC
>JAZNHI010000142.1:0-6633 GCA_045576895.1 Clostridia bacterium | reverse complement strand
TTACGGGTGAAATCTGAATACGGATTTCGTAAAAAGCATCGGCTTTTTGCAACGGCTTGAATCGTACTTGTTAACATCCGCTTGACATGATTGGGTTTCATGTGTGACCTCCTTGAAACGAAGAATTTGCTTTCATTTCAGGGGCCGCTTTCGCTTCTTTACATTACATTCGGACCGAAGGCGTCCGCACATTTTCAGCTGTTTGTCAAGTGCTTTTTGCAAAATAAAAAGGCTTCTATGTTTTTTCTTCTCATAGAAGCCTTTGCGTCATCTTATCTTAATGACATTGGCCTTGCCGGGCTTGCTTTTTTCATGCGAAAAATCAGGACAGCAGCTCCTTTGCGAGCGTCTTCGCATTTTCGGAATAGACGAAAAAGGTCTCGTCCTTCGGCTCGTCGGTTTTTTTGAGATACCGGCTCACGATCATGATCCATTCGTCAAGGACGGCAAGCCGCACGTCGCGGTCGAAAACGCTGCGATCGGGCTTTTCGTGCAGGGCTTCATAGATGCGATCGCAGAACAGCGTCTTCTGCGTATCGTTCATGCGGTACGGATACACCGCATGCTCGCCGCTGTGCGCCAAAAATCGCCCGACGTCGAGCGCGTAGGGCATGAAGCCGCCGTATTCCCAGTCAATCAGATAAACGCGTTTGCCATCGTCGATGCAGTTGATCGGCACAAGATCGCCGTTCGCAAGCGTAAGCGGCATCTCCTTCATGCGGTCGAGAAACAGCGTGTACGCGCGGTGCAGCAACGGTTCGCCCTCAAGGCAAGCAAGTCTTTTGGCACGGTATGCGATCTCCTTTTCGGCAACGGTACGGTCGTAATCGGATCCGGGCGGAAACGCGTTCATGATCTCTGCGACGGAAGCCGCGGCGCGGGAGACGCAGCCGTCCGTCATCTCTTTGAGATCGTTCCCTTCGATGAATTCCGTGACCATAGAATCGCCGGAAAAACCGATCACGCGCGGTACGGGCAGATCTTCGGGAAGCATGGCATAGACCGCCTCTTCGGTGGCGCAGCGATCGGGTCTGTCGAAATGCTTCAATATGTATACGCCGCGCGGATGGACGATTTTGAATACGTCGTAGCGTTTGTGCTCGTCGGCAAAGTCGTCGCAAAAACGGTCCGCGGTGAAATCGCCGGGACCGAGGATCGAACGGACCGTTTCCGAAAGCGCGGAAACGTCGTCAAGCTTTTCGAGAAATACGCTCATATCATGTCTCGCTTTCGTCTGCATTCGACCGCACAAATAATGACCGCAAACGCTTGCTTCTACGGTGATCGGATCTTCTCATGTGCGGTATTTCATTCTTGGATCACGTGCTCCGCCCATGCGGCGATCGTTTCAAGACTTTTTTCGGTGATCGCCGCGTGAAACAGCTCGTAACCGTCCGGATCAAGCTGCCTGAGATCGGCGATCGTCTGTTTGCTGCCGAAATAGAACCGATCCCGCAGAACGCAGTAATCCGTCAGACTTTCCCAAAGGAACGCCACGGCGCGGAAGTTCCCTTCGTCGTCGCCTTTTTCGGCGCGCTTCACGGTCTTTCGGATCCATGCGCGGATGAATGTTTTCTCTTCGTCGTCGATTCGTTCGTGTTCGCGCACATAGTCGCGCACACGCGATTGCAGCCGCTTGCCGACGCCGTCGTCCTGTACAAGCTCCGCGTCATAGATCGGCAGAAAGGTATCGGGATCCTCGGTTTCGGCTTCCTTTGCGGTAAACAGGAAACAATCGAGCGGCACGCCGTAGATCACGCTATCGTCATGCTTTCGGGGCTTTTCGTCAACAATCAGCGCGCAGTCGAAATCGCTGTACGCGTCCTGATCCCCTCGTTGAAATGAGCCGTACAGAAATACGGCTCGCGGATGATACGTTTCATTCAGATAGGCGAGTACATCGTTATTCATATGTTCCTCCGCGTTCTTCCTGAAACCCAAAAGCGCTATTACGCATCTTTCGGCGAAGAATCTTCTTTTTCTTCGACATCGTCGCCCTCGTAGAAGACGATCGGCTCGTGCGGCATTTTCGGCTTGCCGAGCCGGTAGAGGTCCACGCCGGGATCGTACGGGTCGATCGGCAGCGGCTTCATAACGCCGGTCTTCCGGAGGATCATGAACACGATGAGCCACAGGAGAATCAGAAGACTGACCACCTGCGAGAACGACAGCGGTCCGAATCCGCCGCGCACCGCGTCGCCGCGGAAGAATTCGATGATGAAGCGGAAGACCGCGTAAGCGGGCATGTAGAGGAAGATCATGCGCCCGCGGCGCTCGTCCTTAGTCTCGCGCAGAAACAGGATCAGCAGCACGGCGAACAGCAGGAAGTTAAACGCCGATTCGATGAGCTGCACCGGCAGCCGGCTGTCCCAGAAATGCGAGCAGAACGCGCTGTTTTCCATCTTGACGCCGTAGCAGCAGGGGTGCCATACGATCTCGCCGAAGTCGTTGTAATCCCGTCCGAGGTAGCAGCCGATGCGGGCGAACCCGTGGAACAGCGGAACGGTGACGGCGACGATGTCACGCCCCAAACGCTTTCTCGGCAGCAGGTATTTCGACAGGACCCAGAAGGTCAGAAAATACCCTAAAAGTCCGCCGTAAAAGACGATGCCGGAGTTGTTGAACAGGCGCTTGAGGAAATCGAACGAGAACGCGAGCGATTCGCCGCGCTCATAGAGATGCGTTGCGTACGAGATCATCCCGAACAGCTTTGCGCCCAGCAGAAGCCCCGCAAGTGAGGCGATCATGATGAAGAGCTGCCGTACCCAGTTCTGATCGCGCTTCATGCAGAGGATCAGCGCGCAGACAAACACGGCGATGATGCCGATCGCCGCCATGACCGAGTAGGTCGCAACATGTTCCCAAAGAAATTGTCGAATGGTTTCCATATCCTATAGTATAACGGCAATCCGTTCTCTTTGCAAGCAAAAAACTTTTCGTACAATATACATGCGATTTCGGACGGGAAGGCGTTGACAGTCCGCACGGGTTTTTGTTATAATGCAAATTGGTAGAAAAGGGGGAAACCCCAAAAATAGTAGGAGGAAAAAGAATGGCAAAAACCATGACGATCGACGGTAATACCGCTGCTGCGCATGTCGCATACGCATTTTCCGATGTTGCCGCCATTTATCCGATCACGCCGTCCTCTCCGATGGCAGAAGTCGCAGACGAGTGGGCAGCCAACGGCCGCCTGAACCTGTTCGGACAGAAGGTCCGCATTGCGGAGATGCAGTCCGAGGCGGGCGCAGCGGGCGCTGTGCACGGCTCTCTGAAAGCCGGCGCGCTCACGACGACCTTTACGGCGTCGCAGGGCCTGCTCCTCATGATCCCCAACATGTACAAGATCAGCGGCGAGCTGCTTCCCGGCGTGTTCCACGTATCCGCCCGTGCGCTCGCGGCACACGCGCTCTCCATCTTCGGCGATCACAGCGACGTAATGGCGTGCCGTCAGACGGGCTTTGCGTTCCTCGCGTCCGCTTCCGTACAGGAAGTCATGGACCTCGCGCTGGTCACGCACCTTTCGGCGATCAAGTCGTCCATTCCGTTCTGCCACTTCTTCGACGGCTTCCGTACGTCCCACGAAGTCCAGAAGATCGAAATGATCGACTATGCCGACATGGACAAGCTCCTCGATCGTGATGCGGTCGCGGCGTTCCGTGCGCGTGCAATGAACCCGGATCACCCGCACCTCGGCGGTACGGCGCAGAACCCGGACATCTACTTCCAGAACCGTGAAGCGGCGAACAACTACTACACCAAGATCCCCGAGATCGTCCAGCACTACATGGACGAGGTCGGCAAGATCACGGGCCGTCACTATCACCTGTTCGACTACGTCGGCGCACCCGACGCGGAGAAGGTCCTCATCGTCATGGGCAGCGGCGCAGACGTTGCGGAGGAGACCATCAACTACCTGAACGGCAAGGGCGAGAAGCTCGGTCTTATCAAGGTCCGTCTGTATCGTCCGTTCGCGGCGGACAAGTTCCTCGAAGCGATCCCGGCAACCTGCAAGAAGATCGCGGTCCTCGACCGCACGAAGGAGCCCGGCTCCCTCGGCGAACCGCTGTATGAGGACGTCATGACTGCGCTCCGTGAAGCGGGTCGCTGCGGCGTCAAGGTCGTCGGCGGACGCTACGGTCTCGGCAGCAAGGAATTCACGCCCACCATGGTCAAGGCTTGCTATGATAACCTCGACCTTGACGAGCCCAAGAATCACTTCACGGTCGGCATCGTGGACGACGTGAGCTTTACGAGCCTCCCGATGGGTCCGCTCGTGAACGCCGCGCCGGAAGGCACGATCGCGTGCAAGTTCTTCGGTCTCGGTTCCGACGGTACGGTCGGCGCGAACAAGAACAGCATCAAGATCATCGGCGACCACACCGACATGTATGCGCAGGGCTACTTCGCCTACGACTCCAAGAAGTCCGGCGGCTTCACGGTATCCCACCTGCGCTTCGGCAAGACGCCGATTCAGAGCCCGTACCTCATCGACCAGGCGGACTTTGCGGCATGCCACAACCCGTCCTACGTCACCCGCTATGCGGTTGCCGAGGGCATCAAGGAAGGCGGTACGTTCCTGCTGAACTCGCCGTGGACCCTTGAGGAGATGGAGAAGGAGCTGCCCGCGTCCATGAAGAACGCGATCGCAAAGCACCATCTGAAGTTCTACAACATCGACGCGATCAAGCTCGCGCGCGAAGTCGGCATGGGCGGCCGCATCAACACGATCATGCAGTCCGCGTTCTTCAAGCTCGCGAAGGTCATTCCGGCGGATGAAGCGCTTGAATACATGAAGGCAGCCGCCAAGAAGTCCTACGCCAAGAAGGGCGATGCGGTCGTCGCGAAGAACTACGCCGCGATCGACGCCGGCATGGACGCGGTCGAAGAGATCCACTATCCGGAATCCTGGGCGACCACGACCGAGGGCGCAAAGCCCATCGCCGTCACCGACGATCCGTACTTCCTCGACTTCATCAAGCCGATCCTCGAGCAGAAGGGCGACGAGCTGCCGGTTTCCAAGATGACGCCGGACGGCACGGTCCCGACCGGCACGACCCGTTACGAGAAGCGCGGCATCGCGGTCGACGTTCCCTCCTGGATCCCCGAGAACTGCATCCAGTGCGGACGCTGCTCGCTGGTCTGCCCGCACGCCTGCATCCGTCCGTTCGTGCTGAACGAGAAGGAAGAGGCGGAGAAGCCCGAAGGCTTTGTCACGAAGCCCGCAGGCAAGGATATGCCCGGCATGACCTACCGCATGCAGATCAGCCCGCTGGATTGCACCGGCTGCGGCAACTGCATCGACGTCTGCCCCGCAAAGGTCAAGGCGCTCACGATGGAGCCGCTCGAGAAGAGCGTCGAGAAGCAGGAGAAGAACTGGGAGTACGCGATCAACCTGCCCGACAAGCAGCTTAACGTCAACCGCAAGACGGTCAAGGGCAGCCAGTTCCTCCGTCCGCTGTTCGAGTTCTCCGGCGCATGCGCAGGCTGCGGCGAGACCCCGTACATCAAGCTCCTTACCCAGCTGTTCGGCGATCGCATGATCATCGCGAACGCGACCGGCTGTACCTCCATCTACGGCGGTTCCGCACCGACGGCTCCGTACTGCAAGAACGACAAGGGTCAGGGCCCGGCATGGGCGAACTCGCTGTTTGAGGACAACGCAGAGTTCGGCTACGGCATGAACATCGCATCGAAGCAGCGCCGCGCACGTCTTGCCGACACCGTGAAGAAGATGATCGAGGTCCCGTATCTCGACGAGGAGATCGCGGCGGCAGGCAAGGAATGGCTCGAAAAGATGAACGACGCGCAGGGTTCCCGCGAAGCGGGCGACAAGCTCGTCGCGCTGATCGAGGCGCATCCGACCGCCACGAAGGGCTGCGAATGCGAAGCCTGCACGCTCGCGCGTGAGGTGCTCGCACAGAAGGATCAGCTCGTGAAGCCGTCCATCTGGGTATTCGGCGGCGACGGCTGGGCATACGACATCGGCTACGGCGGACTCGACCACGTGCTCGCACAGGATGAGGACGTCAACGTGCTCGTCGTGGACACCGAGGTGTACAGCAACACCGGCGGTCAGTCCTCGAAGGCGACGCCGACCGGCCCGATCGCGAAGTTTGCGGCAGCCGGCAAGCGCACCAAGAAGAAGGACCTCGGTCTGATGGCAATGTCCTACGGCTATGTCTACGTCGCAAAGGTCTGCATGGGCGCCGACCCGAACCAGCTCCTGAAGGCCGTCAACGAGGCGGAAGCGTACAAGGGACCGTCTCTGATCATTGCATACGCACCCTGCATCAACCACGGCATCAACATGGGTCACAGCCAGGAAGAAGCCAAGAAGGCAGTCGAAGCCGGTTACTGGCCGATGTATCGGTACAACCCGGATCTGGCGCTCGAAGGCAAGAACCCGTTCCAGCTGGATTCCAAGGATCCGAAGGCGAGCTACCGCGAGTTCATCATGGGCGAAGCGCGTTACGCCGCTCTGACCAAGCAGTTCCCGGAGGTTGCGGACGAGCTGTTCACCCGCGCCGAGAACGAGGCGAACGAGAAGATCGACTATTACAAGAAGCTGAACGATATGTAATCCATATCAACGCAAAAACCCCGCCCTGCAAACGGCGGGGTTTTCAGAAT
>JAZNHI010000141.1:0-13743 GCA_045576895.1 Clostridia bacterium | reverse complement strand
GTATTCGACGTTCCGCATCGGCTTGCCGACGCTGCCGATGCGAAGATATTTCTTCCGGAAGGAAAGCTCGACCGACGTGATGCCGATCTCGGTCATGCCGTAGCCGTATGCGAGCGGATAGCCGATCGCGTTGAAAAACGTCTGCACCGCGGGATCGAGAAAGCTCCCGCCCGTGATCATGAAGAGCACGGAATCCCCGAACAGATTTTCGCGCAGCTCGCGGAACGCAAGCTTCGAGAAGGCGTTTCCGAGCGGACGGGGCAGCTTTTCCCACAGCGCGAGCGCGCGGTCGAATTTCTTCACGGTCTCTTCGCCGCGGTCCGCAATGCCCTTTCTTGCCTGCTCGTAAACCTTTTCCCAGAAAAGCGGCACGGCAAAGACGTGCGTGACCCGGTGACGGCGGATCGTGTTCACGATCGTCGACGGCGCAAGGTCGGAGAGGTGCACGAACGTGCGCGAGAAGAATGCAAACCAGATGTACATTGCAATCAGCCCGAACACGTGATAGAACGGCAGGAATGTCAAAAGCTTCAGGTTCCCTTCGTAATGCTTTTTGACCTGCGGCTGCTCGCGGATGATCCCGTAGCTGTCGCAGATCTGATAATAGAATTCCTCCGCGGAATAGGCGCAGACCTTGACGTTTTCGGTCGTGCCGGACGACATGACGAAAAGCTCGGTCCCGAACGGCGCTGCTCCGATCGGTTCGCCGGAGGCGGGGATGTCTGCGGGGCGCAGCACGGGACAGTCGAACGTGCCGTTCGCGGCGATCACGGCGCGGCAGTCCGCGATCCGCATCGCGCTGTGCAGAAGCGGCGCGGGCAGACGCAGGTTCATCAGCAGCGGACGGAAGCCCGCCGCAAGGATCGCCCAGAAGAGCTCGATCCAGTCGAGACTGTTTTCCAGATACAGCCCCACGACCGCGTTGTTCGGAAGCCCGCCGAGCGCTTTTTTCAGCGCGGCGGCGCGGGAAAGGATGTGCGCCTTCGCCTCGCCGTAGGTCGTTTTGCGGATCCGGAAGCCCTCGCTCTGCTCCCAGAGCACGTTGTCCGCCTCGCGGAACATCAGCAAAAAGAGCGTGCGGAACGTCAGCCCGCCGTTCTGAAACGCGTCGAGCTTGTTGCGCACGAAGGCGTCGATGGAGCGATAGGAACCGATATGATAATCCGTCATAGAAAAACTCCGGTCCGGAACAAAATCATGATTGTTAATTATAGCCGATTTGGAACGCGGAATCAACACATTTCCCCAAAATCGGACAAACTGTCATAATATAGTAAAAACGCCCGCCGCTTTTTCCGGTTTGCGTTTTCCCGCGGAAATGGTATAATGAATCGATCGGACGAAAGGAGACGCGCGATGGATCGGACCTTTTCCGCAACTCCGCAGCCGTACGGCGCGGTGCATTTTTGGATTCTCGGCGGCATTCTGCTGCTGTCCGCCGCGTTCGCGCTTGCGATCCGCAAGGCGTCGCCGAAAAAGCTTCTGCGGCTGCTGTTCGTCTTCGGCGTCTGCATGCTGCTTGCCGAGGCGTGGAAACAGTGGTTCGCCGCAAAGTACGTCTTCGCCGGCGTCCGCTCGATGTGGTTCTTCCCGTGGCAGCTCTGCAGCATGGCGATGTACTGCTCGGCGCTCGCGCCGTTTCTCAAAGGCAGGGCGCAGGACGCCGTGCTGGTCTTTCTCTGCACGTTCTCGGTCGTCGGCGCGGTCTTTGCCCTGCTGTTTCCGGAGGACATGATGCGCCCGCAGATCCTGCTGTTCTGCCACAGCTTCCTGTATCACGCCGTCATGCTTCTGGAAGGACTTGCCGCGCTGCGCATCCTGAAAAGCCGTAAACGGGCGCCGTTCTGTCCCGCGCTGCTGCTGTTTCTCGGCATGGCGGCGATTGCGGAGCTCGTCAACGTTGTGAGCCATCGGATCGTCCGCGACATCCGTTATGAGGCGAACATGTTCTACATCACGCCGTTCTATCCCAGCGGGCAGCCGGTCTTTTCCGCGATCGCCGCGCATGCGGGCATCGCCGTCGAGATCTTCGTCTACCTCGGCGCGATCGCGCTCGCCGCGTTCGGACTGTATCTGCTTCTGCTTTATCTGCCCACGCGAAAAGCGGACGCGGACCGGAATCTTCCGCTTTCCGAAAAAAACGCTTGACAAACGAACACGAAACGCGTATAATTGCACTCGTGTTTTTTGTATATGATATATTGCCGACGCGAACTGCGAGGCACACAAAACCGAATATGCGGCATTTCGATGAAATGTCCGAAGATGAACGTCAGGCGTCCATCCGTAGGGGAAACACCCCTCGGACGGGCGCCTCTCTCTTTACGGAAGCAGCGGGAGGAACGGTATGAAAAAGTACATTTTTGTGACCGGCGGCGTGGTCTCCGGTCTCGGCAAGGGCATCACGGCGGCATCGCTCGGCAGGCTTCTGAAGGCGCGCGGCTTCAAGGTCGCGGCGCAGAAGCTCGATCCGTACATCAACGTCGATCCGGGCACGATGAGCCCCTATCAGCACGGCGAGGTCTATGTGACCGAGGACGGCGCGGAGACCGATCTGGATCTCGGGCACTACGAGCGCTTCATCGACGAGGACCTGAACCGGTATTCGAACCTGACGACCGGCAAGGTCTACGCAAACGTGCTCGCCCGCGAGCGGCAGGGCGGCTACCTCGGCAAGACGGTGCAGACGATCCCGCACATCACCGACGAGATCAAGCGGTTTATCTACCGCGTCGGCGAAAAGAGCGACGCGGATATCGTAATCACCGAGGTCGGCGGCACGATCGGCGATATCGAGGGACAGCCGTTTTTGGAGGCGATCCGCCAGGTCGGACGCGAGGTCGGACGGGACAATGCGGTCTATATCCACGTCACCCTCGTCCCCTACCTTCGGGCGAGCGGTGAGCACAAATCCAAGCCGACGCAGCATTCCGTGAAGGAGCTTCTGGGCATGGGCATCACGCCGGACGTGCTCGTGCTGCGCTGCGACGAGCCGATCACGGACGACGGAATCTTTGAAAAGATCGCGCATTTCTGCAACGTGGACCGCGACTGCGTGATCGAAAACCTGACGCTCGACACGCTGTACGAAGCGCCGCTGTACCTTGAACAGGCGCACTTTTCCGACATCGTGCTGCGCAAACTGCATCTTTCCGCGCCGGAACCGGACCTTACCGAATGGCGGGAGATGGTCGACCGCGTGAAGCATCCGCAGGGCTCCGTTTCGGTTGCGATCGTCGGCAAGTATACGCAGCTGCACGACGCGTACCTTTCGATCGTCGAGGCGCTGCGGCACGCGGGATACGCGCGCGGCGTTTCGGTGCATCTCAAGTGGATCGATTCGGAGACGTTCACGCCGGACGACGTGAAGGACGTCGACGGGATCCTGGTGCCGGGCGGCTTCGGCAGCCGCGGCATCGAGGGCATGATCGCGGCTGCGGGCTTTGCAAGAACGCACCGCCTTCCGTATTTCGGCATCTGCCTCGGCATGCAGATCCTGTGCATCGAATATGCGCGGAACGTGCTCGGCTGGGCGGACGCAAACTCCGGCGAGTTCGATCCCGAAAGCGCGCACAAGGTCATCGACTTTATGCCCGGACAGAGCGACGAGATCGACAAGGGCGGCACGCTGCGGCTCGGGAGCTATCCGTGCATCGTGCAGCCCGGCACGACGCTGTCCCGCTGCTATGCGCTTGACGCGATCGCGGAGCGGCACAGACACCGCTACGAGCTCAACAACGAATTCCGACAGCGACTGATCGACGCGGGACTGACCTTCCCGGGCGTTTCCCCGGACGGGCGCCTTGCGGAAGCCGCGGAGATCACGGAGATGCCGTTCTTTGTCGGCGTGCAGTATCATCCGGAATTCAAGAGCAGACCCAACAAACCCCACCCGCTGTTCCTCGGATTCATCGAGGCGGCACAAGATCATAAAATACAAGGAGAAATACCATGAAACACTATACAAAAGAAGATATCATCCGCATCGTCAACGAAGAAGACATCGAGTTCATCCGCCTGCAGTTTTCCGACATCTTCGGACAGATGAAGAACGTCGCGGTCACGCGGTCGCAGATCGAAAAGGTCGTGGACAACAAGATCATGATCGACGGCAGCTCGATCGAGGGCTTCACCCGCATCCACGAATCCGACCAGTACCTGCGTCCCGATCTCAATACCTTTGCGATCCTGCCGTGGCAGCCTGCGGACCGGAAGACGGCGCGGCTGATCTGCGACGTCTACAACCCAGACGGCACGCCGTTTATCGGCGATCCGCGCTATATCCAGAGCGGACGCTCCGGCGCGCCGAGGCGCTGGGCTACACCTTTAACGTCGGTCCCGAGATGGAGTTCTTCCTCTTTGAGGCGGACGACAGGGGGCTGCCGACGTCCCGCACCGCCGACGCAGCAGGCTATTTCGACATGGCGCCGATCGATCACGGCGGGAATGTGCGCCGCGAGATCTGCCTGATGCTCGAGGAGATGGGCTTCGAGATCGAAACGAGCCATCACGAGGTCGCCGAGGGACAGCACGAGATCGACTTCAAGTACGAGGACGCGCTGACCGCCGCCGACAACATCCTGACGTTCCGCATGGCGGTCAAGACGATCAGCCAGGCGCACGGACTGCACGCGACCTTCATGCCGAAGCCCGTGTTCGGGATCAATGGCAGCGGCATGCACGTGAACATGTCGCTGTTCCGCGACGGAAAGAACACGTTCTTCGATCCGGACGGCGAGAAGCAGCTCAGTAAGGATGCGTACAGCTTCATCGCGGGCGTGCTCGCGCATGTGCGCGGCATGGCGGCGATCACGAATCCGCTCGTCAATTCCTATAAGCGGCTCGTCCCCGGCTACGAAGCGCCGTGCTACCTTGCATGGAGCGCGTCGAACCGCTCGGCGCTGATCCGCATCCCCGCCGCGCGCGGCAGCTCCACGCGCGTGGAGCTTCGCTGCCCGGATCCCGCCTGCAACCCGTACCTTGCGGTTGCGGTCTGCCTTGCCGCGGGGCTTGACGGCATTGAGCACGGCATGACGCCGCCCGCGGAGATCACCGAAAACATCTACCTGATGACCGATGCGGAGCGCAAGGCGCACGGCATCGCAAGCCTGCCCGGCAATCTTCTGGAGGCGGTCGAGTGTCTTTCCGCCGATCCGCTGATCGTGGACACGCTCGGCGATCACGTCTTCACGCATTACACCGAGGGCAAGCGGCGCGAGTGGGATGAATACCGCACGCGCGTGACCGATTGGGAACTGAAAAAATACATGGTTGTTTATTAAGGAGGAACTATGTGCGGAATCGTCGGATATACCGGTTTGAAACCCGCCGCCCCGATCCTTCTGGAGGGGCTCAGAAAGCTCGAATACCGCGGCTATGACTCCGCGGGTCTTGCCGTGCGCAGCGGCGACGCGCCTGCCGAGGTCGTGAAGGCGACCGGCAAGCTCAAAAACCTGATCGAAATGACGGACGAGGGCAGGACGCTGCCCGGCTTCTGCGGCATCGGACATACGCGCTGGGCGACGCACGGCGAGCCGAGCCGCGCAAACGCGCATCCGCACGTTTCGGGCAACGCCACGGGCTCCGGCTCCGGTCCGGTCGAATCGGACGTGGTCGGCGTGCACAACGGCATCATCGAAAACTACGAGGAGCTCAAGCAGAAGCTTCTGAACAACGGCTACCGGTTCTACAGCGGCACGGACACCGAGGTCGTGATCAAGCTGGTCGACTACTATTATAAAAAGTACAAGATCGGTCCGATCGACGCGATCAACCGCATGATGGTCCGTGTGCGCGGCAGCTACGCGCTTGCGCTGATGTTCAGGGATTACCCCGGCGAGCTCTACTGCGCGCGCAAGGACAGCCCGCTGATCATCGGCGTTGCCGACGGCGAAAGCTTTCTTGCCTCCGACGTGCCCGCGATTCTGAAGCACACAAGGGACGTATACTACATCGACAATCTGCAGTCTGCGCGGATCCTTCCCGGCGAAGCGCACTTCTTTGATCTGAACGGCGACGAGATCACGCTGCCGCTGACCCGCATCACCTGGAACGCCGAAGCTGCGGAAAAGGGCGGCTACGAGCATTTCATGATCAAGGAGATCCACGAGCAGCCGAAGGCGGTGCGCGACACGCTGAACAGCATCGTGAAAAACGGAAAGATCGACCTTTCGGCGGCGGGGCTCGACCGGGAATTTCTTGCGAAGATCGACAACGCGCACATCGTCGCCTGCGGCTCGGCGTGGCACGTGGGCATGCTCGCGCAGTACGTGATCGAGGACCTTGCCGAGATCCCGGTGCGCGTGGAGCTGGCGTCCGAATTCCGCTACCGGAAGACGCTTCTGACGCCCGGCTCGCTCGTGATCGTGGTATCGCAGTCCGGCGAGACGGCGGACAGCCTTGCGGCGCTGCGGGCGGCAAAGGCGAAAGGCGTGCCGACGCTGGCGATCGTGAACGTCGTCGGCTCGACCATCGCGCGGGAGGCGGATCACGTGCTGTATACGCTCGCCGGTCCCGAGATTGCCGTCGCCACAACCAAGGCGTACAGCGCGCAGCTTGCGGCGATGTATACGCTCTCCGTCGCGCTTGCGGACGTGCGCGACAAGCTTGACGCGGCGCGGTACGAGGCGTATCTCAACGAGCTTTCCGCGCTGCCGGACAAAATGGCGCGCGCGCTCGAGGACAAGGAGCGCATCCAGTGGTTTGCCAGTAAGCACGCCAACGCGCGGGACATCTTCTTCATCGGGCGCGGACTCGATTACGCAATCTGTCTCGAGGGCAGTCTCAAGATGAAGGAGATCTCCTACATCCACAGCGAGGCGTACGCCGCGGGCGAATTGAAGCACGGCACGATCAGCCTCGTCGAAAACGGCACGCTGATCATCGGCGTTCTGACGCAGCAGGACCGCATCGAAAAGACCGTCAGCAACATGGCGGAGTGCAAGGCGCGCGGCGCGTACCTCATGGGGCTGACCGGCTACGGCAACTACAACGTCGAGGAGGCGGCGAACTTCACCGTCTATGTGCCGAACGCGGACCCGCACTTCATCGGCAGCGTCGCGATCATTCCGCTGCAGCTTCTTGCCTACTACACGAGCGTCGCAAAGGGGCTCGACGTCGACAAGCCGCGCAACCTCGCAAAGAGCGTGACCGTGGAATAACGAACCGCAATCGATCCCGGAACGGCGAACCCTTCCGGGATCTTTTTTTGCGCGGCGGAAAGGGGGCTGCCGATGCGTCCGCCGATGCGCACCGGATCCCGGACGCGCCTCCATTGAAAAGACCTTGCCGAAACGAACGAAAAACGGTATAATGGGTGCGAAACTTTTCGGAGGAATCGAACATGAAGGACTTTTTTGCATACTTTTTCGGAAAGGGCGACGAGGTGGAGTTCCGGAATTTCACGCTCGCGCACTTTTTGCCGATCCTTCTGATGATCGCAGTCATCGTGCTGATCTATGTCTTTCGCGACCGGCTCAGAAACAGCCGGCACGAAAAGAACCTGCGGCTTGCGCTGGCGCTTATCATGATCATCACCGAGATGTCCTATTTCTGGCGGCTGGTCGGCGTGCCGTCGCTCGGCGCAAACCCGCAGGATCACCTGCCGATTACGCTGTGCGGCTGGGGCGTGATCTTCGGAAGCTACATGCTGGTGACGAAGAACCAGACGCTGTTCGACATTCCGTACTTCTGGCTGTTCTCCGGCACGATCTTCGCGCTGATCACGCCGACGGTCATCACCTATACGGGTCCGACGCGCTTTCGCTACTATCAGTTCTGGCTCGAACATACCGCGGGCTACATCGCCGTGTTCTACATGATCTTCGTGCACGGAATGCGTCCGACTTGGAAGTCGTTTATCAAGGCGTACGCCGCGACGGTCATCATGGCGGCGATCGCCTTTGTCGCCAATCTGCTGATCGGCGGCGACGCGAACTACCTGTACATGGCAAAGCCCGAGGCGACGAAGTCCATCCTGGACTTTCTGCCCTCGAACTACGCGCTGCGGGTGCTGTTCATGGCGGCCGCGGTCACGCTGCTGTTCTTCCTTGCGTATCTGCCCTGGTTCATCCGGGACCGGAAGGCAAAAAACGCGCGCGCCGCGGCATAGCTGCCGAACCGGATTCCGCCGTCGCGGGACGCAACCCCCGCGACGGTTTTTTCGTTCCGCAAAACCGTAGTGACACAGCCCCGCGGCTGTGGTATGATAAGAAAAAACGGGAGCGAACGGATATGGGACGGAAGCTGATCAAGCTCACAAAGGCATATGAAAAGCAGCTCGGCGAGATGATCGACGAGTGGAAAGCCGATCAGGTGCAGAACCGCACGAACGGCTCCCCGTGGTCGATCTTCAAAAACGATTATCACGACTTTGACCGCTATCTTCGGGAGCTGGAGATCAAAGAGCCCGAGGACGGCATGGTTCCGGATTCGGTGTTCTTTCTGCTGGACGAGGAACGCGACCGGCTTTTAGGCGCGGTGAACATCCGGCATTACCTGAATGCGTTTCTTCTCAGGGAGGGCGGGCACATCGGCGACGGCATCCGCCCGACCGAGCGGAAAAAGGGGTACGGCACGGAGCTTCTGCGCCTTGCGCTGCAAGAATGCGAAGCGCTCGGGATCGAGCGCGCGCTGGTCATATGCGACCGGAACAACATCGGCTCCGCAAAGGCGATTCAAAAAAACGGCGGCGTGCTCGAAAACGAGTTCGTGAACGAAGACGGCGAGATCGAGCAGCGGTACTGGATCCGGATCGGGTCCGATCCGCACGCGATCGATCCGAAGAACAATTATCTTGCATACTGCGGACTGGACTGCGAAACGTGCGAGGCGCGGCTTGCAACGGTGCATAACGACGCGCTGCGGAAAAAGGTCTCCGAAGAGTGGTCAAAGCTGAACGGCGTCACGATCACGCCGGAGATGATCGACTGCACGGGCTGCCGCGTCGCGGGCGCAAAGACGGTCTTCTGCGATTCGCTCTGCCCGATCCGGCAGTGCGCGCGCGGAAAGCGCGTCGGAACCTGCGGCGCCTGCGCCGAAAAAGCGGCGTGCAAAACGCTTGCCATGATCGCGGACGGCAGCGCGGAAGCGCGGCGCAACCTGGACCTTTGACGGAGGAACGGCATATGAAATCGATTCTGATCAAGGATACCACGCGCGAACAGCGCGAGCGGATCGTGCGGGAAGCGCTGTACGGCGCGTGCGGCGCGGACTGCGAGTTTTGCAGCGGCTGCGACAACTTAGGCGGCGGACGGATCGAGGCGATCTATCAGCCGTATATCGACGGCGAACAGGAGATCGCCGAGATCAACGCGGCATACCGCGCACCGTTTGTGCGCTGAAAAGCGGAAAGGAAGTGCAATCATGAAGATTCTGGTTCTGAACGGCAGCCCGAAGCGGGACAAAAGCGACGTCATGCACATGACGCGCGCGTTTCTTCAGGGCATGCAGGACGCGGGCGAACAGCAGATCACGACGGTCCACGTCGTCGACAAGCACATCGAATACTGCACCGGCTGCTTTGCCTGCATGCGAAACGGCGGGACCTGCATGCACGACGACGACATGCGCGCCATCCTCGAAGCGATCCTCGAAAGCGATCTGCTGCTTCTGAGCTTTCCGCTCTACTGCTACGGCATGCCCGCGCCGCTGAAGGCGCTCATCGACCGCACGCTGCCGCTTTCCTCGATGGCGATGCAGAAGGTCGGCGACCGGTACGAGCACGTCGGACAGGCGGATTTTGCGCACCTTCGCTACCTCATGGTCTGCGGCTGCGGCTTTCCGAACAGCAAGCAGAACTTTGAACCGGCAGTCGCGCAGTTCCGGCTGCTGTTCCCGTGCGGTCACACGATTCTCACCGTGCCGGAAAGCCCGCTGTTCAACGAACCCTCCGCCGCCGTCGTGACCGAGCCGCGTCTTGCGCTTTTACGGCAGGCGGGCAAAGCGTATGCCGAAACCGGCGCGATCCCCGAAGCCTTGCTTCATGAGATCGGTTCACCGATGATCCCCGAGGAAGTCTACGCCGCGATCGTGAACGGCACGCATGGGAAGTGAAACAGCATGGTCGTTCTGCGTGACATGATCGAATCGGATATCGAGGACTATGTGCGGTGGTTCACCGCGGAGACCGAATGGATGGACTGGGACGCGCCGTGGGAGAATGAGGAAACGACGCCGGAAGCGGAGCGCGAAGGCTGGACGGAATACTTCGGGCGCATCAAAACGCTGCCGAAGGACGCGCCGCGTTGGAAGTTCGAAATCGAGATGGACGGCAGACACGTCGGCTGGGTCAGCCGCTATTTTGATCTCGATTACGTCGAAAACCCGGAAAAGATCCCCGCCGTCGGCATCGACGTCCCGGAGCGCGACGCGCGCGGAACAGGCGTCGGCACGGAGGCGCTACGACAGTTCATTGAATATCTCAGAGCGCACGGCGCGCGCCGCGTGTATACGCAGACGTGGTCGGGCAACGCCCGCATGCTGCGCGTCGCGGAAAAGCTCGGCTTCGTCCCGTACGCCTGTGTGAAGGACCTTCGCACGGTCCGCGGACAGAGGTACGATGCGCTGACGCTCAGGCTGGACCTTTCGGAGGAGGAACAACTATGACCGGATATATGGCGGAAATGCGAAAGCTTGTGGGGCATAAAACGGTGATGCAGTGCGCCGCAAGCGTCGTCTGCGTGGATGATTCCGGACGGATGCTGCTGGGCAAGCGCGCGGACAATCACCTGTGGGGCTACGCGGGCGGCGCGTGCGAGATCGACGAGCGCGCCGAGGACTGCGCAAGGCGCGAGCTTCTGGAGGAAATGGGACTGCTTGCGGACGAGCTCACCTTCTTCTGTGTGAACTCCGGACCGCAGACGCATTATATCTATCCGAACGGCGACGAGGTCTCCAACTTCGAGATCGTGTATCTCTGCCGGAAATGGCGGGGCGAACCGTCGGCGCGCGACGGCGAGATGGAAGCGCTGCGGTTTTTCGCAAGGGACGAAATCGACCTTGCCCAAATCATGCCCCCGATCCGGCAGGTCGTGTCGGCGCTCATTGCGCGGATGCCCGAATAAAGAAATAAGCCCTGTCTGCCTTTCGCGCAGATGGACAACACGCCGGAAAGCCTTCCCCTTGTTATGGGGAAGGTGATCCCGAAGGGATCGGATGAGGCGTACACGCAGAAAAGCGACAGCTTTTCGCGGATCCGATGACCCCCCTCGTCACCGCTTCGCGGAGCTTCTCCACCCTGAAAGGGGGAGAAGCCCCGGCATACCAAAGTCCTGTGTATGTAATCCGATTTGGTTAGGGCTCAGCCAAAAGCCTTCTTCGAGGAGAATGCGGCGTGACAGGATGCGGCGCGGGCAACGAACGCAGCGCGTTAATCCCGCAAACGGACAGTATAAAACGGAGGAACCATGATCATCCCGGTCGATCCATCGAATCTAATGGAAGCGGCGGCGGTGCATGCCGCGGCGTGGCGCGACTCGCACCGCGCGTTCTGCACGCCGGAATTTGTGGAAAGCCATACGACGGAGCGGCAGGCGGCGTATTTACAGCGCAAGCTGGACGCAAAAAGCCGGATCTTTCTGCTCGTCGAGGACGGACCGAAGGGCGTCGTTTCCGTGACCGGGAGCCTCATTGAGGACCTGTACGTGCTGCCCGAACAGCAGGGACGCGGGTACGGCACGAAGCTTTTGCGGTTTGCCGCAGCGATTGCAGACGGTACGCCGACGCTTTGGATCCTCGAAAACAACGCGGGCGCAAGGCGGCTCTATGAACGGCTCGGCTTTTTCGAGACGGGCAGCCGCAAGATTACCCCGGGCAAACTCGACGAGATCGAGCTTGCGTTAAAGCCCGAGCGCATGGAGACCGAACGGCTGATCCTCGACCGGATCAAAGAGACCGATAAAGAGGATTATTTCAACAACATCTCGCACGACAGAAAGGTCCTCGAAACCTTTGTCTGCCGCTATGCGGAATCGCTCGATACCTTCGATTTTTCGACGTATCTCGGGCGGGACGATCTCTTTGCGATCCGCCTCAAGGCGACCGGACGGCTCATCGGCATCATCCTTTATTTTGACGAGACCGACGGCGTGTGCGAGATCGGCTACGGGATCGGCTCGGCGCATTGGAACAGGGGCTATGTGACCGAGGCGGGCAAACGCTTTCTTGCGTATCTGTTCGACGAAAAGGGCATACATACCGTCACGGCGTCGTATTTCACCGGCAACGATGCGTCGCGCCGCGTGATGGAAAAGTGCGGCATGACCTATCTGCGCTTTTCCGCGCGGGAGTTCGAGTACCTGGGCGAGATGCGCGACCTCACCTATTACGCGATCACGAAAAAAACGGCGCCGAACCCTTGCGCGACGGACAAAACCGCTTTATAATAGTCTGCGATTTTTACCGTACACGAAAGAAAGGAATCCACATGAAAACAAGAATTGCTCTGATCCTTGCGATCCTGATGCTCGTTCTCTGCGCTGCAGGCTGCAAGGCAAAAACGGCGCCCGCCGCCGAAGCGACGCCTGCGCCGACGGAAGCGCCCGCAACCGAAGTCCCCGCGACGGAAGCGCCGACGGAAGCGCCGGCCGAAGAACGCCCGGACACCGAGCTGCCGGAAATTTCCGGCGAGGATCCGCTGCCGGACAGCGAGGTCGATGAGGAGGTCTTTGCGTCGTGGAGCGACGTCGCGCCCGCGCTGGATCTGCTGATCGAATACGTCGAAACGGTCACGGACGAAAGCTCGCCCGACTTCATTCCGGTCGATCGCCGGATCGCGGTCTTTGACATGGACGGCACGATCTACGGAGAGCTGTTCCCGACCTATCTCGAATACTATATGCTGGCATGGCGCATACTCGCCGATCCGACCTTTACGCCGGATGAGGAGCTCAAGGCGGTTGCGGAGGAGATCCGCGCAGGCGGTCCGACCCACACCTATGCAGGCGACATGGCGCTTCGCCACGCGAACGCCGCGGCGAAGGCATATGCGGGCATGACCGTGACCGAGTTTCAGAACTATGTGACGCAGTTTCTGGTGCGCGACGCGGACGGTTTCGAGGGCATGACCTACGGACAGGCGTTCTATCGCCCGATCGTTGAGGTGATCGATTACCTCACGGAGAACAGCTTCACCGTCTACGTCGTCAGCGGCAGCGACCGCTATATCTGCCGCGAGCTCTTTGAAGGCATGGTCGACGTGCCGTCGGATCACTTCATCGGCATGGACGTCGCGCTGGAAGCAAGCGGGCAGGGCGACAAGGACAGCCTTGACTATACGTTCCAGCCGGGGGACGATCTGGTCCGCACCGACCGGCTGCAGGTGAAGAATCTGAAGACGAACAAGGTCACGGCGATCGTACGCGAGATCGGCAAGCAGCCGGTGCTTTCGTTCGGTAACAGCTCGGGTGACTTCGCCATGGATAACTACGCGATCAACCATCCCTCGTACCGCGCTGCCGCTTTCCAGCTGTGCTGCGACGACCTCGAGCGCGAGAACGGCAACGAGGAGAAGGCCGCCTCCATGCTCGAAGACTGCGAGAAGAACGACTACGTGCCCGTCTCCATGAAGAACGACTGGAAGACCATCTACGGCGACGGTGTAACCTACGTCGGCGCTGCCGAGGAGGAACTCGCCGAGGCTGCGTAAGCAATCTCGGGTTGTTCGTTCCACCTAGCTGTTACTCCTCGCACACGTGCGCAGGTGAAAAAGGGGACAGTCCCTCTTTTCTTGGGCAAGAAAAGAGG
>JAZNHI010000140.1:0-6795 GCA_045576895.1 Clostridia bacterium | reverse complement strand
CGGTGTGGACAAATCGCAGAATACAAGCTGCGCTGAACGCTGCTCCGAAGATTCGAGCCAAATCCGATAGATGTTATCCAGACAGGCATTGACCTTACTGGTATCCTCATCCGGCAGCATAGGATTATTGAGCCGCTGATCGAGCGCGAGCTTTCGTCCGTCATTCGTGATCTTCAGCATATTGTCCTCATACGGCTTGACAATACCCTTTCGCACATTCTCAGCACGCTCGGCAAAGGATGCTACCATCTCGCGCTGAAAGTCACTCGGCTTGATCACCTCATTGTGGTACTCCGCTTCCGGTACGGGAAGCTGCAGCATATCCGCCGTTTGCACGTCCGCAATATCCTTGAACATGGACACAAGCTCCGGGAGATTGAAGAACCGCGCAAACCGTGTCTTAGCCCGATAGCCGGTTCCCTCCGGGGCCAGCTCAATCGCTGTAACTGTTTCACCGAATGTGGACGCCCATGCATCGAAGTGCTGCAAATGCGCGTCCTTCAAACGGTTGTACTGGAGATACCGCTGCATGGTGTACATCTCGGTCATGGAATTGCTGATCGGCGTACCCGTGGCGAAAACGACGCCGTGACTGTCGGTGATCTCGTCAAGATAGCGGCATTTCATGTAAAGGTCGGAGGATTTCTGCGCTTCGGTTTGAGAGATCCCCGCGACGTTTCGCATCTTGGTGTACAGATACAGGTTCTTGTAGTAATGCGCTTCGTCAATAAACAGCCGATCGACACCGAGTTCTTCAAAGGTTACAACATCGTCCTTGCGCTCCCGATCATTCAGCCGCTGCAGCTTTGTTTCCAGACCGCGTTTGGTCTTTTCCAACTGCTTGATCGACAGATAGTTTCCGTTCTCAGATTCGAGGGCTTCGATCCCGAATGTGATCTCTTCGATTTGTTCCTCAATCGTCCGTTTCTGCCGCTCCAGCGACAGCGGGATCTTCTCAAACTGGCTGTGCCCTATAATGACGGCATCGTAATCGCCGGTAGCGATACGGCTGCAGAAGCGTCTGCGGTTCTGTTTTTCAAAGTCTTTCTTGGTGGCGACGAGGATATTTGCGGAAGGATAGAGCTGCAGAAACTCGCTTGCCCACTGTTCTGTTAGGTGGTTCGGGACGACAAACAGGGATTTGTGGCACAGTCCAAGCCGTTTCAGCTCCATAGCTGCTGCTGTCATCTCGAAGGTCTTGCCTGCGCCGACAACATGGGCAAGCAGAGTGTTTCCGCCGTACAGGACGCGCGCGATCGCGTTCGCCTGATGCGGTCGCAGCGTGATCTCCGGATTCATGCCCGGAAACACAAGATGATTGCCGTCGTATTCCCGCGGGCGGGTACTGTTGAACCGATCGTTATACATGGTGACAAGCCGATCACGACGCTGCGGATCTTTCCAGAGCCAATCGCGGAACGCTTCCTGCAGGAGCGTTTGCTTCTGCTGCGCGAGGATCGTCTGCTTCATATTCAGCACACGCTTTTCGCGCCCGTCGTCATCTGTGACAGTATCATAGATGCGGACGTCTTTGAGGTTCAGGCTGTCTTCAAGGATCTCGTAGGCGTTGATCCGATTCGTACCGTAAGTGACGCTCGCGGTGACATTACCGTAGTCGGTGTTCTTGCCTTCGATTCGCCATTCGCCGGTGATATCGAAGTAATGCACATTAAGATACCGCTGCGCACGCCATCCGGGCTGCAGCGTGTCATAGATGAATGACTTGACATCCTCCTCCGGAATCCACGTCGCGCCGAGACGCACATTAATCTCGGATGCGTCCAGATCCTTCGGCTGTACCTTTTCCAATGCAGCGATCGAAACGGAGAGCGCTTCGGCTTCTTCCGCCTTGCCTGCATCCCGCAGCTTCTCCTGTACCGTACGGAACGTGTTCAGTTTGCTTCGTACATTGCCGGATAAAAAAGCATCCGCTGTCACCAGCGGAAATGCCTTGAGATCAAAGGTGTCCGGATTGTAGAAGCCCTCATAGTAGGTGCCGATGTCCCGGAAGACCAGTCCTGTGAGTTCGGCTTCGAGTGCATCTTCACTCTTTCCGGTCAACCCTGCCATATACGGAAGATCGACCTTTGCCCTTTCGGAAAGAGAAACGGTCAACGCTTCGGCTGCGGTGTCGACATGCGTGATGTCGGTGTACTGGCGAACGGTGCGCTTATAGAACATATCCGCTTTCCGTTCCAGCTTTCCGTTCTCGTCCAACACCTCCAAAGAGCAGAGCAGCGGGTACGAGGAATCATCCGAAAACGCCATGCTGTTCCCGCGGTTGTTGAGCAAACCGTACTTTGCGGTATAGGCATCGTAGAGACTGTTCAGCTCGCGCTGCGTGTCCGCAATCGCGGCGTCGGAGTAGTCGTTCAACTGCCGGTCGATCAGCTTGTGGGCACAATCACGAATGGCGATCATACCCTTGATCCGGTTTTGCGCGGTCAGCGAGACTTCGATCTTGGACATGACCGAGTTCTCCCGGAAATAGATCTCTCCGTCCACGAGCGTAAAGGAGAAGTTTCGCACATCGGGATCGGCGGGCAGCGTCGCCTTTGCCGTTCCCTCCAGTTCATCCTCCTGCTCCAATGCGACGATCTCACCGTGGATATTGGCAATTGCGTCCCGGAGCTGTTCGGACAGATCTGCGCCTTCGATCGGCTTGACCGTCTGACCCATGCCGAAGCGGGTGCTTTCTTCTGCCAGTTCGCCGAGGATCATGTCCGGGTTCTTCAGGAAGTACTCGTTGATCGGATAGCCCAGTTCGGACTTTCCGATATGCAGCCAATCCTCGTCGATCTCGATTGGACGATCCCGCTTCTGCAGAAAGAGAATGTCCGCAACGACGTCCGTTCCCGCATTGGCACGAAAGGCGTTGTTCGGGAGACGGATCGCGCCGAGCAGTTCGGCCCGTTGCGCGATATACTTCCGTACCGAAGGATTTGCTTTATCCATCGTTCCGCTGGAGGTTATGAAAGCGACCACACCTCCGGGGCGAACCTTATCCAACGCCTTTGCAAAGAAATAGTCGTGGATCAGAAAATGATTCTTATCGTACCGCTTGTCTGCGAGACTATAATCGCCGAACGGCACGTTGCCAATCGCAACATCGAAGAAGCTGTCCGGATAGACGGACTCCTCAAAGCCTTCAATGCGGATGTTCGCGTTCTGATAGAGCTGCTTTGCGATCCTTCCTGTCAGATCGTCCAGTTCCACACCGTAGAGTTTGCTGTTATTCATGCTTTCCGGCAGCATTCCGAAGAAATTGCCGATCCCGCACGAAGGTTCCAGAATGTTGCCCGTCTGAAAGCCCATGTTTCCGATCGCTTCGTACATAGCGCGGATGACGACCGGGGAGGTGTAGTGCGCGTTCAGCGTGGACGCCCGCGCCGATTCGTATTCTCGATCCGTCAGCAGTTCTTTGAGCTCTGCGTACTCGCTTTGCCATTGCTCTTTAGAATCGTCAAACGCATCCGGCAGACCGCCCCAACCGACGTATTGCGAAAGGATGGCTTGTTCTTCCGGCGTTGCAAGACGGTGCTCGGCTTCGATCGCTTTGAGCGTTCGGATTGCTGCGACGTTTCTCTGAAACTTCGTTTTCGCGCCACCTTCTCCCAAATGATCATCCGTGATCCGGAAGTCGGTTCGCTTGTTTACAACAGGTGCTTTTTGCGTCGGCTGCGGCTCCGGCTCTTGAACTCGCGCTCCCATGAAGGGCGAAGGTCAATCACAACGCTGTGCAGCTTGACCGGTTCTTCCTGCGGCTCGGCTTCTTTGGTCTGTTCCATCGCTGCAGGGGGTAACTCCACGGTCGGGAGTTCCTCTTGTACCGGTTCTTGGGGTTGCTGTTCCGGAGGAATAAACATCGCATTCCGCTGATTCTCTTTCAACAGCCGTTCAAAGTTCGCTTTGCTCTCAGTACGGAAGATCGGATAGCGTATCGTCGGATCGATCATCTCGACGTGCATGGATGTCACGTTCGTGATCCGAAACTCCGTACCGTCGAGATAGACGGTATCGTCCACAGCGTATGGACGATAGAGCCCAGAGGATTCTTCCGGATCATCCAGCAGCAGTTCATCCTCCCCAATAACGTCTTCCACAGGGGAAGGGATGGCTTCGCGCTTTCCACCGAACAGGGAGAACTCGCCCTTGCGATATGCAGTCAGATTCTCAACCGCTTTATGACGCTCCTCGTATCCGCGATCAGTGGAAAGCGTATTGGCTTCCAGAGAAACGAGCGTATCAAGAATCTTGTTGATACGAGCGGGATCGGTCAGTTGCTTCTGTACCTCTGCAACGCATTCCCAGTAATCCCCGATCGGATTCTTGGAGAATGGATGCTCGTATGTGTCCGGCGCATCTATAAAGACATTCACAATTATGCGGGCAATCTGCTTGCGTTCGTAATCAAGCATATAATCCCGGTCTTTTTCCGACAGGAAGCGGTTTTGCGAAATCAACGTTTCAATCCTCTGTCGTACTTTTGTCCAGTTCCACTCAATCTTCGCGTAAGGCTTGGACATATCGCCATGGCTGAACATGATACCTTTGGAGGTAAACTCGCCTTGATCGTTTCCGGCGAGGAATCCGTGATGCTCCCCATGAATACCCTTGAGATGTTTTTCACGCTCGTTGCTATCAGAATGCGCAAGAAAGAACGCATACGTTTCGAGCCGTTGTTCTGATCCGCGTTCGGTGTCAGAACCGCGTAAAAGCTTGTCGATTTCATCTAAGGTAATGAACTGACGTCGTTGCGGAGCGTAATCCTCGGCAACGGAGAAACGGATCGGCTCCCGCTGCAAATCCTCCAGTTGGTGCAGCAGACGCATTGGACGATAGAATCGGAAGCGAAGTACATCGGGGTTTTCCTTGTGTGCTCCGGCAAAGGTACGCCATTCGTCAATCAGCGCCTGCAATGATTCGGGCTGATCCATGCGCGCCATGATCTGATCACGCTCATCGTCAAACGCACCGCTTAACGCTGTGAAGGTGGGAAGCAGACCTTGCTCTCGTCCTTCTTTGTTGAGATCGCGCGCTGCAAAGATCAGATGTTCGGCAAGCTCCGAACGCTCGAACACATTGACGCGCAGCAGCTCCTCCTGCGGCAAGTAGCGACCGTGATCCAAAAGCTCCCGAATCCGTTTTGCGACTTCCTCCCATGAAAGCGTCATGGTCATGCCGCCTTGCACGGTATCTCCGGCAGAGATGCGAAAACCGTCCGCGTCGTACCAAACGGCATATTGTCGGTCATTCAGATAGAACCCTGCGCCGTTTGTGCCGTAGTGTTCTTTGAGAAACGCAGCGTTTTCCTCCGATGTGTGATCCTTTGCAAAATACGCGCAGATGATCAGCCGACTGTTTTTGTCATTCGCTCCGATTGTCAGCGCTTCGTCAATCACCTGTTGGGAATAGCGCAAGGACAGCGTTCCTGTGCTTGCTGTCTCCGGCGTAACCTCCTGTAAATCAAAAAGGGACATCTGCGGCGTCGTTGGTTTTGTCCGCCTGACATCCCTCTTGAATTGCTGTTCCTGTTCGGAGGTATCAAACAAAGAAGCAGGGAATGCTTCTTCCACCGCTTCTTCATCTACGTCTTCGATTAGCTGTAGATCAGCTCCGCCGTCACGATCTCCTCGGCGCGGCTGCGAATGCTGTTCATCCGCTGTACCCATGCCATCTGATCGGTCGCTTTGAGCTGTTCCGTCACGCCCTCCGTCTGTGCCATCTTCCCTGTCAGCGCTTCGATCTGCTCCTTGCAGAGATCGTTGATCTCCAGAAGGTGCTGCGTGAGCTTGCCCGACAGCACGAGCGCTGTCAGTGTTCCGTCCTTCTTTTCCTCCAGATACCGTTTCCGCATCCGTCCGTACTTGCCGATCGATCCCATCGGTTCGGGATCGAGAACCAGGTTCGGGATCTGTACGTTCCCGACTTGCGTGTAGGTCAGTTCCATTGCTGTTGCTCCTTTCGCTGTTCTTTTCACCTGCATTATCGCCGATTGTGTTTTCATTTGCGAGGATGTCGCGGAATTCTTTTTCAATCTGCCGGACACTACGCTCGATCTGGCGTAAGATCATCTCGGAAATATCACTCGTCGCTTCTCCGAGCCGTGATATGGTTCCGATCGTATCGAACTGCGTGATCGGTTCAAAATCTTCGTCGGTCAGGTATATGCCGGCGTCATACCCGAGACGTTTCAATACCGTATATGCGACGGAAACACCGAGAAGCAGTTGGAAAGTGACATCCACACCGTCCGTCCCGGATAGCTCGCTGCCGCCGAGTTCCTTTAGAAGCGCGTCGAGATAATCCTTCTGGTTATCCGTGACAGCGTTCAGCGCTGTTCCGAACACTGCGGAGGTCAGATCGCTCACGCCGCCGAGATCTCCGAAGCTGTTCTCCAGTTCTTCCGAGATTCGGGCTTCCATATTCGGCGCTTGCTGCCACAGCTTTAATGGGGTGTTCTGCCGGGAGTTCGTGTCCGATACATCGAAGACATACCGAAGATGCGGTTTCTCGTCTGAAGTGTCGATCAGCGCGATACCCTTTGCGCCTTTATTGACCCAACGGTGCAGGCGCTCGTTCCACATTCCGATCTCCGCGCAGGCGGTGGCTTTGGGTTTCTGTGCATGGATCAGCACCTGATCCCGAAACGGGTATTTATAGAGCCATGCAGCGGAATCCAGAAACGCTTTCCAATGATCGGGCGAGGAGGCGACGGACAGAGTGGCGTCAAGTGCCAGGCGTGAAATACGTTCCAGTTTCGTTGCCATGCATGGCATTCCTCCTATCTTTCAA
>JAZNHI010000139.1:0-15943 GCA_045576895.1 Clostridia bacterium | reverse complement strand
TCACCTCGGCATCGGCCACCAAGTGCGTAGCCTCCAATCGGGCATCCATTTCTATCCCTTTCAGGCCAGAACGATAAGCCTGGGGCACCAGCGCAAGCACGTCCTTTAAGGTAGTACCCTGCAAATCGAGATCAACATCGGCCAAAAGAACAGAAGGGCGGCGTTCTGCCAGAGGCGCTCGACGCGCTTGCGGACAGGATCGCAGGGCTCGGATCCGTTCGGCTGCGGGGACTGATGTGCGTGCCGCCGGCGGTGGACCGGGAAGCGGTCCGGATCTATTTCCGGGAGATGCGCAGCCGGTTCGAACGTCTGACGGCGGCGTATCCGCAGCTTCCGATCGACACGCTGTCGATGGGAATGAGCCACGATTTTGACACTGCGATCGAGGAAGGCGCAACGACCGTTCGCGTCGGGACAGCGATCTTCGGACCACGCATTATTACGGGAGGAAAACAGAATGGGTAAGTTTTTGAATTTCATCGGACTGGAAGAGAACGACGACGAAGAGATCCTCAACGACGAGGCACAGCCGGAACAGCCGAAGCGCGAGCCGCGCTCGAAGCGCCGTGAGAACGCTTTGGTCGGCGGCGGAGATTCGCAGCCGGTTCCTTCGAGCGTTGCGTCGATGAAGATGATCGTGTATCATCCGGTCTGCTACGACGACGCGCAGAGCATCGTCGACAATCTCAAGAATCGCCGTCCGGTCATCGTCAATATGGAGGAGCTCGACGGGAACTGCGCGCAGCGCGTGCTGGACTTTCTGCTCGGCTCGATCTATGCGCTGAACGGCACGATCAACAAGATCTCGAGAGGGATCTTCCTGGTCGCCCCGCGCGACGTCGACGTCGAGGACACCGGCGAGGATTCCGGCTACACCGACATGTAACGCCGCTCCATGATCAAGGCGGAGAACATCGTCAATAAGGAGTTTCGCAAATCTCTGTTCGGGTACGACCGCGAGGACGTGGACAAGTATCTGGACGAATTGATCGTGCAGCTCCGTCAGATGGAGGAGGAGCGCAAGGAGATGGTCGCCACCATCGAATACCTCGTTTCCGAGGTCACCGATCAGGGCGTCCGGGACGCGAGACTGGACCGCGTGGTCGGACCGATCTCCCCGCACGCCACGGTCAGCGACGAGGAACGCAGACGCGCACAGGAGCTCGAAAAGAGGAGCAAGTGAACCGAAAGCCGATCAACCGAATACCGCCCTTATCGGCACAGGATATGAAAGCCCGCGGAATCGACGGGCTTGATTTTGTGTATATCAGCGGCGACGCGTACATCGACCACCCGAGCTTCGGCACGGCGATCATCGCGCGCGTGCTGCAAAGCCGCGGGTATTCGGTCGGCATCCTGGCGCAGCCGGACTGGCACGACGTCGAGGTGTTCCGGAGCATGGGCAAGCCGCGGCTCGGGTTTCTGGTGTCCGCGGGAAACCTCGATTCGATGGTCGATCACTATACCGCCGCAAAGCGCAGAAGAAGCGACGACGCCTATACCCCCGGCGGCAGGGCGGGCAAGCGCCCGGACCGCGCCGTAATCGTGTACGCAAACCGCTGCAGGGAAGCGTTTCCGCACGTGCCGGTGCTGATCGGCGGCATCGAAGCAAGCCTTCGCCGCTTCGCGCATTACGACTACTGGGACGACAGGGTGCGTCACTCGATCCTGTACGACGCGGGCGCCGATCTTTTGATGTACGGCATGGGCGAGCGCAGCGTGGTCGCGATCGCCGACGCGCTCGACGCGGGCGTTCCCGTGCACGAGATCCGGGACGTGCCCGGCACATGCTTCCGTGTGAACGACCCGAGCGAGGTTTTGGACGCGGTACTGCTGCCGTCGTACACGGAGGTCGCAGGCGATAAGCGCAGGTATGCCGAAGCCTTTAAGCTCCAGTTCGAGGAGCAGGACGCGATCCGCGGGCGTCGGCTTATCCAGGCGCACGAAAAAGGGTATCTCGTGCAGAACCCGCCGCAGGCGCCGCTCTCGACCGAGGAGATGGACGCGGTCTATGCGCTGCCGTTTACGCGGCGTCCGCATCCGTCCTACAAAGAGCCGATCCCCGCGATCGACGAGGTGAAGTTTTCGATCACCTCCTGCCGCGGATGCTTCGGCGGCTGCAATTTCTGCGCGCTGACGTTCCATCAGGGACGCGTGATCTCGGCGCGAAGCCACGAGTCGATCCTCAAAGAAGCGCGGGAGATGACGAAGGATCCCGAGTTCAAGGGCTTTATCCACGACGTCGGCGGACCGACCGCGAACTTCCGAAAGCCCGCGTGTCATAAGCAGCTCAAGAGCGGCGTGTGCAAAAACCGCTCCTGCATCGGCTATGAGCGGTGTCAAAACCTGGAGGTCAGCCACGAGGACTACGTCGCGCTGCTTAAGAAGCTTCGCGCCGTGCCGGGTGTGAAGAAGGTGTTTATCCGCAGCGGCGTGCGCTTCGACTACCTGCTGTACGACAAAAGCGACGCGTTCCTTCGTGAGCTCTGCGAGCATCACATCTCCGGACAGCTCAAGATCGCGCCGGAGCACATCGCGGACCGCACGCTCTACTACATGAACAAGACGCCGCACGCGCTCTATGAGGAGTTTATCAAACGCTACGAGCGCATGAACGCGCGGCTCGGCAAGAAGCAGTTCGTCGTACCGTATCTGATGAGCTCGCACCCGGGCTGTACGCTCAGTGACGCGATCGAGCTTGCGCAGTATCTCAAGAAGATCGGGCACCGTCCGCAGCAGGTGCAGGACTTTTACCCGACGCCGGGAACGGTGTCGACCTGCATGTATCATACCGGGCTCGACCCGAGAACGATGCAGCCGGTGTTCGTACCCAAAAGTCCGCAGGAGAAGGCGATGCAGCGCGCGCTGATGCAGTTTTTCCTGCCCGCAAACTTCAGCACAGTTCGAAAAGCGCTGAAGGCGGCAAACCGCGAGGACCTGATCGGCACGGGCAAAAACGCGCTCGTTCCGCCGGAGCGCACGCGCGAAATGTCCGCGCAGGGGGCAAAACCGCAAAGGAAACGCGAAATCCCGCCAAAAAAGGAAAAACAGGCAAAGAAATCTGTTGACAAACGGCGCCGGAATGGTTAAAATAGCTGTTGGTTCATTTTGAGGTAGCGTATGATTGTATCGGTCAATGAAGCATTGCGAAGGGTCGGCGAGCCGTTCCCGTTCGCATGGGAAGGCACGCTGAAGCCCGAAACGTACGCGGGCGATCCCGTACGGTTTGTCGGTCCGGCAAAGCTTTCCGGAACCTATGTGTACGACGGAAAGACCTTCCGCGTGGACGCAGAGGCAGAGGCTTCGTATGAGACGACCTGCGCACGCTGTAATAGGCCGATGGTCCAGAAGCTCAGCTTTTCGTTTACGGAGCATTTCGTGCGTTCGATCTATAAGACCCCGGACGACGAGCTCTATCCGTACGAGGGCGAAAAGCTTGATCTTTCGGAAGCGTTTTTCGACAATCTCTTTCTGGAGATGCCGATGACGTCGGTCTGCAGCGAATCGTGCAAGGGACTTTGTCCGATCTGCGGCGCAAACCTGAACCTCGGACAGTGCGACTGTCAGAACAACAAAATCGACGCGCGTTTCTCCGCGCTCGAATCATTATTGAACGATCATAAGGAGGTGTAATCATGGCAGTACCCAAGAGAAAAACATCGAAGGCGAGAAGAGATTCGCGCAGAGCGAACAATTCCAAGGCGATCGCGCCCAACCTCGTCGAGTGCCCGAAGTGCCACGAGCTGAAAGCGCAGCACACGGTCTGCAAGAACTGCGGCTATTATGATGGCAGAGAAGTCATCAGCATGGAAGACGAGAAGTAATAACCATGATTGCCCGTTCGGAATGACCGGATCGGAGCTTCCCGAGCGGGAGCACCAGAAAGTTTGAGGGTGTTGGGATTTCCCAACACCCTCGTGATATATTCCGCCGCGCTGGCTTGCGCCTTGTAGGGGAGGTCGACCCCGACCTTCCGCGTGAATTGCGCTTGCACGCATGAATTGACCTTGCGGTCACGAATTGCCTTGCGGCGTAGATTGCGGCAATGTCGCATGAAAAAGGAGCAATGCTATGGAAAACAATCTCGGACCCGATCTGTGCATGCCCTGCGGGGAGGGACTTCTGAACATCCGCGTCGGCGCGATCATCATTAAGGGCGGCAAAGCGCTGATGGTCAAGAGCAAATTCGGCGACTACTGCTATTCGGTCGGCGGACGGATCAAGTTCGGCGAAACGGCGCAGGAAGCCGTTGCGCGCGAGGTCTTCGAGGAGACCGGCGTACAGATGACGGCCGACCGGCTCGGTTACGTCAGCGAGGTCTATTTCTATAACGACAGCCCGAAGCTGTTCGGCAAGCCCGTCTATGAGCTTGCGTTCTATTTCTATATGAATGTGCCCGCGGACTTCACCCTCGAAAGCGATCACCTCGGCGACGGGGAAGAGAAGTTCGTCTGGGTTGCGCCGGACGATCCGCGTACGCTCTATCCGGGCTTCATGCGCGAAGCGCTTCTGGATCCGAAGCCGTACGTGGTCCATGATGTCCGTGACGACCGGAGGAAATGATGCGCGTCTGCGGCGCAAGCGGGACGCCGGGGTCGGCGTCCCCTACAGTAAGCTGATTCTTGCGGCTTTGCGCAAATGAAAGACGGTTCTCCTTCGCGGAGAACCTTTTGTTTTATGCGGGACGCCGGGGTCGGCGTTCCCTACGGTATGCTGATCCGTGCGGCTTTGCGCAAATGCAGGACGGTTCTCCTTTGCGGAGCAGGCGCGTTATATATATACAGAGAACCGAGGATGCGGAATTTCTGTTAATAAACTGTGACATTTGTTTTTTTTTGTGCGGTTTTTGGTATAAAATAAATATAGAGAAACAGGAGGTTTTTCCGTATGAAAGGCAAAGGAACAAGACGGGCGATCGCGCTGCTCCTTGCGATCATTCTGGTATTGCCCCTGCTGCGGATTGCGGCGGCGGACGGTCTTTCGGGCGAATATGCGGATTGGGATCCGAACGACCTTGACCGCGCGCGGATCCGTATCGGCTGGGAGATCAGCGCCGACGGCAAAGCGCTCACTTTAACGCATCTCTACTGCGATCCGGAGATCCAGAACGACACGCACGACGTCTGGCTGATCCTGCGCGATATCGGCGAGCGCGTCGGAAAGACGTGGGAGGAGGTCGCGGACGGGATCGAATCGCTGAAGCTCGTCGGGTTCGACGTTGCGGGAAGCGATCTCTACGTGCTCAAAAACCTGCGTGAAATCGACCTCGGCTCGGTCCGCGTGATCGAAGACTGGGCGTTCAACGGCCTTAAGATCGAAGAGCTAACGATCCCGGGCACGGTCAAAACGGTTTCGGGGTTCGCAGACTGCGATTCGCTCCGTTCCGTGCATCTTGAAAACGGCGTCGAGCAGATCGGGTTTACGGCTTTTCTGGACTGCGACAGTCTCACCGAGGTCACGATCCCGCGCTCTGTGAAGCGCATCGGGCTGAACGCCTTTGCGGGAACGCCGTGGATCGAACGGCAGACGGACGAGTTCGTCGTCGTCGGCGACGGCGTGCTGATCCGATATAACGGCACGGGCAAGACGGAGCTCACGATCCCTGCGGGGATCAAATCCGTTTGCTGCACGTTAGGGTTCACGCATGAATTCCGGCGCCTCGGCAACGACACCGACGACAGCTTGAACATGACGAATCCCGATCTTGAAACGGTCGTGTTCGGACCGGACGTAAAAGAGATTTACGGCGCGTGCTACGGACTCCGTGCGCTCGAAACCGTCGTGCTGCCGGAGGGCGTCGAATCCGTCGGCGCGTACAGCTTCTTCCAATGCGATTTGCTTGAGACGATCACGCTGCCGGAGAGCTTGCGGTATCTGTTCTGGAAGGAGACGTTCGGCACGTACCGGACGGATCCGGAAGGGTTTACCGGCGAACTGTATGAGGATCCCGCCGTCAGTTCTTCCTATCCCTACGGACCGACGCCGACGGTCATCTTCCTCGGACCGCCGCCCGTGATGCACCCGGACGAGAATCCCGCATACGAATGTCCCGTGATGTGGAACGGCGACGGGCAAAGCCTCGGTGAGCTTCAATATGATCTTTCGCCGGGCGTGGTCTGGCATCTGAGATACAGCCTGAAACATGCGGCGGAATGGGAAAGCTTCGATCCCGAATGGGGGGACGGCGTTTTGATCTGGAACGCTGACTATATCACCTTCGCGCAGCAGTACGATGTGCAGCCGTATCTTCTGAAGGGCGACGCCAACACGGACGGCTCCGTTACCTCTGCCGATGCGGCGCTGATCCTGCGGCATGTGATCGGGCTCGAAACGCTTGCGGACACGGCGCTGCAGCTTGCGGACGTCAACGGCGACGGAAGGATCACGGCTGCCGACGCGGCGATGATCCTGCGGTTTGTCATCGGACTGATTCACATACTTTGATGCGGCAGGACCGCAATGTATTCGGAACGTTTCGGCGTTCCGATTTTTCTTGCATCCCGGCGGATTTTGGGGTATAATAAAACGGTTCAAGCGATCGGGACGATCGTATGATTGTAGGAGCGAGGGGTATTATGAAGCTTGCAGTTGACGTGATGGGCGGCGACAACGCGCCGCAGGCGGTGCTGGACGGCGTTCTGGCATTTTTCAACGAACCGGAGGCGGAGGGCGTGGACCTGAAGCTGTTCGGCAATGAAGACGTTTTGAAGGAATTTGCGGCGGCGCATCCGGAAGTATCAAACCGGATCGAGACCGTCTGTACGACCGAGACGATCGGCATGGGCGAGCATCCGACCGAGGCGATCCGCAAGAAGAAGGATTCGAGCCTTGTGAAAGCGCTTGAAGCCGTGCGTGACAAGGAAGCGGACTGCTTCTTTTCGGCGGGCTCTACCGGCGCGGTGCTGACCGGCGCGACGCTGATCGTGCGGCGGCACAAGGGCATCAAGCGCCCGGCGCTTGCAACGCTGATCCCCACGACGGAGGGCACGGTGACCGAGATCCTGGACTGCGGCGCGAACACGGACTGCAAGCCCGGGTATCTGGTGCAGTTTGCGCTGATGGGCGCGGCGTACCTTGAGGCGGTCGAGGGCGTGAAGAACCCGCGGGTCGGGCTGCTCTGCAACGGCACCGAGGAGGAGAAGGGCAACGCGCTTACGAAGGAAGCGCATCAGCGCCTGAAAGCGGTCGAGGGGCTGAACTTCATCGGCAACGTCGAAGCGCGCGACCTCACGAGCGGCGCGGTCGACGTGCTCGTCTGCGACGGATTCGACGGCAACGTGATGCTGAAAACGACCGAGGGCGTGGCGAAGTGGATCGCGACGATGCTGAAAAAATCGTTGATGGAATCGACGCGCGGCAAGCTTGCCGGGCTGATCGGAAAGCCGGCGTTTTCCGCGCTCAAAAAGAAGCTGGACTACACCGAATACGGCGGCGCGCCTCTCTTGGGCATCAACGGCGGCATCATCAAGGGGCACGGCAGCTCGGACGCAAAGTCGGTCAAGGTCTGCCTTTTGCAGGCGACGCGGCTCGTGCGCGGCGGCGTGACGGAAAAGATCGGCGCGTTTGCCGAGACGCTGAACATTGAGGATTGACAAACCCAGACGTTTTGCGGTAAAATAATCAAGTGAGCGAATCGTCCTCCGGGACGGAAGGGAGTTATCATGGAATTCGAAAAAATCTGCGAGATCATCGGCAAACAGCTGGATATTGATCCGAAAACCATCACGATGGAAAGCCACCTCGTGGAGGATCTGCATGCGGATTCTCTGGACGTGGTCGAGCTCGTCATGGATCTGGAACAGGAATTCGACACCGAGATCCCCGATGAAGAACTGCCCAAAGTGCAGACCGTCGGCGATATCCTTCGTTATCTGCAGAAATAAGCGGAAACAGGCAAGTCGAACCGAACCCGCACGCAATGAGTGCGGGTTTTTTGGTAAATAGAATCGTATGCTGACGAAAGAACATTTAACCGAATTGCAGAACCGGATCGGGTATTCCTTCGGGAACCCCGACTACCTCCGGCATGCGCTGATGCACTCGTCGTACGTGCCCGGCGTGGGCGGCGACAACGAGCGCATGGAGTTTTTGGGCGACGCGGTGCTGGAGCTGTGCGTAAGCGAGGAGCTGTTCTTCCGCTTCCCGAAGATGCAGGAGGGCGAGCTGACCAAGAACCGCGCGTCGATCGTCTGCGAAAACGCGCTCTTTGCTGCGGCGAAGCAGATCGCGCTCGGGGACTGCCTGCTTCTGGGACGCGGCGAGGACGCAAGCGGCGGGCGCAAAAAGCCCTCGATCCTGTCCGATGCGTTCGAGGCGGTGATCGCGGCGATCTTTTTGGACGGGGGACTGGAACCCGCAAAGACGTTCATCCACCGGTTCGTGCTCTCGCAGCTGGACCTTTCGACGCCCGTCTTTGAAAAGGATCACAAGACGCGGCTGCAGGAGCTGATTCACGCGAGAACGCACGGCAGACAGGTGACCTATCGCCTGATCGGTGAAACGGGACCGGATCACGACAAGACCTTTACGATGGAAGCCGTGCTCGGGGACGAGGTCCTCGGGACCGGCACGGGACATTCAAAGCAGAGCGCGGGGCAGGCGGCTGCCGCGGACGCGCTTTCGAGGCTGGAAAACAAATGAGACTCACAAGACTGGACATCTCCGGCTTTAAGTCGTTTGCGAAGAAGACCGAGCTTTTGTTCGGCTCGGGCATCACGGCGGTCATCGGACCGAACGGCAGCGGCAAAAGCAATATCTCCGACGCGGTGCGCTGGGTGCTCGGCGAGCAAAGCGCGCGTGCTTTGCGCGGCTCGAAGATGGAGGACGTCATCTTCAACGGCACGCAGAAGCGCAAGCCGCAGTCGATGTGCGAGGTCACGCTGACCTTCGACAACAGCGACCATCTGCTGCCGACCGACTTCGACGAGGTCGCGGTCACGCGGCGCATGTTCCGCTCGGGCGAGAGCGAATACGTGCTGAACGGGCGGAATTGCAGGCTGAAGGACATCTCCGAGCTGTTCCGCGATACGGGCATCGGCAAGGACGGCTATTCGATCATTTCGCAGGGACGCGTCGACGAGATCCTCAGTAACAAGTCGGGCGATCGCCGCACCGCACTTGAGGAGGCGGCGGGCGTCATGCGCTACCGCGTGCGTAAGGAGGAAGCCGAACGCAAGCTTGAAAACACCGAGCGCAACATGGAACGCATCGCCGATACCCTGAAGGAGCTCGGCGAACGTCTGGAACCGCTGAAGGAGCAGAGTGCGACGGCGCGGGTGTTCCTGAAGCTTCGGGAAGAACTGAAGGACCTTGAGGTCAATCTGTTCCTCTACAACAGCGACCGCATGCGCGAGCGCATGAAGGTCCTTGCGGAGCAAACCGAAGCGCTTGAAGCGGACCTTGCGCTGAACGAGGAAAAGAACCGCACGCTCGGCGAACAGTCGCTGGAGCTCGAGGCGCAGGTGCGCGAGATCGACGAACGTGCCGGCGCGCAACAGAACAAGGTCATCGAAATGCTCTCCGGTGTGGAATCGCACGTCGGCGAGAGCAATCTTCTCATCGAGCGGCGCGAGCATTCAAAGAAGGAGATTGCGAGGGTCGGCGAGGAACGCAGCGGCGCGCTGCGCGCATGCGAGGAGCTGCGGGCGCAGATCAAAGCGAACGAGCAGAACGCAACGGACGTTGAAGCGCTTGCGGCGCTGACCGAACAGATTACCGCCGAGACCGACGCGATCCGGGACATGGACGAAGCGATTGCAAAGCGCGAAAAAGCGGTCGAGGAACAGAAGACTGCCGTCATGGAGGCGATGAACCGCCTTGCCGACGCGAAGAGCGACCTCTCGCGCTTCGATACGATGGCGGCGGCGCTTCGGGACCGTCTCAAAGCATTGGACGGCGAGGACGCCGAGGCAAAGGCGAAGGTCGACGCGCTGAAGGCAGAGGCGGAAGCCGCGCAGAAGACGGTCGACGCACAGGCGGCGAAGATGAACGAGCATATCGCGGAGCGCAAGACGGCGCAGCGCGAACGGCTCGAACTGGAATCGGACTATATGGCGCTGCAGGCGGAACTTCGGATCGCGGAGCAGAACGTCGGCGCGCTCTCCTCGCGCGAGCGGGTACTTTCCGAAATGGTGCGCTCGCACGAAGGCTATCAGAACAGCGTCCGCGCGGTGCTCTCGGCTGCGGAGAAGGATCCGGAGCTCAAGAACTGCATCATCGGACCGGTCGCAGAGCTTCTCAGAGTGCCGAAAAAGGTCGAAACGGCGATCGGCATGTCATTGGGCGGATCGCTGCAGAACATCGTCACAACGACCGCTGAGGACGCGAAAACGGTCATCGAATATGCGCGGCGGAACGACCTCGGCAGGGTAACGCTTTTGCCGACCTCAATGCTCGTTCCGAATCCGCTTTCCGAAAAGGAGCGCGCGCTTTTACACGAACCCGGCGTGGTGGGACTTGCGAGCGAGCTTGTGACCTGCGAGAAGCGCGTGAGCGTGATCGCGGAGTATCTTCTCGGACGCACGGTCGTGACCGAAACGCTTGACGATGCGATCGCGCTACGGAAGAAGTCAAGGAACGCGTTCCACATCGCAACGCTGCTGGGCGATTTTCTGTCCACCGGCGGCACGATGACCGGCGGCAGTCTGAAAAAATCCGGGTTCTCGCTTCTGGGCAGGGAGCGCGAGGTGGCGGAGATCAAAAAGCAGCTGAATGCGGCGGAGAAGGCGGTTTCCGAAAAGCAGGCGGAGATCGAAGCGCAGAAAAAGCTGATCCTTTTGAAGGATACGCAGATCGACGGATTCCTGGGCGCGGCGCACGAGGACGAACTGGAGCTTGTCCGCCTCAGGGAACAGCGCGAGATCATCGAACGCGATCTCAAGGACGCCGAGGAGATCGTGCAGGAGCTCATCGACGAGCGCGGCGACGTGAACGAAAGCATTGCGGATATCGAGAACCGGCGCGCTGCGGCGGCGTCCGTGCAGGACGATATTCAGAAGCAGAATCTTTTGAGCACCGAGGACATCCGCAAGGAACAGCTTTCGATTGCGGAGGCGAAGAACGCGCGCGAGCTGCGCGTCACGGAGCTCACCGAAAGCCGCATCCGGCTCACCGCAATGGAGAAGGAAGCGGACGCGAGACACGCCGAGCATCAGCGGCTGACGCGCGATCTTCTGCTCACCGAGCAGCGCGTGCAGTCGTTTGAAGCAGAGCTCGGCACGCTTGAAGCGGCGGTCGAGGCGGCGGACGCGCGCCTTTCCGAGATGGAAAAGAGCATATCCGGCGAGCAGGAGGAGCTGCGCCTTGCAAAGGAGGAGCAGAGCAAGCTGGAAGCGGAACGCACGCGCATCAACGAGCTGCTGAGCCAGTACCGGCGCGAGCGCGACGGGCTTGCGGAGAACTACCGCGTGCTCGGCGAGCGCAAGCATAAAAACGAGCTTTCGGCAAGCCGCATGGATATGGAGCTGAAGCAAGGCGCGGATCGCATCTGGGAGGAATACGAACTGACCTACGAGAATGCGCAGGCGCTCCGGCACGACATTGCGGTCGGCGCGACGCAGCAGCGGGTCGCGGGACTGAAGAGCGAGATCAAGAACCTCGGCGACATCAACGTGTCCGCGATCGAGGACTACCGCACGGTTTCCGAACGCTATGAATCGCTTTCGACGCAGTACGGCGATCTCGAGAAGGCGAAGGCGGACCTTTACACGCTGATCGGGCAGCTCACCAAAACGATGGAACAGACGTTCATCGTTGAGTTTCAGAAGATCCAGCAGAACTTTGCGGACACGTTCACCGAGCTGTTCGGCGGCGGGCACGCAGAGCTGAGGCTTTCCGACAAAAACGACGTTCTGAACTGCGACATCGACATCATTGCACAGCCGCCGGGAAAGAAGCTGCAGCTTCTGTCACTGCTTTCGGGCGGGGAACGCGCGCTGACGGCGATCGCGCTGCTGTTTGCGATGCTGAAGCTCAAAGCACCGGCGTTCTGTGTGCTCGACGAGATCGAGACCTCTTTGGACGAGGCGAACGTGTCGAAGTTTGCGAACTACCTCAAGGCGTATTCCGAGGGGACGCAGTTCATCATCATCACGCACCGCAAGGGCAGCATGGAGGTTTGCGACACGCTGTACGGCGTGGCGATGGAGGAAAAGGGAATTTCGAGCATTGTCTCGGCAAGATTCGGAGAAACGGCATAATGGAGAAGAACGAAAAGAAAAAGGGCTGGTTTTCCCGGCTGAAGGAAGGCCTGCACAAAACAAACAACTGGTTTTCGACCCTGTTCAACAAGGACGGCATCAACGACGATTTCTATGAGGAGCTCGAAGAGGCGATGATCCTTGCCGATATGGGCATGGAGACGGCGGAACGGCTGCTGGACGGGCTGCGCGCAAAGGTCAAGGCGGAAAAGCTTACGGAGCGCGCGGACGCGAGGAAGGCGCTGGAAGGGCTGATCGCAGACACGGTGCGCACAACGAAGCCCTTCATGGGCGACGAGGGACCTGCGGTCCTTTTGATCGTCGGCGTGAACGGCGTCGGCAAGACGACCACGATCGGCAAGATCGCAAACGAGTACGCGCAAGCCGGGCGGAAGCCCATGATCGCGGCGGCGGACACCTTCCGCGCGGCGGCGGCGGAACAGCTCGGCGAATGGGCGAACCGCGCGGGCGTGCCGATGGTGCGGCATCAGGAGGGCGCGGACCCGGCGGCAGTCGTGTTCGACGCAATCGCGTCCTATCGCGCAAAGGGCTGCGACTTGCTGCTCGTCGATACCGCGGGGAGACTCCACAACAAGAAGAACCTCATGAACGAGCTCAATAAGATCCGCCGCGTGATCGCGCGCGAGCTGCCGGACGTGCCGTGCGAGGTGCTATTGGTGCTCGACGCGACGACGGGACAGAACGCCGTGGCGCAGGCGGAGGCGTTCCTTGAGGTCTGCGAGCTGACCGGCGTCATCCTCACCAAGCTCGACGGCACCGCAAAGGGCGGCGTGACCGTGCAGATAAGCGACATGCTCAAGGTGCCGATCCGGTTCATCGGCGTGGGCGAGGGGATCGACGATCTCAAGCGCTTCGACGCGGACGACTTTGCGGAAGCACTTTTGGAGACAGACGAATAAGACTTTACGGCGCCGCGCATGCGGCGCTTTTTTCGGAGTTTTCTGTAAGATTTTCCGATCCCGTGCGTCCTATAAAGGGAAGATGAAACCGATGGAGACATTTGAGCAGATTTATCGCGCATATTTCACGGACGTTTACCGCTATTGCCTGAGGCTTTGCGGAAACGCCGATGAAGCCGAGGAGCTGGCCGCCGAGACCTTCTTGAAGGCGCTGCAGGCGTTAAAAAGCTACCGCGGCGATTGCGAGCTGCGCGTCTGGCTCTGTCAGATTGCCAAAAACAGGTACCTTTCCGAGCAGCGAAAGCGCAAGCCCGAGCCGCTTTCGGACACGCTCGAAAGCGCCGAACCTTCGCCGGAATCGCTTGCGGTCCGGACCGACGAAGCGGAACGCGTCAGCGAGGCGGTGCACCGTCTCGACGAGCCGTATAAGGAGGTATTCCTGCTGCGCGTGTACGGCGAAATGCCGTTCGAGAGCATCGGAAAGCTGTTTTCAAAAACCGCCAACTGGGCGTGCGTCACCTTCCACCGCGCGAAAGCGAAAATCAAAGCCGAACTGGAGGAAAACCCATGAAAGACTGCGGGATCGTAAAGGATCTTTTGCCGCTTGTTGCGGAACAACTGGCGAGCGAGGAATCGACCGCCTTTGTAGAAGAACATCTGAACGTCTGCGAGGATTGCAGAAAAGCGTATGAGGAAATGAAAGCGCCGGTGGAAGCCGACCCGGCGGCGCCCTTGAAAACAGTGAAAAAAGCGGTGAAAAAGCGCGGATGGCTGATCGCGGGACTGATCGCGTGCCTTGTCGCGGCGCTGCTGGTCAGCGTGTTCGCACGGCTGAAAAAGGCGATCCCCGTAAATTCCGCGGATGCTGCGTTCGAATCGGTTGCGGTCGACGGCGGGATTCAATTTGAGATGCAGGGCGGAGATATCTACCTGAAAAATATCAGCGTTGATCCGGAAACAGGAGAAGCTTACTTTATCACCGAAGACGGGGAGAGGATTTCGCTTCGGGATCTTACCGTTCACGGTCCGGATGGGAGTTTTCAACTGGAAACGGACGGGGAAAAGCTGCTCGGCAAATTGGTGCTGACAGCAGATCCTTCCGTTGACGGGATCAGCATTGAAGGCGTCGATGGGCAGCGGTTTGTGACGGCATACACGACGCTCTGGAGACAGTGGTTCGAGCGCGGCAAGGAAGGGATCGTTGCGCAAATCCCGCTTTACGACATCGACGTGGTATATTTCGAACCGTATGACAATACGGATCACGAGATCCTCTATCAGCGCGAGGGCTATCCGGTGGAGGCGGGCTTTGCGCTGCCGCGGCTGGTGCTGAACTACTACTTTTTGATTGCGCTTGCGGGCACAGCGATCCTTGCCCTCGTGTGGCTTGTGCTGCGGCTCTGCAAAAAGGAGAAGGGAGCCCGCGTGCTCGGCGTACTGCTGATCCTTGCGGGAAGCTTTGTGATCGCGTTCCTCGCGGCGGGATTTCCGGCGACGACGATCGCGCCGGCGCGGGAGCTTGCGTTCGTGCTCGTGATCGCGCTTCTGCTGATCGGCGCGGGGCTTTGCGGACGGAAGCTTTTGCGAAAGGAATAAAAGTCAAAGCACAAAAAAGCCCTTCCCGGCGTGCGGGAAAGGCGAAAGGATTCTTTGATTCAGCGGTTCCGGATCCTTCTGCCAAGCAGGCAGGGGAGCGGAACCGTTTTGAGCTGCAGATACAGCAGCATGGAGCAGCGCAGCTCGTATTCCGTCGAATACTCCGGAAGGAGGAAGCGCAGCGCTTCGTAAACGCCGGAAAGCCATACTTCCCAGGTGTGACCGTACCGGTATTCCAGGTACATGGATTCGTCCGCATAAGGCTTCAGAAACTCGTATGACGTTTTCGTCATGTCATAGTAGCCGCCGTCGATGACGCCGACCGCCGAGAACAGCTTCAGCATCCGGACATGCTTGTTTTCGAGCGCCTGCGGGATCTCGGTATAGGGACCGGCGGCGGACATGCAGATATAGTTTCCCGCATATTCCGGCGTGATCGAAAGGAACCAGTGCGTGAGGATGGACCCTCTGGACAAACCGCCGACCGTGATGTGTTCCCGGTTCAGGATCAGAGAATCCGTGTTCGCGTCCGGATAGACGCTGTAGGTTGTCGCAACGTACAGCAGCGCGTCCCGGATATCCCGGACCATGGTTTCGGGATCGTCAGGCTTGTTGTTCAGCGTTACGACGATGAACGGAACGGTCACCTTTTCATATGCCATCCAGTCGAATACGTATCTGCCTTCCAGAATGTGACCGAACAGCTCGCGTTCTTTCGTCAGCCACGAGTGCATCGAGCCGCCGCCGCCGTGCATCAGAAGAACGATCTCATAGAGCTTATGTTCGCTGTAATCATAGGGCGTCCAGACCTTGATCTGTTCCTTGCCCTTATAGAAATGCGTCGAGACGGTTCCCTGCTCCGGACACTCGGTCAGATAGCGCGCGGGAAGCGTGGTCTCGATGGGCTCGTCCGCGCGCGCAGCCGTCGGAACGACGCAGAACAGGATGACGGCGATCCAGATACACAGAAGTTTTTTGAACATAACGATCCCTTGCTGTCCGGTGATTTCAAGATGGTACCGTAACCAGTATATAATACATTTGTCCGTTTGTAAATCAAAATCGGACGAGGGCGCGGAAAAACGGCGCGCCGGGTTGTGAAAACTCTGTGGAGTTTTTTGCAACCTCTTTTCTTTTTGCAAAGTATATGGTATACTGAACGGCATAATAGGGAGGATATGGGATGAAACGAGTTTTGATCAAAGTCAGCGGCGAAGCGCTTTCGAGCGC
>JAZNHI010000138.1:0-4724 GCA_045576895.1 Clostridia bacterium | reverse complement strand
ATCCTCGGCACCAGCGGCATCGTCGAACCGATGAGCGAAGACGCGCTGATCGACAGCATCGTGCTGGAGATCCGGCAAAGAAAAGCGCTCGGCGACACGCGGCTCATATTGACGCCCGGCAACTACGGCGCGGACTTCCTTGCCGCGCGGTACGGGATCCCGGACGAGCGGATCGTGAAGTGCTCGAACTACGTCGGTAAGGCGATCGAAGCCGCGATCGACGCGGGCTTTTCCGAAGCGCTGCTCTGCGGACACATCGGCAAGTTTGTTAAGCTGTCCGGCGGGATCATGAACACGCATTCCAGGGAGGGCGACTGCCGCGCGGAGCTGATGGCGGCGGCGGCGCTGCGCGCCGGCGCGGACGCGGACACGGCGCTGTCGATGCTCGGCTGCGTGACGACCGACGAAATGCTGCGCATCCTGGAGGAACGGGGACTGCTGTCCAACGCGGCGGACGTGCCCCGGGAACGCATCGACTTTTCCCTGCAGGGACGGTTCAGGGGCGCGATCGCGCTCGGCGTCATTGCGTTCACGACGGGGAACCGCGAACTGCTTCAAAACCGCCTTGCGGCGCTCTGGACAAAGGAGGGCATATGAACGGAATCTTTTACGGCGTCGGCACGGGACCCGGCGATCCGGAGCTATTGACGTGCAAGGCGGCGCGGCTGATCCGTTCCTGCGACGTGCTTGCGATCCCGCACAGGGATCCCGAAAAATGCTTTGCGTACGGGATCGCCTGCGGCGCAGTTTCGGAAGCAAAGGACAAGCCGCTTCTTTGCGTCGATATGCCGATGACGCACGATCAAACCATCCGCGAAGCGGCGTATAAAGCCGGCGCGGAACGGATCGCGGACGCACTTTCGTCTGGCAAAACCGTCGTGTTCGTCACGCTCGGCGATCCCTCGGTCTATTCGACGTTCGCGTACCTTGCCGAAAAGGTCTCGGCAATGGGGTTCGAGGTGCAATGGGTTCCCGGCGTGACCTCGTTCTGCGCGGGAGCGGCGGCGCTAAAAACACCGCTTTGCACCGACCGCGAGCCGCTGCACATCTTTCCGGGCAGCGCAAACGCAAAGGACGCGCTTACATTTCCGGGCACAAAGGTGTTTATGAAGGGCGGACTGCCCGCGCTTCTGTCCGCGCTTGCCGAACGCGGCGCAAAGGCGCAGGCGGTCGAAAACTGCGGTACGGAACACGAGCGCGTGTATGAATCGCTTTCGGACATCCCGGCGGACGCCGGATACTATCTTGTGACGGTCGTAAAGGAGGACGTATGATCCGTTTTGTAGGCGCGGGCTGCGGCGCAGCCGATCTCATCACCGTGCGCGGGCAGCGGCTTTTACAGGAAGCCGACGTCATCATCTATGCCGGTTCTTTGGTGAATCCGGCGCTTCTGACCTATGCCAAGGCGGGCGCAAAGATCTATAACAGCGCGGAAATGACGCTTGAAGAGGTGCTTTCCGTCATGTTCGACGCGGAGGAGCGCGGACTTTCCGTCGTGCGTCTGCACACCGGCGACCCGTGCCTGTACGGTGCGATCCGCGAGCAGATGGACGCGCTCGACAAAAAGGGGATCGCCTATGATTACACGCCCGGCGTCAGCTCGTTCTGCGGCGCGGCGGCGGCGCTGAACATGGAATACACGCTGCCGAACGTTTCGCAGAGCGTCGTCATCACGCGGATGGCGGGCAGAACGCCCGTGCCGGAGCGTGAAAGCGTCCGCGCGTTTGCAAAGCATAAGGCGACGATGGTGCTGTTTTTAAGCACCGGACTTCTGGAAAAGACGCAGCAGGAGCTGATCGAGGGCGGCTACGATCCCGAAACGCCCGCGGCGATCGTCTATAAGGCAAGCTGGCCGGACGAAAAGACGGTGCTCTGCACGGTTTCCTCGCTTGCCGACTGCGCAAAGCAGAACGGCATCAGAAAGACCGCGCTCATCATCGTGGGCGATGCGGTACGGCAGAGCGGCTATGCGCGCTCGGAGCTGTACAATCCCGCGTTTGCGACGGAGTTCCGTCCCGCGAAGGAGTAACGTATGGAGGTTTGGATCGTTTCCTACACCGCGCGCGGCGGGAAGACCGCGCGGCGCGTTTCGGACGCGCTGAACGGCAAGGGGCACGTCTGCCGCACGTTCACGCTTGCGAAATTCTGCGAGGACGGCGACGAACCGCTTCGCTGTTCCGCGTCGGAATGGGCGGGGGACGGCTTTCAAAACGCCGACGCGCTGATCTTTGTGTGCGCGGCGGGCATTGCGGTGCGGGCGATCGCGCCGTGGGTGCGGGACAAGAAGACCGATCCCGCGGTGCTCGTGCTCGACGAGAAGGGAACGTTTGCGGTCCCGCTGCTTTCGGGGCACATCGGCGGGGCAAACGCGCTTGCGGAAACGCTTGCGGCGGCGATCGGCGCGACGCCGGTGATCACGACCGCGACCGACGTGAACGGGCTCTTTGCGGTCGACGTGTTTGCGAAGAACAACCGCCTGTTCATCACCGACATGGCGCTTTGCAAGGAGGTCTCCGCGGCGCTGCTTGCGGGCGAGCCGGTGGGCTTTTGGTCCGATCTTCCGGTTTCGGGGACGCTTTCCGTGGGACTCACGACGGAAGCCGCGCAGCTCGGCGTCTGCGTTTCCGCGGAAAACAAAGCGCCGTATCAAAGGACGCTCCGTCTGATTCCGCAGCGCTATGCGCTCGGCGTCGGCTGCAAACGCGGAAAGGACGCGGCGGCGCTGGACGCCTTCATCCGCCGGAATCTCGCGGCGCACGGCGTTCCGTTTGAAGCGCTCCGCTGCATGGCGAGCATCGACCTGAAGCGGGACGAACCGGGGCTTCTGGCGTTTTCGAAAGCGCACGGGCTGCCGTTTTATACCTATTCGGCGGACGAGCTGAACGCGGTACCGGGAGCGTTTTCCGGCTCAGCGTTTGTGAAGGAAACGACCGGCGTCGACTGCGTTTCGGAACGCGCAGCGGTCTGCGCGTCCCAAGGCGAACTGGTTATAAAAAAGATCGCGGAGGACGGCATGACCTTCGCGCTGGCGGCATCAAAGGAGGGGATCTCGTTTGCATAAGCTTTTTGTCGTCGGGCTCGGACCCGGCGGCGCGGACGGCATGACGGTCCGCGCAAAGAACGCGCTTGAAAACAGCGACGTGATCGTGGGCTACACGGTCTATATCGATCTGGTGCGCGATGCGTATCCGGACAAGGAATTTCTGACGACCCCGATGCGCAGGGAGGTCGACCGCGTGCGGCTCGCGCTCGAAACCGCCGCGCAGGGCAGGACCGTCGCCATGGTCTGCTCCGGCGACGCGGGCGTGTACGGCATGAGCGGACTGTGCGAAGAGCTTTTGCACGAATATCCCGGCGTGGAGCTTATTACGGTTCCGGGCGTTTCCGCGGTGCTTTCCGGCGCGGCGATCTTAGGCGCGCCGCTGATGCACGACTTTGCGGTGATTTCGCTTTCCGACCTTCTGACCCCGTGGGAAAAGATCGAAAAGCGCCTTCTTGCCGCCGCGGAAGCGGACTTTGTGATCTGTCTCTACAATCCGTCGAGCAAGAAGCGGCACGACTACCTTAGCCGCGCCTGCGATCTGGTGCTGCGATTTGCTTCGCCGGAGACCGTCTGCGGCATAGCAAGGAACATCGGGCGGGACGGCGAGGAAGCGCGCGTTCTGAAGCTTGCAGAACTTCGGGACACAGAGGTCGATATGTTCTCCACCGTGTTTATCGGCAATTCCCAGACGAAGATCGTCAACGGAAAAATGGTGACGCCGAGAGGATATCTGTATGAATAGCATTCTTTTGTTCGCGGGCACGACCGAGGGGCGGCGCATCGCCGAAGCGCTCAGGGACGCGCCCGTATCCGTGACCGTCAGCGTCGCCACGGAGTACGGCGAAACGCTGATCGCGCCCGCCGGAAACGTGCACGCGGTGTTCGGACGCAAAAACGCGGACGAGATCGAAGCGCTGCTCAAAGAGACGCAGGCTTCGCTTCTGATCGACGCGACGCATCCGTACGCGGTCGAGGTCACGAAGACGCTGAAAGCCGTTTCCGAAAGGACGGGAACGGAATACATCCGCGTGCTGCGCGGAAGCGAGGACGCCGCGGGCTGCGTGTTCGTTGCGGACACGGACGCCGCCGTGCGGTATCTGAATGGAACGGAGGGCAACGTGCTGCTGACCGTCGGCAGCAAGGAGCTTGCCCGCTATACGGAAGTCAAAGATTTTGAAACGCGGCTTTACGCCCGCATCCTGCCGGTGAAGGAATCGGCGGACGCGGCGTTTGCGCTCGGCTTTTCGGGCAGGAATTTGATCTGCATGCAGGGACCGTTCTCCGAGGAGATGAACGAGGCGACGCTCCGGGCGATCGGCGCGAAGTACCTCGTCACCAAGGACACCGGCGCGTCAGGCGGCTTTGCGGAAAAGATCGGAGCGGCAAAGAACTGCGGCGCAACGCCCGTTGTGATCCGCCGCCCGGCGGAGGAGGGGATTTCGGAGGCGGACTGCCTTGCGCTTCTGCGGGAGCGGTTCGGACTTCGGGACAAAAAGCAGGTCACGATCCTCGGCATCGGCACGGGAAGCACAGGAATGCGGACGGCCGCGGCAAAGGCGGCGATCGGGGATGCGGAACTGATCATCGGCGCAAAACGCGTGACCGACGCGATCGACACAAGGGGAAAGGCCGTTGAGAACGCGATTGCGTCCGCCGAAATCGAGCGCATCATCCGGGAAAC
>JAZNHI010000137.1:0-2104 GCA_045576895.1 Clostridia bacterium | reverse complement strand
CGAAACCGGTCCGATCTTGCCGAATTTGACGCGCAGGGACTTGAACTGTTGATCGTTTTGCGGTATGATACACTATACGGTAATCTGCGGAATGCTGCGGAGACGGCGGCGCTTTTTTACGCGGTATACACGCTGCTTTCGGGCTGCATTGAGGAGGCGTTCGAGCGCTTTGCCTACGGCGGGAGCGACGTGAGCGCGCAGGCGCTGGATGCGGAATACGCGCGTCTTCTGGATGAATACGGGCTGTCCGCGTTCGGGATCGATCCGCGTTCGTGGACACAGTCCGCGCGGCTGTTTCAGACGCCGTTTTCCGGCGTCGGGTACGCGCTCGGCACCGCTGCGGCGCTGGAGCTGTATCTTTTGAGCCGAAGGGACGCGCCGCGCGCGATCGATGCGTACCGTGCCGTGCTCTTTCGCGAGACGGACGCGGCGTTCGGCGAAACGCTGAAACGTGCGGGGCTTTCGGATCCGCTGGAACCGGGCACATTGGAACAAACGGCGTACGAACTGGGGAGCGCACGGCGTAACAGTACAAACGAGTGAGGAAGGAATCATAACGCATGAAGAGGATTTGGTGCATACTGCTTGCGATGCTGCTGATCGCTTTTGCGATCCCGTATGCGGCGGGCGCGGACGACTTTACGGTCACGTACAAGACGCCGGAGGGGCAGCCGGAGATCCGGCTTTCCGACGCGGACGTGATGACGCGCATGACCGTCAAGAAGGGCAAGCTCCTGGAGCTTACCATGTCGGACGCCGGTGCGGGACGCACGCTGTATCTCGAATGGTTCACGCTGCCGAGAGACGCCGTCGTGGAGCAGTTTGACGCAGGCGGAAAGGTGATTTCCTCTGTTCCGTTCGCTTCGCCGACCCGCTACCGCGAGGAGATCCCCGTGGATGCCGCGTGCAGAAAGATCGCGCTGAAGGCGAAGGGCGACGCGTGCACCGTGTCGACGATGTTCGTTTCGGAGACCGCGCCTGCGCCGGAATACGGTTGGCTCAGCGCGGAACCCGTCGTCTGCGACATGCTGATCGTCGCGCCGTCGCCGGAATACGTGATGGAGACCTTCGGTCCGACGATCGCGCACTATGCCGCGGGGCACGGCGTGAAGATCGGGATCGTGATCATGACGGTCGGTCACCGCTATACGCTCAAGGAGCTTGACCGCGCGCTGCTCAAAATGGGCGTGACATACGCGCCGATCACGCTCGGCATCGACGACAACAACTATAACGGTTACGTGGATCCTTCAAAGACAAAGGAACGGGCGGACCAGCTGCGCGAGATCAAAAAGCGCTGGGACGAGAAGGGCTCGAAGACGGAGATCGCGGACATCATCCGCCGGCTGCAGCCGCAGATCGTTCTGACCGTCGAAACGTCGGACGAGGATGTGCGCACGCTTGAGACCTATACGATCGTAAAGGATGCGGTCGAGTCCGTATCCCTGAAGAAGTTTTATGTCGCATCCGCTTCCGGCGCAACGAAGATCGACTGCGAGGTTCCGATGGGCATGCTCTCCGGCAGAACGGCGCATGCGTTCGCCACGGAGGCGTACCGACTGATGGATTCCCGCGGAATGTACCGCATTGCGCTTCCGAAGACGCCGTCCTATCGCCTCGAAAAACAGACCGTGGGCGAGGACAACGACGGAAACGACCTTCTGGAGAACATCGATCTTTCGACGATCTCCGGCTATGTGGACGCAACGCCCGCGCCGGTCGTGACCGAAACGCCGATCGTGACCGAAGCGCCTGTCGTAACGGAGGCGCCGGTTGTGACGGAAGTGCCGACCGAGGTTCCCGCGCCCGTCGCGCCCGTTGCGCAGGCGGAGACGCCGAAGCCGATGATCATCGAAGAGGAGATCGTCGGGGACGAGCCCGCGGCGACCGCGGCGCAGAGCGCATCCGGTTCGTCGCAGAAGAAGGGCGGACTGTTCTCCTGCGGGGGAGCGAACGAATCGCAGGTCAGCGTAGAGATGGAAACGCCCGCGGCGACCGCCGTGCCGACGCCCGCGCCGACCGCGGTCCCGACGCCCGAACCGACCGCCGTGCCGACGGACGAGCCCACTGCGGAGCCTACCGAGGAACCGACGCCCGAGCCCAC
>JAZNHI010000136.1:0-6949 GCA_045576895.1 Clostridia bacterium | reverse complement strand
TTCGGGAACCTCGTCAAAGTATACGGTGACGTCGGACAGCGCGAGGGTCTCCTCGTCCTGCACCTCGACGACCGCGGTTTTCTCATCGGTTGTGAACGCCTTGAGCTCCGCGATCAGCGCGTCGCCGTCGAACGCCTCGTCTTCGGTGTCAACCGCGAAGCCGTACGCTTCAAGCGCGTTGGAGGCGGCGGAAAAATCGTCCGCGGCTTCTTCTGCCTGTTTGTCGCCGATGCCGACGAGGTGATAGCCGTCGCCGAACAGTCCGTCGTTTGCCCAGTCGGTTGCGGGCGCGCCGACGGCGACCATCGCGATCCAGTAGACGAGGAACATCACGACCGCAAAGATCGGCAGACCCAGCCAGCGGTTGGTCACGATGCGGTCGATCTTGTCGGAGGTCGAAAGCTTGCCGGCGCCCTTCTTCTTGTAGCAGGTCTTGATGACGTTGCCGATCCAGACGTAGCGCTCGTTGGTGATGATGCTTTCCGCGTCGTCGTCCAGCTCCTTTTCGGCGGCGGCGATATCCTGCTCGATATGCATCTTCGTCGCTTCCGTAAGATCGAGCTGCTCCATGACCTTGCTGTCGCGCTCAAAGACCTTGATCGCGTACCAGCGCTGCTGCTCCTCGGGCAGTCCGTGCACGACCGCTTCCTCGATGTGCGCAAGCGCGTGCTCGACCGGACCGGAGAACGAATGCTGCGGCACGGTCTTGGTGCCCTGCGCCGCCTTGATCGCTTCCTCGGCGGCTTCCTGAATGCCCGTGCCCTTCAGCGCGGAGATCTCGACGATCTTGCAGCCGATCTGCGCGGAAAGCTGTTTGGTGTCGATCTTGTCGCCGTTCTTCTTCACGACGTCCATCATGTTGATCGCCACGACCACCGGAATGCCGAGCTCGACGAGCTGCGTGGTAAGATACAGGTTGCGCTCGAGGTTCGAGCCGTCCACGATGTTCAGGATCGCGTCCGGACGTTCGTTGATCAGGTAGTTTCTGGCAACGACTTCCTCGAGGGTGTAGGGGGACAGGGAATAGATGCCGGGAAGGTCGGTGACGATCACGTCGCTGTGACCTTTCAGCTTGCCTTCCTTTTTCTCGACCGTAACGCCCGGCCAGTTGCCCACGAACTGGTTCGAGCCGGTCAGCGCGTTGAACAGGGTCGTTTTGCCGCTGTTCGGGTTGCCCGCGAGGGCAATGCGAATACTCATAGTACCTCCTCTATCGTTAGCATATGCTAACACATTCTTTGAAAAAATAAGGCGTTTGCCTTTTCGTTCCGTATTATTCCTCTATCAGGATCATTTCCGCGTCCGCCTTGCGGAGCGAAAGCTCATACCCGCGCACCGTGACCTCGACCGGATCGCCTAAAGGTGCGACCTTGCGGACATACACCTCGATGCCCTTCGTGATGCCCATATCCATGATGCGGCGCTTTACCGCGCCTTCACCGGTGAGCTTTTTGACCTTGACCATTTCGCCGATCTTAGCGTCTCTTAACGTTTTCATTGCTTCCTCCTTTTTATACCATGATCTTCTGTGCCATCTTTTCGTCGATGGCGATGCGGCTTTCCTTGACGTTGACGATCACGTTGCCGCCCATCCGGGAGATGATCTGCACCGTTCCGCCGACCACAAAGCCCAGATTGCTGAGATGATGACGGATCTCGTCCGTTCCCTTGATGGCGCGGATCACGTTGACCTCGCCGTCGTCTGCAAATACCAAAGGCATCATTGCATTCCTCCTTGATGTTAGCAAGCGCTAACCACATTTCGAAAAGAAACGGTTAGCAATCTCTAACCGCCTGTTATTATAGTTAGCATACGCTAATTTGTCAAGTACCATTTTCAAAAAGATTTATCGGATGCGATCCGCTTGCTTTTTTTCGCCGGTTCCGATATAATCAATATAATACGAAAAGAAAGAGGAACCCGTTATGTCGCTGCTCGAATCCGGAGAAATGTATCTCGAAACGATCCTTGTGCTGTCGCAACAGAAGGAAGCCGTGCGTTCGATCGACGTGGCGGAATACATGCAGTTTTCCAAACCGTCGGTCAGCCGCGCTGTGGGGATCCTGAAAAACGGCGGCTATATTGAGATCAATTCGTTCGGACATATCAGCCTGACGGATTCCGGCAGGAAAGCGGCGGAACGCATCTATGAGCGGCACAGGATCCTTTCGGAGATCCTGATGCGCCTCGGCGTGGACGAAAAGACCGCGACAGAGGATGCCTGCAAGATGGAGCACTACATCAGCGACACGTCCTTTGCGGCGATCAAGGAGCATCTCAGAACGCATCCCGTCAAATGAACCAGGGCAAGACGCCGACTGCGGCGTCTTTTTTCTTTGGTCCGATTCGTCAGAATACCCTTGACAAATACCCTGCCGGGGTATATGATAAAGGCACAATAAATACCCCATAAGGGTATCGGAAGGAGCATTCTATGGAAAACTGCTGCCAGAAGGACGGAATCGGAGGACGGAAGAAGATCCGCGGCGAACAGGAAAAGCGCGATCTGATGAACCGGCTGAAGCGGATCGAGGGACAGGTGCGGGGATTGGAGCGCATGCTCGAGGAGGACGCTTACTGTCCGGACATTCTCGTACAGGCGTCCGCGGTCAATTCGGCGCTGAACAGCTTCAGTCGGACGCTGCTTGCAAACCATCTGCACAGCTGCGTGACCGAGGACATTCGCGCGGGGCGCGACGAAGCCGTCGACGAGCTGATGGAAACCCTGAAGAAGATGATGAAGTGATCGGAGGACGGATATGAAGCAATACAATGTGACCGGCATGAGCTGCGCGGCTTGCTCCGCGCGGGTCGAAAAGGCGGTGTCCGGCGTGCCGGGCGTGACCGCCTGTTCGGTCAGCCTTCTGACCAATTCCATGGGTGTGGAGGGAACCGCCTCGCCGGACGCGGTCATCCGCGCCGTCGAACAGGCCGGATACGGCGCGTCGGAGAAGGGCGCGGAGAAGAAGTCCGGGACCTCGCCCTCGTGGGCGGACGCGGAAGCTCTGAAGGACCGCGAAACGCCGAAGCTCGTGCGTCGGCTGCTGTTCTCGGTGCCGATCCTGCTCGTTCTCATGTACTTCTCCATGGGGCATATGATGTGGCACTGGCCGGCGCCGAAGGCGTTCGACAACCTCGTTTTTCTGGGACTCTTTGAGCTGCTGCTTGCCGCAGCCGTCATGGTGATCAACGGGAAGTTCTTCACCTCCGGCTTTTCCTCGCTGATGCACGGCGCGCCGAACATGGACACGCTCGTTGCGCTGGGCTCGACCGCGTCGTTCGGCTATTCGCTCGCGTCGCTGTTCCTGATGATCCTTGCGCAGGGCGAGGGACAGGCGGACGTCGTGATGAAACACGGCATGAATCTGTACTTCGAGTCGGCGGCAATGATCCCGACGCTGATCACGGTCGGCAAGATGCTCGAAGCCAGGTCCAAGGGCCGCACGACGGACGCGCTGAAGGGCCTGATGAAGCTTGCGCCGAAGACAGCGGTGCTCAAAAAGGACGGCGTCGAGATCGAGGTCGGCATCGAGGAGGTGCAGAAGGGCGACCTGTTTGTCGTCCGTCCGGGCGAACAGATCCCGGTGGACGGCGTGATCGAAAAGGGCGCGACGGCGGTCAACGAATCCGCGCTGACCGGCGAAAGCATTCCGGTCGACAAAGCGGAGGGGGACGCGGTCTCCGCCGCGACGATGAATCAGCATGGGTACATCGAATGCCGCGCGACGCGGGTGGGCGAGGATACGACGCTTGCGCAGATCATCCGCACCGTTTCCGACGCAGCGGCAACCAAAGCGCCGCTTGCCCGTAATGCGGACAAGGTCTCCGGCGTGTTCGTGCCCGCGGTGATCGGGATTGCACTTCTGACGCTGATCGGCTGGCTGATCGCTGGTCGTCCGTTCTCCTTTGCGATCGCGCGCGGCATCTCCGTACTGGTCATCAGCTGCCCGTGCGCGCTCGGGCTTGCGACGCCCGTCGCGATCATGGTCGGCAGCGGCGTCGGCGCAAAAACCGGCGTGCTGTACAAAACGGCGGCGGCGCTGGAGGGCGCCGGTCGGACGCAGATCGTTGCGCTGGACAAGACCGGCACCGTCACCGAAGGCGAGCCCAAGGTGACGGATGTTCTTCCGCTCGGGACGGAGAAGGAGGAGCTTTTGCGGCTTGCGGCTTCGCTGGAGAAAAACAGCGAGCATCCGCTTTCCAAGGCGATTGTCGCCGCTGCAGAGGGGCTTGCACTCTCGGAGGTCACGGATTTTGAAGCGCTGCCCGGCAACGGGCTCAGGGCAACGCTGAACGGCAAGGCGCTTTTGGGCGGCAGTCTCAAATATCTGCGGTCCAAGGGCATGGTCGGCAAAGCCGTGGAGGAACAGGCGAACGCGCTTGCCGAACAGGGCAAAACACCGCTGCTGTTCGCATATAACGGCGCGCTGATCGGGCTGATCGCGGTCGCGGATCCGATCAAGCAGGATTCGGCGCAGGCGATCAAGGAATTGCACGGCATGGGCGTGCGGACCGTCCTTCTGACCGGCGACAACGAGCGCACGGCAAAGGCGATCGCAAAGCAAGCGGGCGTCGACCGGGTCATTGCGGGCGTTCTGCCGGACGGCAAGGCGGACATCATCCGCAAGCTCAGAACGCTCGGCAAGGTCGCGATGGTCGGCGACGGGATCAACGACGCGCCGGCGCTCACGGTGGCGGATAACGGCGTTGCGATCGGCGCGGGCACGGACGTCGCGATCGATGCGGCGGACATCGTGGTGATGAAAAGCCGGCTCTCGGACGTAACGGCGGCGATCCGCCTGAGTCGCGCGACGATCCGGAACATCCATCAGAATCTGTTCTGGGCGTTCTTCTACAACGTGATCTGCATCCCGCTTGCCATGGGACTGTACGGCATCGAAATGAAGCCGATGTACGGCGCGGCGGCGATGGCGCTTTCGAGCTTTTTCGTCTGCATGAACGCGCTGCGGCTGAACCTCAGAAACCCGCACGACAGCGCGCACGATAAACCCGTAAAACAGATTCCCGCGGAAGCGCTGGAATCCGTGATAGCAAATGAAATCAAAAAGGAGGAACCGATGATGACAAAGACTTTGAAGGTGGAAGGCATGATGTGCCCGCATTGCGAGGCGCGTGTCAAAAAGGCGCTGGAGGCGATCCCCGGCGTGGAGAACGCGGTTGCGGATCATAACCTCGGCACTGCGGTCGTCACCCTGAGCGCACCCGTTGCGGACGACGTGTTGACCGCCGCCGTGGAAGCGCAGGATTACAAGGTCCTCGGCGTGGAATAAGGCGAATGCGAAGCGGGGCGTATCGGAAACCGGTACGCCCCTCTGCTTGCCGAAAAGCGCCGACTCTTCGCCGGAAACGAAACGGCGGGGAATCGTTCAATACCCTCTTGACAACAGAGAAAAAAGTGATATGATAATAGCGGTTAGCAAGAGCTAACTACTGAGAAGAGAATGCTTTTGAAAGAAAGCATCTTTTTTCGGGGAATGGGTTAGCAACCGCTAACCGAAGGGAGGACGGAATGTCGGAGGAAGCGGTCATCCTGCACGGCGCGCCGACGCTGGCGGGGATCAAAACGGGCAGCCTGTTTCGCTGCGAATACGAAAGCGCCGAAGCGATGCGTTTGTCGCTGCGCGAGTGGAACAAGCGCTTTTCCGGGAAGGGGCTTCGCGTCGTCCCGCTGTCCTTTGAAAACAACAAGGCGCTTTTATACCTGTACCGTCCCGGAAGGCTTTTCCGCGATCTGTCCGACAACGCGGCGGGGGAGATCCTGTCCGGCTGTGGCTATTGCGAGGGGGCGCCCGCGAAATGCCTCTCCTGCCTTGCAAAGCGGATTCAGAGCAACGGGGATTTCCCGCACGAGATCGGACTGTTCCTGGGCTATCCGCGGGAGGATGTGCGCGGCTTTATCGAGCATCGGGACTGCGATCTGAAATGCGTCGGCTGCTGGAAGGTTTACCGCGACGCGGCAAAAGCGCAGAAGACGTTTCGCCTGTTTCGAAAGTGCAGCCAACTCTACCGGCAGCGCTATATAAACGGCACGCCGATCGAACGGCTGACCGTTGCGGAACACACGGAAGCGGGGAGAGAACGATGAACAGACACGAGGAGATCAAAGCGTCGTATCGCGCGCTCGGCGGCGGATTCGCCAATCTGTATGACGGGATCATCACGCGTTCCACATTGATCGGCAAGCTGATGGACAGCCTCGTCTGGGGACTGGACGCATCTCTTGCGGCAAAGTGGATCAACGACGCGCTTGCGCCGATCCCGGAGGATTTCAAAGGAACGCTTCTGGAGGTCCCGGTCGGAACCGGCGTTCTGACCGTTCCCGTCTATCGGAACCTACCGGAAGCGCAGATCACCTGTCTCGATTATTCCGCGGAGATGATGCGAAACGCCGAGCGGCGGGCGGAGGCGCTTGCGGTCAGGAACGTATCGTTCGTGCAGGGCGACGTCGGCGCGCTGCCTTTTGAGGATGAGAGCTTTGACGTCGTGCTTTCGCTGAACGGCTTTCACGCGTTTCCCGATAAGGACGCGGCGTTTTCAGAAACCCATCGTGTGCTGAAGAAAGGCGGGATCTTCTGCGGCTGCTTCTATATCGCAGGAGAGTTCAAAAGGACCGATTGGTTTGTCAGGCACATGTACGTGCCGAAGGGATTTTTCACGCCGCCGTTTGAAACGAGGGAAACGCTCGAAAAGCGGCTGAAGGACCTGTATGCCGAGGTGCGCGTTTCTCCGGTCCGGGCCGAGGGCGTGTTCTGCTGCGTCAAGTGAGGAGAAGCGTATGTGGCTGACGGTTTCGGAAGGGCTGCTGATTCCGTTTCTCGGGACGGTGCTCGGTTCGGCGTGCGTGTTCTTTATGAAACAGGAACTGAGCCGCAGCGTGCAGCGCGCGCTGACCGGCTTTGCGGGCGGCGTGATGGTCGCGGCGTCGAT
>JAZNHI010000135.1:0-5297 GCA_045576895.1 Clostridia bacterium | reverse complement strand
CGTCGATCGACGCCATGTCGACGTCGGTCCCGTCCTCGAAGGTGAGGTAGACGACGGAGACGTTTTCGCTGCTCTTCGACGTGACGGATTTGATGTGATCGAGCGCGGACATCGCCTGCTCCATCGGCTTTGTGACCTTTGCTTCGACCTCCTCGGGCGACGCGCCGGGGCAGGTCGTGAACAGAACGATGTACGGAAAACTCATGTCGGGCAGCAGATCCGGCGTCATTTTGCCGACGGAAACATAGCCGAGCACAAGGATCAGCAGCACGACCACAAGCACGGTAAACGGTTTTTTGACGCTGAATTTTGCAAACATGGCTTTGACTCCGATTTCGGGACGGACATATCCTCCCATTTTGATACAATCAGTATACCACATCTTGCGCGTTTTGAATGTGGAAAAGATGTGAAACTTCATCTTCGTAAACTTTTTTTCTCGGGCTTGTCTCGGTGCGGACGGTATGGTATACTCATCGAAAGGAATGAAAGAAACGGAAAAAGGACATGGAAGCGGAATACAAAGATCGCATAAAGAATAAGAACCTTCCGGTATGGATCGTCTCAGGCGTCGGGATCCTTGCGGTTGCGTGCGCGTTTGTATACTGGATCGTGAAGGAGCATCCGGGTCCGTTCGGCATTGCTGCGGCGGCATGTTCCGCACTGCTGTTCACCGTCGGCTGCTTCCGTTTCGTGCCCGGCTGGATCGACTTCTGGCGGGACAGAGGGATCACGCTGACGGAGGATACCGAACCGAAATACATTCTGCTCCGGATCGCGCTGCTCGCCCTTGCGGTCGAAGCGCTGCTGTTCGGCGCGGTGACGCTCGCGCTGTCCGTCAAAAACGGGGAGGGCTTTACGTTCCGCGGCGCGGTGGAGTTCTGGCGGTGCCTGGACAGCGGACATTACCTCGACATTGCGCGGGAGTGGTACGTGCCGAAGAGCGTTCTCGAAACGACGGAGGATTGGTTCCAGAACGGGGACGACGTCGGGCGCGTCGTGCAGCTGGTGTTCCTGCCGGGATATCCGCTTGCCGTCTATCCGTTTTACCGCATCTTCGGAAACGACGCCGTTGCAGGGCTGTTCGTTTCCGCGGTGTCGTTCCCCGCGGCGTGCTGCATGCTCTATCGGCTGCTGCGGCTCGATTGCGGGCATAAGCAAGCGTTCCGGACGGTGCTGATGCTCTTGCTGCTGCCGGGCGGATTCTTCTTCCTTGCGCCGATGAGCGAATCGCTCTATCTGTTGCTTGCCCTTTCGGCGCTGTACTGCTTCCGCAAAAAGCGGTTCCTGCTCGCCGGGGCGTTCGGCGCGTACTGCGCGTTTACGCGCACGGTGGGGCTGCTGCTTGTCGCGCCGATGGTCCTCGAATGGATCCGCATGTTCCCGCAAAAGGGCTGCGGACGGAGGAAATGGCTGCTCGGCGCGCTTTCCGTGCTGCTCGTGCCCGCAGGCTTCGGAGCGTATCTTTGGATCAACAGGACCGTTTCGGACAATCCGCTGCAGTTTCTGACCTATCAGCACAGATGGTGGAGCCAGCATCTCGGGTGGTTCTTCAACACGGCGTCGTATCAGACGAAATATCTGATCGGCTGCATCGGCGAGGGCAACCGCGAGAACATCTTCGGGCTGTGGCTGCCGAACCTTGTCTGGCATTTCGGCACGCTCGGACTGTTTGCGTGCACTGCGAAGAAGCTGCGTCCGAGCTATGCCGCATGGTTCATCGCGTACTTTGCGATCGCGATCGGCGCGACGTGGCTGCTGTCCGGTCCGCGCTATCTCCTCTCGATGCCGGTCGTCGCCATGATGCTTGCCGCCGTCACGGAAAAGAAATGGCAGCAATGGCTTGCTGCGGGCGTGCTGCTGCCGCTTTCCGCGCTGTATCTGATGGCGTTCGTCTGGCGCTGGCAGGTGTGGTGAAAAAGCAGGACAATAGTCCGGCTTTTTCAATGATGTTTGCGCTTTGCGCAAGTGATGCTGCTTCGCAGTGATGCGTATGAAAGAGGGTTCTCCGGTCGGAGAACCTTTTTTATATTTGAAAATAATGCTTGACAAACGGGGCAAAATCGGTATAATGGAACGAGTGTAAAGGAAAAAGACTTTACACCTCGGAGTGACTATGGAACGATTGTTTGAGCTCGGCATGCTTCTGGACCGCTACGAGCAGCTTTTGACCGAGCGGCAGAGGAGCATTCTCCGCCAGTATACCGACGAGAACTGCTCGCTTGCGGAGATCGCGGAGCGCGAGGGCATTTCCCGGCAGGGCGTGCGCGACATCATTGCGCGCGGTTCGCATCTGCTGCACGAAACCGAAGCGGCGGTGGGGCTTGTTCGCAAGGAAGCGAAGCAGACACAGCTTCTGCGCGCGCTGCACGGACGGTTCAAGGACGCCCCTTTGCGGGACGAGGACCGTGCGGCGCTGGAAGGGTATCTTGCGGAGCTCGCCGCAATCTGGGAGGACGAAGATGGCATTTGAAGGCATCGCATCAAAACTGCAGAATGTTTTTAAGAAGCTGACCGGCAAGGGACGCCTTTCCGAGCGCGACGTCAAGGACGCCATGCGCGAGATCAAGCTTGCGCTCCTCGAAGCGGACGTCAACTTCCTCGTCGTCAAGGATTTCGTCAAGCGCGTGGAAGCGCGCGCCGTCGGCACCGACGTGCTCGAAAGCCTCACGCCGGGACAGATGGTCATCAAGATCGTCAACGAAGAGCTGACCGCCCTCATGGGCAGCACGAACGCGAAGCTGGAGTTCGGCTCCAAAAAGCCCGCCGTGATCCTGATGTCGGGTCTGCAGGGCGCCGGCAAAACGACGATGTGCGGAAAGCTCGCCGTGCTCCTCCGTAAGCAGTACGGCAAGTCCCCGATGCTCTGCGCCTGCGACATCTACCGTCCGGCGGCGATCGAGCAGTTAAAGGTCGTTGGCGGAAAAGCCGAGGTTCCGGTTTACGAACACGGCACGCAGGATCCGGTGAAGACCGCACAGGAAGCGGTTGAAGAAGCGCGCAGAACCTTCAGGGATGTCGTGATCGTCGATACCGCAGGCCGTCTGCACATCGACGAGGACATGATGGATGAACTGAAGCGCATCCGCAACGCATTGGAGCCCGCGGAGATCCTGCTGGTGGTCGACGCGATGACCGGTCAGGACGCCGTCAACGTCGCAAAGGCGTTCAACGAGGCGGTTCCGCTGACCGGCGTGGTGCTCACGAAGCTGGACGGCGACACGCGCGGCGGCGCTGCGCTGTCGGTCCGCGCGGTCACGGGAAAGCCGATCAAGTTTGCCGGCACGGGCGAGAAGCTCACCGACCTCGAGCCGTTCCATCCGGACCGCATGGCAAGCCGCATCCTCGGCATGGGCGACATGCTGACGCTGATCGAAAAGGCGGAACAGGCGTTCGATCAGAAAAAGGCGGCGGAGCTCGAAAAGAAGATGCGCACCGACACCTTCACGCTCGACGACTTCCTCGATCAGATGGAGCAGATGAAGGACATGGGCTCCATGGAGGATATCCTTAAGATGATCCCAGGCATGGGCGGCAAGCTCAACGGGCTGCAGATCGACGAGAAGGCGATGGGGCGCACGAAGGCGATCATTCAGGCGATGACGCCGAAGGAACGCGCCAACCCGGATATCCTGAACGCTTCCAGAAGACGGCGCATCGCGCGCGGCAGCGGCACGACGATCCAGGACGTGAACAAGCTGATGAACCAGTTCGAGGCTTCGCGCAAGATGATGAAGCAGATGACCGGCGGCATGTTCAAGAAGGGCAAGAAGGGCAAGATCAAGCGCGGCGGCTTCCCGTTTGGGTTCTGAGCGGGGAAGCAAGGGGAACATCCCCTCAGTCACCTGTCGGTGACAGCTCCGCTTCGCTTCGACGGCAGATCGCGCGCTTCCCGCGCGTACCATGCTTCTCCTCAAGGAGAAGCCTCTGTGCAAGCGCAACCAAAAGTCTTCCCCCTGATGTGGGGAAGGTGGCGAAGCGTCAGCGAGCCGGATGAGGAGTACACGCAGAAAAGCGGAACGCTTTTCGCGGATGAATTGACGGCAGGGCCGTCATAAACTACGGACGAAAACGGCAATGCCGTATTCGATATAAATCAAAAAAGAAAACAAAGGATAAGGAGAAACAAAACCATGTTGAAAATCAGACTGAGAAGAATGGGCGCGAAGAAGCAGCCTTTCTACCGTATCATCGTTGCGGACTCCCGCGCACCGCGTGACGGCGCATTCGTGGAGGAGCTCGGTTACTACAATCCCGCAAGCGAACCCGTTGAGCTGAAGGTTGACAACGAGCGCGCGCAGCAGTGGATGAAGAACGGCGCACAGCCCACCGACACCGTTCGCGGCCTTCTGAAGAAGGCGGGCGCGATCGACTGATCGAGGCGGCTATGGACAAGCTGGTTGAATTCATCGCAAAGAGCCTGGTCGACCATCCCGAGGCGGTCTCCGTGACCACCCGCGAGGAGGACGACAGCGTGATCATCACGCTTTCCGTCGACCCCGAGGATACCGGCAAGGTCATCGGCAAGCAGGGACGCATCGCGAAGGCGATCCGAGCGATCGTCAAAGCGGCGTCCATCAACGACGAGAAGAAGGTCGTCGTCGACATTCTGTGAGCGCAGCGTATTACCGGATCGGCGCGATCGTTCGTCCGCACGGCGTACACGGCGCGGTCAAGGTCGAGCCGCTGACCGATTCGAGCAAGCGCTTTCGCGGTCTTACGGAAGCATATCTCGAGTTGCACGGGGAAATGCGCCCCGTGCAGCTTTCTGTTGCGTCCGTTGCGCCGGATGCCGTGATTCTCACGGTCGAAGGCACGGAAACGCCGGAACAGGCGAACGCGCTTCGCGGCGCGTATCTTTGCGTGGATCGGGCGCATCGGGTGAAGCTGCCGAAGGACACGTATTTCGTGACCGATCTCATCGGCTGCGAAACGTTCGACACCGACGGGAATGCCTACGGCAAGCTGACCAACGTCTATGAGACCGGCGCGAACGACGTCTACGAGATCGCAGACGGCAAGCTGATGGTCCCGGCTCTGAAGCGTGTGCTTGCGGAGGTCGACACCGACGGCGGCAAAATCGTGTTCGACGCCGCGGTTTTAAAGGAGGTCGGGCTGTTTGAAGATTGACATTCTGACCCTGTTTCCGGAGATGTTCGAGGGCGTTATGAACGCCTCGATCCTCGGACGCGCGCAGGCAAGCGGCTTGCTTTCGATCGAAACGCACGACATCCGCGCGTATGCCGACAATAAGCATCGCAAGACCGACGACTACCCGTTCGGCGGGGGAGCCGGGC
>JAZNHI010000134.1:0-2182 GCA_045576895.1 Clostridia bacterium | reverse complement strand
GTATAGCGCACGTTCGGACGCTTCAGAAGATCAAAGAGCTTTGCGCCGTTTGTCGGCACGCTCTCGCCGATCGATTCAAGGTACACGCGCAGCGCGTCGGTCGGCGGCACATGCGGGCCGAGCCGCTCCATGGCGCGGGCGGTGCCCTCTTTTTTGCGCTGCAGGACCGCCCAACGCTCGTCCGTGATCAGCCCGAGCCGCCTTGCGCGCTCTGTCAGCCGCAGGTCCGCGTTGTCCTGCCGGAGCAGCAGGCGGTATTCGCAGCGGCTCGTCATCATGCGATACGGTTCGGGCGTGCCCTTGGTGGCAAGATCGTCGACGAGCACGCCGGTATAGGCGTCGCTTCTGCCGAGGAAGAACGGCTCCTCGCCCTTCACATAGAGAGCGGCGTTCACGCCGGCATAGAAGCCCTGCGCCGCGGCTTCCTCATAGCCGCTCGAACCGTTCACCTGTCCCGCGGTAAACAGACCCGGGACGTCCTTCACCATCAGCGAAAGGTTCAGCACGTTCGGCACGAGGCAGTCGTATTCGATCGCGTAGCCGAGCCGCATCACTTCGCAGTGCCGGAGTCCCGGCATGGTGTGCAGCATATCGACCTGCACGTCGGCGGGCAGGGACGTGCTCATGCCCTGCACGTACATCTCCTCGGTCGTGCGTCCCTCCGGCTCGATGAAGATCTGATGCCGGTCGTGGTCCGGGAAGCGCACGATCTTGTCCTCGATCGACGGGCAGTAGCGCGTGCCGGTTGCATGGATGCGCCCCGCGTACATCGGCGAGCGGTCGAGGTTTTTCAGAATGATCTCGTGCGTCTTTTCGTTCGTATAGGTGAGCCAGCACGGGTCCTGTTCAAGCTGCAGCCGCCCGTTCAGAAACGAGAACGCGGGCGTCGGCTCGTCGCCGCGCTGGATCTCCATTTCGGAAAGATCCAAAGAGCTCTTCCGCACTCTTGCGGGCGTGCCGGTTTTGAACCGCTGCAGCGGGATCCCGAGATTACGTAGCGCGTCGGACAGTCCTTCGCTGCGCATCATGCCGCAGGGGCCGGATAGACGCGACCATTCGCCGATCAGGATCCGGCTTTTTAAGTATACGCCGGAGCACAGCACGACGGCGCGGCAGGCATAGGAAAAGCCCTCGTCGGTCTTTACGCCGGAGACGCGGCCGTTTTCGGTTACAATCTCCGTGACCTCGCCCTGCACAATCGTCAGGTTCTGCTGCGTTTCCAGCGCGCGCTTCATGCGCTCGTGATAGCGGCGCTTGTCCATCTGCGCGCGAAGCGAGTGGACCGCGGGGCCCTTACTGGTGTTCAGCATGCGCATCTGGATCAGCGTGTCGTCCGCCGCAAGCCCCATTTCGCCGCCCATGGCGTCGACCTCGCGCACGAGATGTCCCTTGCCGGTGCCGCCGATCGCGGGATTGCAGGGCATCATGCCGATGCTGTCGAGATTGAGCGTGAGAAGCAGAGTGTTTAAGCCCATGCGCGAACATGCAAGCGCGGCTTCAATGCCCGCGTGCCCCGCGCCGATGATGATGCTGTCAAACCGTTGCCGTTCCATGTGCGTCCTTTTCGATAAAACTTGACAGTACAGTATAGCATATCCGAAGGAATTTGTGCAACGAATAGTGGAAATTTCCGCAAAACTCTGCTATACTGGAAAAAACAGGAGGATGCAGTTATGGGAAAAATGCGAATGATCAGGGACGCGCACGGCACCGTAGACGGGTTCTGTCTCGTCAAGAGCGCGGCGGTGCGCATCGACAGCAAGGGCTCGGAGTACCTTGACATGGTGCTTACGGACAGCGACGGCGAGTGCGTTGCAAAGCTTTGGGGCTATTCGCGCATTGCGCACGGCGAATATGAGCCGAACGACATCGTCAAGGTGCGCGGCGGGCTGCAGAAATTCAAGGACACCGAGCAGTTCAGGATCGACCGGATCCGCAAGATCACCGCGGACGACAACGTGGATCTAAGTGGCATCATTCCGACCGCGCCCTATGATCCGCAGGCGATGTACGACGAGCTCTACAGCACCGCGGCGGGCTTTTCGGACGAGGACCTTCGCCGCATCGTACAGTATCTTCTGCGCGAAAACCGCGAGGAGCTTTTGTTCTTCCCTGCGGGCGTGAAGCTTCACCACGCCACGCGCGGCGGGCTTCTGCACCACACCGTTTCCGTGCTGCATCT
>JAZNHI010000133.1:0-7357 GCA_045576895.1 Clostridia bacterium | reverse complement strand
GACGCGCCGATGAACTATCGGTTCCGGGAGCCCGCGATCGAATTCCTGAACGGCAGAAAGGACGCGTACTGGTTTGCCGAAACGCAGAACCGGCTTTTAGAGGACTATCCGAAGCCGTTCATGGATGCTTGCCTGAATCTTTTGGGCTCGCACGACACCGAGCGCACGCGCTCCGCGCTGTGCGGCATTCCGGACGCACGAACGCTTTCGCGCAGACAGCAGCTGGCGATCCATCCGGACGCCGCAACCCTTTCCCGCGCAAGCGACCGCCTTGTACTCGGCTACGCGCTGATGGCGTTCCTGCCCGGCGTGCCGTGCATCTATTACGGCGACGAAGCGGGCATGACCGGCATGTCCGATCCTCTGAACCGCGGCACATTCCCGTGGGGACGCGAAGACACGGTTTTGACCGATCGGGTCCGATCGCTGATGCGCCTGCACAACGAGAGCGACGCGATCCGAAACGGTACGACGCGCATCGCCGCGATCGGCAGACAAACGCTCTGCGTGATCCGCGAAAGCGAGGCGGAAACGCTAATCCTGCTTGCGAACGCTGCGGACGCCCCGGTTCGCGCCGTGCTCTACCCCGCACTGTTCCGCGAAGGACCGGACGCCGGGACCGCTCCCGATCTGTCCGGAACGTTCCGTGACGAAACCGGCAAACCGATCGAAGCGCGCAGCTCGCTTTCGCTCACCGTGCCCGCAAACGGGTTCCGGATCCTGAAAAAGGCGTAAGCGTCACGAAAAAATCACAATCCGGTGTTGAAAAACGCGTCGGAACTTGTTATACTAATCCCACCGACAAATAAAGGAGATAGCACCATGATCACGAAGGACATGAACATCCGTAAAATCATCGAGATCGACGAGGACCTTGCGGGCATTCTGATCGCATCCGGCATGCACTGCCTCGGCTGCGCAATGTCGCACTTTGAGAACCTCGAAGAAGCATGCGCCGTCCACGGCATCGACGCGGACGAGCTGTGCAAGGAGCTCAACGACTACCTCGAGAACAAGCAATAAGCAACGGACCAACCGCCCTGCCGATCCCGGCGGGGCATTTTTATCGCTTCGCGATGATATACGCCTGCGGCGCATGATGTCGCTTTGCGATGATGTTTGCCTTCGGCAAGTGATGTGTGCCCTGCGGGCACGTTCAGGAGGATTCTCCTGCGGAGAATCATAATCATACCACCTCATCACCGCCTGCGGCGGATCCTCTCTCAGAAAGGAATGACTATGAACGAACGTGCAAAACAATGGAATCGATTCATCTCCGAAATCTGTATGCGCGATTGCGCTTCTCTGAACGAACGGCAGCGCGATGCGGTCATCTGCTTTCGGTACGACGCGGAGATGCAGAACGGCGGGCATTCCGCCTATTTTGACAGCGATCCGATCGCCGCGCCCGAAGAAACGGAATCCGCGATCCGCAGGATCGGAGGCGACGCGATCGCCGACAATTTCCGAAAAGCGACGGAAACGGGCGCATCCGACGACTGGCAGGAGACGGACAACGCATATTATGACTTTGACCCCTCTTTGCTGACGATTCTCATGCAGTATGTCGATCGGCATTCCGACCAGATTCTGAACCAGTAATCTTATGGGAACCATTGTAACTCTCAATTCGCTGGACGATCCCGCGCTCGACATGTACGCACGGCTGACCGAGGCGCAGATCCGAAACCGTCTGGAGCCCGAAAAGGGCGTCTTCATTGCGGAAAGCCCGAAGGTGATCCGGCTTGCGCTGGATGCGGGCTTTGAACCCGTGTCCTTTCTGATGGAGCAAAAGCACATCGAGGGCGACGCGAAGGACCTCCTCCTGCGCTGTCCCAACATTCCGGTCTACACCGGCGAACGCGCGCTCTTACAATCGCTCACCGGCTATGCGCTGACCCGCGGCGTGCTCTCTGCCATGAAAAGAAAGCCGCTGCCCGCGCCGGAAACGATCCTTTCCGATGCGAAGCGCGTCGCGGTGCTCGAAGGCGTCGTGGACGCTTCAAACCTCGGCGCGATCGTACGCAGCGCCGCCGCGCTGAACATCGACGCGGTGCTGTTCTCCCCCACCTGCTGCGATCCTTTGAACCGCCGCGCGGTGCGCGTCTCCATGGGCACGGTCTTTCAGGTCCCGTGGACGGTCCTGCCCGACTGGCCCGAAGGCGGGCTTTTGCTGCTCCGGGCGCACGGATTCAGAACCGCGGCGATGGCGCTCGTCGACGATTCGCTTTCGATGGACGATCCGCGGCTGAAGGAATGCGAACGCCTTGCGATCGTGCTCGGCACGGAGGGCGACGGGCTTTCGAAGGAGACGATCGCCGCCTGCGATTTTGCAGTGAAGATCCCGATGGCGCACGGCGTGGACTCGTTGAACGTCGCCGCCGCGTCCGCCGTCGCGTTCTGGGAACTGCGCGCAGAATGACCGCGCGCCGCATTTTTGAAACGGAGGAACCGAAATGATCCGGGAACTGACCGAATTTGAACCGTATTGGGACTTTATCAAGGCGATCAACGCCGACCCCCGCTATCGGGAGCCGATGCTTTCCACGCAGGAGCAGATCGAATGCAATCTCCTGAGCGCCGTGAGCAATCCGCAGCAGGTTCCTCTCGGCGTGTTCCGCGACGACGTAATGACGGGGCTGTTTGTGTTCCTGATCATCAAGGAGGAACGGTACATCGAAATGCTCGTGGGGCTTTCGCGCGAGACCGCAGCATACGAGGAGATCGCGGACTGGCTCGCGGCAAACTGCCCGGGCTATCACGTCGATTTTGTGTTCCATCCGAAAAACGACGCGATTCGCGACATGCTCGAAAAGCGCGGCGCGTCCTTCGATCCGGAGCAGTTCAAGATGGTCCTCACCGGCGAAGTTCCCGCGGTCGACACGACCGGGATCGAACTGCTGTCCGCGCAGTACGAAGAACAGTATATCGCCATGCACGACACGGATTGCTACTGGACGGGCGACAAGGTTGTGAAAGCTCCGGACATCTTCCGCGTCTTTGTCGCGGTAGACGACGGGACCGTAATAGGCTACATCGATATGACCAGGGACAACGAGGAGAACGAGCCGTTCGATTTTCTGGTCAAGACGGAATACCGGCGGCGCGGCTGGGGCAGAAAGCTTCTCGCAAAGGCAATCGAGGAAAACCGCCCGAAGCGCATGATGCTGATCGTCGACGCCGACAACGAACCCGCGATCGCGCTCTACCATTCCATGGGCTTCACAAACGACCCGGAGCCGGTCAACCGCTGCGCGACATGGATCGCAGAATAACACAAAAGCCCTTCGCCGTTTCGTGCGGCAAAGGGCTTTTTTCACGCTCTTTTATCGGAAAACGTACATCAGGTTCAGACAGTCCGGCGCGTCCGGATCGACATAGCCGGTGTCTGAAAACCCGACCTTTTCATAGACGCGCAGCGCCGCGGCGTCGGTCCGCTTCACGCAGACCTCGACGCAGCCGTATTTCCGCTCCGCTTCGAGCTCGGAAAGGATCATGCGCAGCGCCTCCGTGCCATACCCCCGCCCCTGAAAGCGGCGATCGATCAGAAACTGCTGCAGATCGTAGCAGGCGGGTTCCTCGTCGAGATCCTTCACAAGCGCGACGCCGACCGCCGTTTCGCCGTCCGCGATCCCGATGACACGCGCGCGGTTTGCGCGGTAAACGTAGCCGCGCGCAAGGATCCCTAAGGCGCTGTCCAGGAATCCCTCCTGGTCTTCGCCGACGGACAGCGAACGAATCTGCATCCAGTTGGTTTCGTCTACATCAAATAATCGAAGCATGCTTTACTCCCACTCGATCGTGGCGGGGGGCTTCGACGTGACGTCGTAGACGATGCGATTGATGCCCTTGACCTCGTTGACGATGCGCGAGGAGACGCGGTCGAGCACGTCGTACGGGATGCGCGCCCAGTCCGCCGTCATGAAATCGTCGGTCTTGACCGCGCGCAGCGCAAGCGTATAGTCGTAGGTGCGTCCGTCGCCCATAACGCCGACGGAGCGCATCGAGGTCAGCACCGCAAAGTACTGCGACAGCTCCCCGGAGACGCCGGAAAGCGCAAGCTCCTCGCGGAAGATCGCGTCCGCTTCGCGCAGGGTGTCGAGCTTTTCGCGCGTGATCTCGCCGATGATGCGGATCGCCAGTCCCGGACCCGGGAACGGCTGTCGTTCGACGAACGCGTCGGGCAGACCCAGATCGCGTCCGAGCGCGCGGACCTCGTCCTTGAACAGCATGCGCAGCGGTTCGACGATGCCCTTGAATCCGATATCCTCCGGAAGCCCGCCGACGTTGTGATGGCTCTTGATGACCGCGGAGCTGCCGAGCCCCGATTCGATGACGTCCGGGTAAATCGTACCCTGCACAAGCCAATCCGCGCCGCCGATCTTTCTTGCTTCCTCTTCAAACGCGCGGATAAACTTCGCGCCGATGATCTTGCGTTTCCGTTCCGGTTCGGTCACGCCCGCAAGGCGCGAGAGGAACCGTTCCTCCGCGTCGACGCGCACAAAGCGGATCGGCCACGGCGAAAACGCGGCTTCGACCTCGTCGCCTTCGTTTTTGCGCATCAGACCGTGATCGATGAACACGCAGGTCAGCTTATCGCCGATCGCTTCCGCCATCAGCGCCGCCGCAACGGAGGAATCCACACCGCCGGACAGCGCCAGAAGCGCCGTGCCGTCGCCCACCTGTTCGCGGATCTTTCTGATCGCCTCGGTGCGGATATCGCCGACCGTCCAGTCGCCCTTCGCGCCGCAGACGTCGAACAGGAACGCGCGGATCAGCTCGCGTCCGTACTGCGTATGGCGCACCTCCGGATGGAACTGCACGCCGTAAAACCGTTTTTCCGCGCAGGCGATCGCCGCCGTGGGGCATACCGCGGTCGTCGCGGCGGGCTTGAATCCCTCGGGGAGCCTGCTGATATAGTCGCCGTGACTCATCCATGTGACCGAGGTCTCCGGGAGTTTTCCGAACAGCTTATCCTTTCGGTCGAAGATCGTTTCCGCCTTGCCGTATTCGCGCGCGCCGCCGTCCGGTTCGACCTTGCCGCCGAGCATATGCGCGATCAGCTGACAGCCGTAGCAGATGCCGAACACGGGGATGCCGAGCGTGAACAGCGCCGGATCGACCGATGGCGCGCCGGGCGCGTAAACGCTGTTCGGACCGCCTGAAAGGATGATGCCGATCGGATTTTTGCTGCGGATCGTTTCGGCGCTCGCGGCATGCGGCAGGACCTCGCAGTAAACGTTCTGCTCACGCACGCGCCGCGCGATGAGGCGGCTGTACTGCGCGCCGAAATCGAGGATCAGAACGGTATCCATCAGTCATCCTCCCGGAAAACGATGTTGCCGGGCTCTGCTTTTTCGATGATCGCCAGCGAATGCAGATTCACGCCGCGTTCGCGGAGACGGTCGCCGCCGCCCTGAAAGCCCTTTTCGATCGCGCAGCCGATGCCGACGAGCTCGGCGCCCGCCTGCTCGACGATCTCGCAGAGACCTCTGAGCGCTTCGCCGCGGGCAAGGAAGTCGTCGACGACGAGCACGCGCATGCCGGGCTGGATCCAGTCCTTTGCGACCAGAAGCGTGACCTTCTTCTTATAGGTATAGGAGAAGATCTCGCTCTTGAAGAGTCCGCCCTCGATGTTGTCGCTCTTTGCCTTCTTGGCATAGACCATGGGTTTCCCGTAGCGCAGCGCGCAGACCGCGGTGAGCGCGATGCCGCTCGCCTCGGCAGTGAGCAGAAGATCCACGTTGTCGATGTCGAAATACTTTGCGAACTCGTCCGCGATGTGGCTCATCAGCTCGCAGTCCACGCGATGGTTCAGGAATCCGTCGACCTTGATGATGTCGCCCGGAAGCACTTTGCCCTCTTTGAGGATCCGTTCCTTCAGTTCTTTCATAGTCCCCTCCTGTAAAAATAAAATTGCAGCAGATCCCTCTGCTGCCAATATCGCAAGAAACCGCGCAAGCTCCCGCTTCGCGTTTTCCCGATCTCCCAATAGTCGCGGCTGCGGCGTCGCGGTAGAAACGTCCGGGCCATCCATCCGGACCTATATCGGCAGACATATATTTGTTTTATTATAAGCCCGTTTCGCCCGGATTGCAAGGATAAAAAGGCGTTTTACATAAAATATACTTACTTGTCGAATCAACGGACGAGATGCGAAACCGGCGCGCGTCCGCTTGACTTCTTCCGCGCGATGATGCTACAATGATCGCAGAATATATGAAAGGAACCGGCATCTTTGAGCAGAACCGAAGCGGTCGAAGCATACCGCACAGCACATAAAAAAGCTTTGAAAACCTATCGGGAGGACGTCGACCGCAATCGCTGGCCGTACCCGCAGGTGCTGGACGATCTTCTGGACGGAAAGAGCGTTGCAGGACGCGTCGAGCTTGGCGTGATGAACGTTCCGACCGACCGCATCGTCGGCACCGTCAGCGCGGGACGGCGGTCCGTCTTTTCGCGCGACTTCATGCCGCTCGCGGAGCCGAACACCGAGTTCGGCTCAAAGTGGATCTCGCTGTGCGAGGCGCATCTCGACGACGAAGGCATCCGCGATCCGATCCGCTGCTATGAATACTACGGCGAATTCTACGTACAGGAGGGCAACAAGCGCCTGTCCGTCATGCGGTATTTCGACGCGCCGTCGATTCCCGCCTCCGTGCTGCGCATTGTGCCTGCCTATTCGGACGATCCGAAAACGCGGCTGTACTATGAATTCCTCGAATTCTATCATCTCTCCCGCACCTATGTGTTCCGCTTTGCAAAGCCCGGACGGTACTGCAAGCTTGTCGCGGCGCTCGGCTTCGAGCCGGACGAGGTCTGGTCCGAGGAGCAGCGGCGGCACGTGCTTTCCGCCTACACCCGCTTTGCCGAATCCGCGGCGCGTGTGAAGTTTCCGGAGGGCGTCGGCATGTCCGACGCGTTCCTTGCGTGGATCTCCGTTTACTCGATCAACGACCTCGGCAAGCTCTCCCCCGACACGCTGCTTGCCTCTCTGAACGCGAGCGTGACCGACGTCGAAGCGGACGTGACCGTGGCGACCGAAGCGGACGCGCCTGCCGCGGCGGAAGCCGAACCCGCCGGAAAAACGCTGCTCGCCCGTCTCTACAATGCGATGTTCCTGCCGACGCAGCTTTCCGCGGCTTTCATCCACGAATACGCGCCGGAGGATTCGAACTGGGTCCGCGGGCATGAACAGGGACGGCTGTTTGCAGATCGGGAGCTTGCGGGCAAGATCACAACGCAGGCATACATTGCCGACGCCGGGACCGACGCCGACGCGCTCTTCGATCGGGCGGTCACGGACGGCGCGCAGGTGATCTTCGCCACGACGCCCACTTTGATCGACGCATGCCGC